>JBMOMH010000059.1:0-1283 GCA_049323135.1 Actinomycetota bacterium
GGTAGCGTCAGGCACGTCGAGGTCTCCCGGATGGGCGGCGTAGGAACCTCCATCCTCGGGAGACCTCGCCCCCTACTCGGGCACCGACGCGCCGACCATGGCTACACCCTCAACTGCGATGAGCCCGATTCCTGCACCGCCGCTACCCCAGGGGGCAGATCGAACACGTCCCGGTATCCCGCTGACCCCGTTCGGTCGCTGACCACCAGGGACTCCTTCACGCCCCCGGGCACCACCCGCCACCGCACGTCCCGACCCGAGCCCAGGCCCGCTGCGGCCACAATCTCCGAGTCCGCTGCTCGGACCCGGCCGGGCAGAACCCCGTCGGCCCGCCACCGCACGGTCCCGGCCCGGCTGCTCGCGCTCACGGTGCCGTCAGCGCCCACCTCACCCGCGGCTGGTGGGGCCGAGCGGGGGCCCACGGACCCGTTCGTCCGGACCACCACAGACAGGTCCACGTCCCGCCAGCGACCCTCGCCGTCCCGCCACCGCACCGGAGCCGGGGAGGACTCGGTGGTGAACGACCCGTCGGGGTTGGCGAGGGTGCGCGACCGCGGCGTGGTCCGACCCGCCACCACTACCGACACGCCCGCGGCCCGTGCCTGCTGCGTCGCCGCCTCCAACTCCGAGGACCGGGGACCGCTCGGCGTGCCCGGTGCGGGGGCGGGCCCCGCCGGCTGGTCGGCCGCTGGGCTCACCAGACGCGGCGGAGGCACCGGCTCCCCCCGGGTCAACCCCACCGCGGCGCTCTCCGCTGCGGCGGCCGCGGAGACCGGGAGGGTCAGCAGTCCGGAGGCCAGCACGGCCGCCACCGTCACCACGCCAAGGTTTCGCCGCTGACCCATGACCAGCCTCCCCGTGCCAGAGAGCGTCGGCACGGAACGTAGAGGCAAGGGGACCCTCTGCAACAGGTCTGAGGAGAGGCCACTTGGCAATAGTTTGGTCAAGCGGAGGGACAGAACAGGACGAACCATCGGAGTTCCCCCCGGTCGGGGAGAACGCGTGGGTGGCGAGCTATGAACCGGGCGGGCCGGCCAACGGCTCGGTGGTTGCTGTAGGGGGTGGTTCGCGACGTCGACCAGGCGGGTCGGGGGAATGTGGTGCGGGGCTTGTCGGCGGCCAACCGGGTGCGGGCGTTGGCCCAGGACCCGACGGTGGGGGCAGTCCGGTGGCGCCGGCGCAGGTGACCAGTTTCGCGTACGCGGTGGGGGCGGACAGCAGCGGGTGGGCCCTGCGGCGCCCGCTGCAGACGGTGGTGGACCCGGGGGGGCTGGCGTTGACCA
>JBMOMH010000060.1:0-13826 GCA_049323135.1 Actinomycetota bacterium
CGCGCCCCGCCCGGCTCACCTGGGTCGGGCCGGTGCCCCCCGGCACCGCCGACCGGGTCGGCTGCGACGCCCACGTCGTCGTCGCCGGGGTGGACCCCGACGGCCACGTCACCTCGGTCGCCCGGCAGCGCCGCTTCTTCACCTGGACCCAGCGGATGGCCATCATCGCCCGCGACGGGGACACCTGCCCCTGGCCCTGGTGCGACCGGCCCATCTGGTGGAGCGACGCCCACCACCTGCGGCCCTGGCAGGACGGCGGCCCCACCACCGTGGCCAACGGGGTCCTGCCCTGCGCCGGGCACCACCAGCTGCTCCACGAAGGCCGGTGGCGGCTGCAACGGCAACCCGACGGCGGCTACCTGGCCCGGCATCACAGCGGGCGCACCATCGGCCCCCAACCCCACCGGCGGGAGTGACCGTCGGCAGGCCCGCCCGGTGGGCGCGCCCAGTTGAACACTGGGTCAAGTCGGCGTTCTCCCTCTGTACATCTGCCCGACACCTGGCATGAACTAGGAGCACCGGGGGCAGGGGGCGGCGCGGAGGTTCGCCATGACGGAGACGCAGAGCCAGACGCCGAGCCCGACTCGGGCCCAGGGGACCCGGAAGTCACCGGCGCGGGCCCGGCCCTCGGCCGCACGCAAGAGGGGCAGTGGCCCTCGGGCTGCGCAGGCGCCCGCGGCCGGGTCAGCGCCATCGTCGAGGTCGGCGGCGGCGTCCGGGCCGAGGCCGTCGAAGCGCCCGGGCGGGGTCAGTATCCCCGTGATTGGCGGCCGCGTGCCGGTCCCGAACGTGCCCATGCCCCACCTCAGTCTCAGCGTGCCCCAGGTGGGCATGCCGCGGGTGCCCATGCCCCACCTCAGCATGCCGCGGCTGGGTGTGCCCCGGCTGCCAATGCCGCCGGTCCCCCGGATGACCCGGGATGAGCTGGCCCGCGCCACCGAGGCGGTCAGGGCTAACCTCCCGCCGGCGGACCGGCTGGCCTTCTACTCCGGGCTGGGCCTCCTCGCCGCCCTGCAGGTGGTGGACTGGCCGGTGGCCACCGCGATCGGGGTGGGCACCTGGGTGGCTCGCCGCAGCCGCAACGGCGGGCCGCGCCCCGGACCGGGGCGGACCGGCGGCGCGGACCGCACCAGCTCGGACCGCACCAGCTCGGACCGCACCAGCTCGGACCGCACCGGCGCGGACCGCACCAGCTTGGACCGCACCAGCACGGCCTGACCCCGCCTTGCCGCACACCCGCACCACCCGGCGGTGCGCCGGGGCCAACGGCTGGGCCCACCTCGAGGTCCGTGGCGCCCACCGCCCGGACCTGCCGGCCGGGTTCCGCCGCGCTGTGGAAGCCGCCCTGCTGGCCGTCGACGGTGTCCGGCGAGCCGAGCTCAACGGCGCCCTCGGCCGGGTCGTCGTCGAGCTCGACGAGAGCCTCGTTGCCGTCGACGACCTGCTCGACGTGCTCGACGAGGTGGAGTCGGCCTACGGGTTCGGCCAGGAGCCGTTCCCCGCCGACACCGAGCACCCCGCCGACCGGGAGCCCCTGGTCCGCCAGGGAGCCGCCCTCGCCGGGGACCTGCTGGGCGCCGCGGGGGGGCTGGCCGGCCGGGTGTTCCGGCTGCCCGCGCTGCCCACCGAGGCGGTGTCCGTGCTCAGCGTCTTCGAGCACGTGCCCCGGCTGCGCCGCACGGTCGAGGACCGGCTCGGCCCGGCGGCCACCGAGCTCGGCCTGGCCTGGGCGCAGGCCGCCCTCAGCGCCGCCGCGCAGGGCCCGCTGACCCCGGTCGTTGACGCCGCGCACCGGGTGCTGACCCTCGCCGAGCTGGCCGCCCGTCGTACCGCCTGGCTGCGCCGGGAAGCCGAGCTGCACGCCGCCCCCGGCTGCGCCCGCACCCTGGCACCGGGGGGCGACCCCCGCCCGCAGCCCCTGTTGCAGGGCCCGGTGGAGCGCTACACGATGCGGGCCAGCCTGGTGACGGTCGCCGCCGCGGCGGCCCTGCTGCCCGGGGGCGTGCCGCGGGCCGCCACCGCGCTGGTCGTCGGCACCGCCCGGGCCGCCCGGCTGGGCCGCGAGGCGTACGCCGCTACGCTCGGCCGCACCCTCGCCTCCCGGGGGGTCGTGCCGCTGGACCCGGCCGCGCTGCGCCGCCTGGACCGGGTCGACGCGGTGCTGCTGGACGCCCGGGTGCTCGCGGGTGGCGGCGCACCCGGGGGACCCGACCTCGACCCGTCCGCCGAGGCCCTGGTTGCGGCCGCCCGCCGGTTGGGCCGGGTCGTCGTCGCCGGGCGGCTCGGGCGCCGCCTCGGGGCCGAGCAGGTGCGCCCCGGCCGGCTGGCCGCCGCCGTACGCGACCTGCAGCGCCAGGGGCACGGCGTGCTGCTGGTCGCCGCCGCCGACGACGCCGCGCTGCGGGCGGCCGACTGCGCGGTGGGCGTGCTCACCCCCGACCGGCACCCGCCGTGGGGTGCGGACCTGCTGTGCGGACCGGGGCTGGAGCCGGCCTGGCGGGTGCTGGAGGGTGCCGTGCTGGCCCGGGAGGTGAGTGCCCGCAGCGCCCGGCTGGCCCTCGTCGGGTCGGTTGCCGGCGGCCTGGTCGCCGCCGCCGGCCCGGCCCGGGGCGCGCTGCGCCGCGCCCTGGTGCCGGTCAACGTGGCCGCGCTGGTCGCCATGGCGGCCGGGGTTTGGTCCGCGACCACCGTCGACCGGCGCCCGGTCCCGGCCCCCGCCGAGCAGACGCCGTGGCACGCCCTGGAACCGGACGAGGCGCTGCGTCTGCTCGGCAGCGGACCGGAGGGGCTGTCCGGACGGGAGGCCGCGCGCCGGCAGCAGGCCAGCCCGCCCGACCCGGCCGACCAGCTGCGCCCGGTCGGCCTCGCCGGGGCCACCCTGCAGGAGCTGGACAACCCGCTCACCCCGCCGCTGGCTGCCGGCGCCGGGGTGTCCGCCGCGGTCGGCGCGGCGATGGACGCCGTCCTCATCGGCTCCACCATGGCCGGCACCGCGCTGCTCGGCGGCGCGCAGCGGGTGGCCGCACACCGGGCGCTGCGCCGGCTCCTCACCCGCAGTGCGGTGCGCGTCCGGCTGCGCCGGGACGGCGTCGAGACCCTCGCCGAAGCCAACGACCTGGTGCCCGGGGACGTCCTCACCCTGCGCAGCGGTGACGTCGTACCGGCCGACTGCCGCATCCTGCAAGCCCGCGGCCTGGAGGTGGACGAGTCCAGCGTCACCGGCGAGTCCCTGCCCGTCGCGAAGGGCCCGGCGCCGTCGTACGCCGACACCACCGCCGACCGCACCAGCCTGCTGTTCGAGGGGACCACCGTGGCCGCCGGGTACGCGGTCGCCGTGGTGGTCGCCACCGGCGCGGCGACCGAGGTGGGCCGCAGCGTCGCCGCGGCCGTGCCCGAGCGGCACGACAACGGCGTCAACGCCCGGCTGCGCCGCCTCGGCGACGTCGCCCTTCCCGTTGCCGTGGGCGCCGCCGCGGTCATGCTGGGCGTGGGAGCGCTGCGCGGACGTCTGGCCGCCAGCGTCGGTGCCGCGGTGAGCCTCGCGGTCGCCGCGGTTCCCGAAGGGTTGCCGTTCGTCGCGAACATGGCTCAGCTCGCCGCGGCCCGCCGGCTCGCCGCCCGGGGCGCCCTGGTCCGCAACCCGGCGACGATGGAGGCGTTGGGTCGGGTCGACGTGCTCTGCTTCGACAAGACCGGCACCTTGACCGAGGGGCGCATCACGCTGCGGCGAGTCTCCGACGGGGTCTGCGACGAGCCCGTTGTGGCGCTGTCCCCGTCCCGGCGTGCCGTCCTCGCCGCCGCGCTGCGGGCCAGCCCGCGGGACCCCGCGGACGGTGACCTGCCGCACGCCACCGACCGGGCGGTACTCGCCGGCGGCGCCGCCGCCGGGGTCGGTGCCGAGGAGGGTGCCCCCGGCTGGCGGGTCCACGCCGAGCTGCCCTTCGAGCCCAGCCGTGGCTTCCACGCCGTCCTCGGCCGGACCCGCGGGGGGCACCTGCTGTGCGTCAAGGGGGCGCCCGAGGTGGTGCTGCCCCGCTGTCACACGGGACCGGACGGGCGGCCGCTCTCCGAGCGGGACCGGGCGGCGCTGGCCGGGTACGTCGACCGCTGGGCCCGCGCCGGCCACCGGGTGCTCGCCGTGGCCGCCCGGCCCGCCTCCGGTCGGGCCGACCTGGACGAGTCCCGCATCGGCGGCCTGCAGCTGCTCGGCCTGCTCGGGCTGACCGACCCGGTGCGGCCGGCCGCGGCCGCCGCGGTCCGCCGGCTGCGGGACGCCGGCGTACGCGTGGTGATGATGACTGGGGACCATCCCAGCACGGCCGAGGCGGTCGCCGCGGAGCTGGACCTCCTCGACGGGGGCGCGGTCGTCTCCGGTGCGCAGCTCGCCGGGCTGTCCGGGCCGGCGCTGGCGGCGCTGGTGCCGGGCACCCCGGTGTTTGCCCGGGTCACCCCCGCCGACAAGGTGGCGGTCATCCGCGAGCTGCGCCGGGCAGGACGGGTGGTGGCGATGACCGGGGACGGGGCCAACGACGCCCCGGCGATCCGGCTCGCCGACGTCGGCGTTGCCCTCGGCGCCAACGGCACCAGCGCCGCCCGGGAGGCCGCCGACGTCGTGGTCACCGACGACCGCATCGAGACCATCATCGAGGCGATCGTCGAGGGTCGCGCCATGTGGGCGTCGGTGCGCGACGCCGTCGCGCTGCTCCTCGGCGGCAACCTCGGCGAGATCGCCTTCACCCTCGTCACCACACTCGGGTCGGCCCGGCCCGCGCTGAACGCCCGCCAGCTGTTGCTGGTCAACCTGCTCACCGACCTGCTGCCCTCGATGGCGCTGGCCGTCCGCCCGCCCCGCGGCGTGACACCCGCGGCGTTGCTCGACGAGGGCCCGGAGGCGTCGTTGGGCGGGGCGCTCACCCGGGACGTCCTGGTCCGGGCCGGCAGTACGGCGACCGCGGCGACCGCCGGCTGGCTGCTGGCCCGGCCGACCGGCACCCGGGGTCGGGCCGGGACCGTCGCCCTGGCCTCCCTGGTCGGGGCGCAGCTCGCGCAGACCCTGGCCGCGGCCCGCGGTGACCCGCTGGTCACCGCCGCCGCGGTGGTCTCGGCGCTGGCCCTCGTCGGGTTGGTGCAGAACCCGTGGACCAGCCGGTTCTTCGGCTGCCGGCCGCTGGGCCCGGTGGGCTGGGGTGTCGCCGCCGGGGCCTCGGTCGGCGGGCTGGTCCTGGCCAGCGTGGCCGGCCGGCTGGCTCGCACACCGCCGCGTTCCCGGACGCTCACCGCGTGTTCATCCGCAGGTGGCCGGGCGGAGGCCGGTCGGCCGGTAGTGTCCGCGGCGTCCTGAGTGGGCCCTGAGTGGGGCCCTGGGTGGGCCGAGGAGGATGCCGTGCCAACGATCTTGGGGTCGCTGCTCGTGTCGGCGCTGCTGCTGCTGGTCGAGATCGCCGTAAAGGAGCTCATCGCGCGCCGCTGGCCCGCGCCGGCCGCCGCCTGACCCTCGGGGTCGCCGCCTCCAGGTGCCGCCCGGGGCCTGGCCGGGTCGCCACGCCTGCCCGGTTGCCGCTCGGCCCGAGCTCTCGGGTTACTCAGGACACATCTGCCACTGGAGTGCGAATGTGTACCCGGAGGAAGGTAGTCCGTGGTAGTTACTGTGGCCTATAGGCCATATTTCCTACCACAGCCTCCGATCCATCTGTAACCCTTGTGGCAAGTGGTGCTCAGGGGGAACCTGGGGCACGACCGGAGGGCCCGAGACCCAGCGGCCCCCACCTGGTCTCCCCGCTGCTCCCACCGCTGCTCCCCCCGCTGGTCCCCCCGCTGGTCCCCCCTGCGGGGAGTGCCCTGGCCCGGGCCGGCGCAGGCGCTCCCCACCAGCCGGGGCGGGGCGTCGCCCGGCGCCCCGCCGCAAACCACCGACGAGCCAATGGACACGAACCATTGACAGGGCCACCGGACGCCGTAGTATCTGTGACCTGAATCGCCTCTCATAACCGGGGCGGCCGAGGAAGGGCGGTACGGGCATGCGCAGGTCGTGGCGGGGCTGGCGGGCGGGGCCCGCGATGGTGCTGGTGGCAGGGCTCGCGCTGCTGGCGGCCGGGTGTGCGCCGAGCAGCACCACGGGCGCCACGGGGGCGACCACGGCGAGCCCGGGGGCGAGCACCCCGAAGGCGCCGGTGAAGGTGGGCGTCATCTACTCCAAGACCGGGCTGCTCGCGGCGTACGGCCAGGAGTACTACGACGGCCTGCAGGTCGGCCTGGACTACGTGACCAAGGGCACCGGGTCGGTCGCCGGGCACCGGCTGGAGGTCACCTACGTCGACGACGGCGGGGACCCGGCCAAGGCCGTGGCCGCCGCCAAGGACCTCATCGGCAAGGGCTACAAGATCCTCGCCGGTACGACGGACTCCGGCATCGCGCTGCAGCTGGCCCCGCTGGCCGCGCAGAACAAGGTCCTGTACCTGTCCGGCCCGGCCGCCGTCGACAAGATCACCGGGATCAACCGCTACACCTTCCGCACCGGCCGGCAGACCTACCAGGACGTCGCCACCGCCGGCACCTTCGTCGGGGACCCGAAGGGCAAGAAGGTGCTCGTCCTGGCGCAGGACTCCGCCTTCGGCCAGGGCAACGCGGCCGCCGTACAGGCGGTGCTCGGCGCCAAGGGCGCCACGGTCAGCAAGCTGCTGGTCCCGCTGAACAGCACCGACTTCACGCCGTTTGCCCAGCAGGTCAAGCAGGCCGCACCCGACCTGCTGTTCGTCGCCTGGGCCGGGGCGACCACCGGGCCGATGTGGCAGTCGCTGGACCAGCAGGGCGTCTTCGCCGCCACCAAGGTGGTCACCGGGCTGGGCAACGTGGCCTCCTACCCGGCGTACGGACCGGCCGCCAGCAAGATCAGCTTCCTGTCGTACTACTTCGGCGGCGCGGCGAGCAACCCGGTCAACGACGCGCTGGTCGCCGGGCTGAAGAAGCAGGGCAAGGAGGCCGACCTGTTCTCCCCGGACGGCTTCGTCGCCGCGCAGCTCATCGCCCGCGCGGTGGAGAAGGCCGGCGGGGACGCCAGCGTGGACGCGATGATCTCCGCGCTGGAGGGGTGGACGTTCCAGGCCCCCAAGGGCCAGGAGACGGTGCGCGCCGCCGACCACGCCATGATCCAGCCGATGTTCCAGGCCAAGCTGGTCGCCCAGGGCGGCAGCCTGACCCCGCAGCTGGTGACCACGGTGCCCGGCGACCAGGTGGCGCCGCCGCCCGCCGCAGGGTGACGTGCCGGCCCACCCGCCCGTAGCCGGGGCGCCGGCGGTCGCCGTCCACGATCTGGGGCTCACCATCGGCGGGGCGCAGATCCTCGCCGGGGTGACCCTGGAGGTGCCCGCGGGGGAGCTGCTCGGGGTCATCGGACCGAACGGGGCAGGCAAGACCACGCTGTTCAACCTGCTCTCCGGCCTGCTGACCCCGAGCAGGGGCACCGTCCACCTCGGGGGCCGGGACGTCACCCGGGACCCGCCGCACCGGCGGGCCCGGGCCGGCCTGGGCCGCACCTTCCAGACCTCCAGCGTCTTCCCGGCGCTCAGCGTCCTGGAGAACGTTCGGCTGGCCGCGCAAGCGGCGCTCGGCGGCAGCCTCAGCCTGTGGCGGCGGCCGCGTCCCGGCGACGCGGCCACCCGCGTCGCCCGGGACCGGCTGGCCGAGGTGGGACTCGCCGGCCGGGCGGCCAGCTTGGCCGGGGCGCTGGCGCACGGTGAGAAGCGGCAGCTGGAGATCGCCCTGCTGCTCGCCGCCGACCCCGCGGTCATCCTCCTCGACGAGCCGCTGGCCGGGGTCAGCGCCGCCGACGTCCCGACACTCACCGACCTCATCGGCCGCGTGCACCGGGAGTACGGGCGCACCGTGCTCATGGTGGAGCACCACCTGGAGGTCGTGCTCGACCTGGTCGACCGGGTCGCCGTGCTGCACCACGGGCAGCTGCTGGCCTGCGACCGCCCCCACCTCGTGGTCGCCAACCCCGAGGTGCAGGCCGCCTACCTGGGGCAGCCGGTATGACGGCCCCCGTGCTGGAGGTGACCGACCTGCACGCCCACCTCGGCGGCTCGCACGTGCTGCAGGGCGTCACCTTCCAGGTTGCCGCCAGTGGCGTTACCGCGCTGCTCGGCCGCAACGGGGTCGGTAAGACGACGACGCTGCGCGCCGTGCTCGGCCTGGTGTCCCGGCGGGGCGAGGTGCGGCTGCGCGGGGAGCGGGTCGACGGCGAGCCGACGCACCGCATCGTGCGGCGCGGCGTCGGCTATGTCCCGGAGGAGCGGGAGGTGTTCGCCGGGCTCACCGTGGCGGAGAACCTGCGGCTGGCCGAACGCGGCGGCCCGCTGCGCCACGACCTGGTCCGGGACCTGTTCCCCGACCTGGTCGCCCGCGCGGGGCAGCGGGCGGGCACGCTGTCCGGGGGGCAGCAGCAGATGCTCGCCCTGGCCCGGGCGCTACTCAACGACAACGTGGTGCTGCTCGTCGACGAGCCCACCAAGGGGCTCGCCCCTCGCGTGGTCGGTGAGGTGGCCAGCGCCCTGACCCGGGCCGCGCAGGACGTCCCGGTGCTGCTCGTCGAGCAGGACCTGGCCGTCGTCCGCCGGCTGGCCCGCGACGCCGTCGTCATGGCCGAGGGCCGGGTGGTGTACGCCGGCCCGGTCGCCGAGCTGCTCGACGACCCGGCGCGCACCCGGGAGCTGCTCGGTGTCGCCAGCCGCTCCACCGGGGGGCGCACCCGGTGAGCACCGTCGTGCTGCTGCTCGTCACCGGCCTCGGCCTGGGCGCGCTGTACTTCCTCGTCGCCGCCGGGCTGTCGCTCATCTACGGGCTGATGCGCGTGCTGAACTTCGCCCACGGTGCGTTCCTCACCCTGGGCGCGTACGCCGGGTGGGAGCTCGGTGGGAACGCGGGGCGGGCTGCCGGCACGTGGTGGGGGTTCGCGCTGGCCCTGCTCGCCGGCACCCTGGCCGGGGCCGCCGTCGCCACCGCCACCGAGCTGCTGCTGGTCCGCCGCCTCTACGCCCGCGAGATCGAGCAGGTGCTCGTCACCGTGGGCCTGTCGCTGGCCGCGGTCGCCCTGGTCAGCGGCGTGTGGGGCACCGACCCCCGGACGTTCCGTGCGCCGGCCTGGCTGGACCGGACGACGACGCTGCTCGGGGCCCGCATCCCGAACGACCGGTTCGTCGCGGCCGCGGCGGCCGCCCTGGTGCTGTCTGGGCTGCTGGCCCTGCTGCACCGCACCCGCTACGGGCTCGTCATCCGGGCGGGCGTGGAGAACCGGGCGATGGTCAGCGCCCTGGGCATCGACGTGCGCCGCGCCTTCACGCTGGTCTTCGCCGTCGGTGGCGCCGTCGCCGGGCTCGGCGGCGTCCTCGGCGGGGTGTACTTCGGCACGGTGTCCCCGGGGCTGGGCGGATCGCTGCTCATCTTCGCGTTCATCGTGGTGGTCATCGGCGGGCTTGGCTCGCTTACCGGGTCCGCGGTCGCCGCCGTCGCCGTCGGGCTGCTGCAGCAGTTCGCCAACTACTACGCGGCCAGCGGCGTCGGTGACCTCGCGGTGGTGCTGCTGCTCGCGGCGGTGCTGCTGCTGCGCCCCCGCGGTCTGCTGGGGAGTGCCGCATGAGACGCCTGCTGCCCGTTGCCGGCGCCGTCGGCCTCGTGGCGCTGCTCGCCGCGCTGCCGCTGCTGCGGGTCAGCGTGCCCGGGGTGCTGCCCGGCCCGACGTACACACCGGGCACGCTGCAGCTGCTGGCGCTGGCCCTGGTCCTCGGGGCCCTGGCGCTGACCTACGACCTGCTGTTCGGGTTCGCCGGGCTGCTGTCCTTCGGGCACGCCCTGTTCTTCGCCGCCGGCGTGTACGTGCTGGGCGTCACGCTGACCCGGTGGCACTGGACACTGCTGCCCGCCGTCGGTGTCACGCTGCTCGCCGGCCTCGTCCTGGCCCTGTTCGTCGGGGCGGTCAGCTTGCGGGTCGGCGGCATCGCCTTCGCCATGGTGACGTTGGCCTTCGCCCAGGCCGGCTCGGTGCTGGCCTACCGCAACCCCGGCGGGCTCACCGGCGGCGAGGAGGGGCTGGGCCTGGACACGACGTACCTGCCGGCCTCCCTGGTCGGCGTCGCCAACACCCGCAACCTCTACTGGCTAACCCTGGCCCTGCTCGTCGTGGTGTACGCCGTCGTCACCTGGGTCACCGGGTCCCGCGCCGGGCGGGTGCTGCAGGCGGTGCGCGAGAACGAACGCCGGGTGCAGGTGCTCGGTCTGCAGCCCTACACCGTCAAGCTGCTCGCCTTCGTGGTGGCCGGCACCCTCGCCAGCGTGCTGGGCATGGCGTACTTGCTGCTGCAGGGCGGGGCCAGCCCGCACGTCACCACCCCGGAGTTCACCCTCGCGCTGCTCGTCATGGTCGTGCTCGGGGGGGCCGGGCGGCGGTGGGGCGCCGTGCTCGGCGGGGTTGTCTACACGCTGCTGGACCAGCGGCTGTCCACCCTTGCCGCCTCCCCACTGGTCGCCGACCTGCCCGCTCCCCTGCGGGCCCCGCTGTCCCAGCCGCTGTTCCTGCTCGGCACCCTGTTCGTGCTCGTCGTGCTGTTCCTGCCCGGCGGGCTGGCCCGTGTGGTACGACGCGGGGGACGACGGGAAGGCGGGGCGGCATGAGCGACGGGCTGCACACGGTGGGCCGGTGGGTGCGCGACCGCGCGCTCAGCACGCCCGCCCGGGTGGCCGTCGACGACCGCGGCGTCGGCGTGACCTACGCCGAGCTGGACGCCCGGTCGCAGCGGCTGGCCGCCGCCCTGACCGCCGCCGGATACGGCGTTGGTGACCGGATCGCCACGCTGACCGGCAACAGCGCCGACCACGTCGTCCTGCTGTTCGCCTGCGCCAAGGCCGGGCTGGTGCTCGCCCCGCTGTCCTGGCGGCTGTCCCCCCGGGAGATCGCCGCGCAGCTCGACCACGCCGACCCGGCGCTGCTCGTCGTCGAGCCGGAGTTCGACGCGCTCGCCGACGCCGCGGTGGAGCGGGCCGCCCGCTGCGTGCCGCGCACGGCGAGCGGGGCGGGCGGGGTGGAGGTCGCCGTCCCCGAGCGGGGGAACGCCCGGGATGGGGCACCCCGGGACGTCGTACGCCGCCCGGTGGAGGACGAGGACCCGCTGCTGCTGTTGTTCACCTCGGGCACCCTGGGCCGCCCCCGGGCCGCCCTGCTCAGCCACGCCAACTGCTTCTGGACCAACCTCAGCCTGTCCCGCACCGTCGACCTGACCGGGCAGGACGTGGTCCTGCAGGTGCTGCCGCAGTTCCACGTCGCCGGGTGGAACGTGCAGCCGCTGTTGGCCTGGTGGGTGGGCGCCACGGTGGTCCTGGAACGCACCTTCGACCCCGGCCGGGCGCTGCGCCTGGTGGCCGAGAAGCGGGTCAGCACGATGATGGGCGTCCCCACCAACTACCTGCTGCTCGCCGAGCATCCCGACTTCGCCCGCACCGACCTGTCCAGCCTGCGCCAGGCCCTCGTCGGTGGGGCGCCGATGCCCGAGCCGCTGCTGCGCACCTGGCACCGCCGGGGCGTCGCCCTGCTGCAGGGGTACGGGCTCACCGAGGCCTCCCCGAACGTGCTGTGCCTGCCCGCGGAGGACGCCCGGCGCATGGTGGGCTACGCCGGTACGCCCTACCCGCACGTCGACGTCGCCGTCGCCGACCCGGCCACCGGGCGGCTGCTGGACGGGCCGGCCCGGGGGGAGCTGCTGGTCCGCGGCCCCGGGGTGTTCATCGGCTACTGGCGGGACCCGGAGGCCACCGCGGAGGCGATGCGCGGGGGGTGGCTGCACACCGGGGACCTGGTCGAGCGGGACGCCGCCGGGTACCACCGGGTCGTCGACCGGCTCACCGACGTGTACATCTCCGGCGGGGAGAACATCGCCCCCGCCGAGGTCGAGCAGGTGCTCTACCGCCACCCGGGGGTCGCCGAGGCGGCCGTGGTCGGCGTCCCGGACCCCCGGTGGGGGGAGGTGGGCCAGGCGTTCGTCGTACGCCGCCCCGGGGTGGCGGTCGACGAGGAGGCGCTGCTGGCGCACTGCCGGGCCGAGCTGGCCCGGTTCAAGGTTCCCCACCGGGTGGTGTTCGTCGACGCGCTGCCCCGCTCGGCGGTGGACAAGGTGCTCAAGCGGGAGCTGCGGGCCCGGGCGGAGGCGCCGTGAGCCTGCCCGCGCGCGCGGCGCGCACCGAACGGGGCACCCGGACCCGGGCCCGCCTGCTCGCCGCCGCGGAGCAGGTGTTCGCCGACCTGGGTTACCACGACGCCTCCATCGTGAAGATCACCGAGGCGGCGCGGGTGGCGCAGGGCACGTTCTACCTGTACTTCGCCGGCAAGCAGCAGGTCTTCGACGAGGTGGTGGAGGACCTCAACCGGCGGGTCCGCCACGCCATGCAGGAGGCCGCCTCCCAGGGGCGGACCCGGATCGAGGCCGAGCGGCTGGGCTTCCGGGCGTTCTTCCGGTTCACCGCCGAGCACCCGGCGCTGTACCGCATCATCCGGCAGGCCGAGTTCGTCTCCCCGGCCGCGCTGCGCAACCACTACGAGCGGATCGTCGCCGGGTACGTGGAGGGGCTGCGCGCCGCGGCGGCCGCGGGGGAGATCGCCGAGCTGGACCCGGTGGTGGCCGCCTGGGCGCTGATGGGGGTGGGCGAGCTGGTCGGCATGCGCTGGGTGCTGTGGGACGACGGCCGCGAGGTGCCCGATGAGGTGTTCGACGAGGTGATGCGGTTCATCCGCCGGGCCCTCGGGGCAGCGGGGCAGGGACACGAGGAAGGGGCCTCCCGATGAGTCTTCCGATGAGTCTTCCGATGAGCGCAGCGCTGACCGGCCGGCGGGCCCTGGTCACCGGCGGGGCGAGCGGGATCGGCGCGGCCTGCGCCCGCCGGCTGGCCGCCGCGGGGGCGGCGGTGACCGTCGCCGACGTCGACGCCGAGGGCGCGGCTCGGGTCGCCGCCGAGGTGGGCGGGGAACCCTGGGTGGTCGACCTCACCGACACCGCCGCGCTGGCCGACCTGCGCCTGCCCGTCGACGTGCTGGTGAACAACGCCGGGGTGCAGCACGTCGCCCCCGTCGAGGAGTTCCCACCGGACCGGTTCCGCCGGCTGCTCACCCTGATGCTCGAGGCGCCGTTCCTGCTGGTCCGGGCCGCGCTGCCGCACATGTACGCCGCCGGCTTCGGCCGGGTGGTCAACATCTCCTCGGTGCACGGGCTGCGGGCGTCCCCGTTCAAGGCGGCGTACGTCGCCGCCAAGCACGGCCTGGAGGGCCTGTCCAAGACCGTCGCCCTGGAGGGCGGGCCGCACGGGGTGACCAGCAACTGCGTCAACCCGGGCTACGTGCGCACCCCGCTGGTGGAGCGGCAGATCGCCGACCAGGCGCGGGTGCACGGCATCCCCGAGTCCGAGGTGGTGTCCCAGGTGATGCTCACCGAGTCGGCGATCAAGCGGCTGGTGGAGCCGGAGGAGGTCGCCGACCTGGTGGCCTGGCTGGCCGGGCCGACGGCGGGGTTCGTCAACGGCGCGTCGTACACCATGGACGGCGGATGGAGCGCCCGGTGACGGCGTACCGAACCCTGGACGTCCCCGTAGACGGCGGGACGCTGCGGGTCGGCGTGTGGGGGGAGGCCGGCCCCGTCGTGCTGGCCGTCCACGGCATCACCGCCAACCACCGCACCTGGGACCTGGTGGCCGACCGGCTGCCCGACGTCCGGCTGGTCGCGCCGGACCTGCGCGGCCGCGGGCGCAGTGCCACCCTGCCTGGCCCGTTCGGGATGGCCCGGCACGCCGCG
>JBMOMH010000061.1:0-1275 GCA_049323135.1 Actinomycetota bacterium
GGCGGCCGGCGCGGGAAGGGAGAAGGCCTCGCTCACAGACCCCACGCTAGGCAACCCCGCCGACACCCCCGGCCGAACCAGCCCATCCCTGTGCACAACCGGCCCGACCCCCCGGCCCTGTGGACACCGTCCGGCGATCCGGGTCTGGACCCTCAGTCTCAGTGCTCGGCGGCCGGCCGGTGCACCGACGGCAGCCGGTCGGTGGCCCGTTTGTGCTCGTACGCCGCCGCGTCGGCCAGCCGCAGGGTGACCGCCGCGTCCTCCCCCGCGTCCCTGGCCGCGTAGCCGACCGACACCCCTGTCGGCTGGGCCTGCTCGGCCCACTCGGTGAGCAGCCGCTGGGTGAACCGGCGGGCCCCCGCCTCCCCGGGCCGGCGGAGCAGGACGACGAACTCGTCGCCGCCGTACCGGAACGCGAGGTCCTCCGCCCGGCACATCCGACGCAGCACGCCAGCGAAGGTGACGAGCACCTGGTCCCCGGCGGCGTGCCCGAGCTGGTCGTTCACCGCCTTGAAGCCGTCCAGGTCACAGAACACCACCACCCCACCGACCGGCAGCCCGGCGAGCGCGTCGAGCAGCGCGCGCCGGTTGCCGAGCTCGGTCAGCGGGTCGGTGCGGGCGGCCGTCTCCAGCGAGCGCAGGCGACGCAGCCGTTCGATGGTCGGTCCGGCCTCCGCGCTGAGCAGCTGCATCACCTGCTCGTCAAAGGAGTCCAGGCGGGGTTTGTGCCGCCGCCAGATGGCCGTGATGACCCCGAAGGGCGGCTGGTCACCGACGCGGATCGGGATGTGGGCGAGGCTGGCGACCCGGAAGGAGGCGACGAAGTCCTGCCGCAGCCCCGGCGAGCGGGGGGCGTCGGCCACGAAGACGGTCGCCCCGGTGTCCACCGCCCGGGCCACGCCGGTCGGGCCCCGGTCGAGGTCCAGCACCACCCCCGCCGCGGGCCCGACACTGCCGGCTGACCCGTGGCCGCGGAAGAGCCGGGGTCGGGTGGGGTCGGCCAGCAGCACGATCGTCGCGTCCGCGGCGAGCAGGGAGCGAGCCAGCTCGGCGACCTGCGTGGTGGCGGACAGCTCGTCCTCCGCGCGCACCAGCGTGGCCAGCGCGGCCAGCAGCTCCTGCACCTGGCGGCGCGCCCGGCGCTGCCAGTGCACGGCCAGGGCCAGCAGCTCCCCGATGCCGGCGCTGACCAGCACGGCCAGGGTGAGGACGACCGCGTCGCGCAGACGTTCCTGCCCGAGCACCCCGAGGCCGACGCCACCGAGGGCCACGGGC
>JBMOMH010000062.1:0-13684 GCA_049323135.1 Actinomycetota bacterium
TCGGGCCGCAGGTCGGGCTGCGGCCCGACCTGTTCTGTCACTGCCCGCGGGTGCTGAAGGTCCTGGTCACCGCCACCGCGGTGGGGCTGCTCACCGGCTTCTTCGGGGTCGGTGGCGGCTTCGTCGTCGTACCTGCCCTCGTCCTCGCCCTCGGCTTCCCCATGCCCGTCGCCGTGGGCACCTCACTGGTGGTCATCGCGGTGAACAGCGCCACCGCGCTGGCCGCCCGGCTCGGCCACGGGGTCGGCCTGGACTGGCTGGTGCTCGGCGTGCTGACCGGCGCGGCCGTGCTGGGCAGCCTCGGCGGCAGCCGCCTGGCCGGCCGGGTACGGCCGGAGGTGCTGACCCGCGCCTTCGTCGTCGTGCTGCTGCTGCTCGCCGGCTACACGGCCGCCCGCAGCCTCCCCGCCCTCCTCCCCCTCCTCGCATGAAGGCGTCCTTCTCTACTCAAGAGAGGTCAGAAGGACGCCTTCATGCGGTTGGGGGGTGCGGTTTGGCGCCTCCTACAGGGTGCTGAAGCAGGGCTTGGTCAGGTTGTACTTCGCCGCGGTGGGCCCGGTGAAGAACGACTTGACCTCCCGTACGCCGGTCGGCGCGGTCTCGTCCACCTTGTTGATGGTGGTCTGGCGAACCAGCCCGTCGTTAGGTCCGGCGCTGTAGTTCCCGGAGCCTTGCGGCAGCATCCCCTCGTAGTCCACCGAGGACAGACCCTTGACCGCCTTCAGCAGGCCCTCCCGGGTCAGGTCCTTGTTGGCCACGGCCTTCTCCAGGGCGGCCTTCATCGGGTAGGACCACACCCAGCCGGCGGTGTACCCGTCGTTGGGCGTCACGGTGCCCAGCGCGGCGCGCATCGCCTGGTGTCCCGGGGTGTTCGCGTCGAACGGCGCCCACGGGGCGGACTGCAGGTAGAGCTTCTTGAAGGCGGGCGCCGCGGGGCTCTTGAGCAGCCCCGGGTTCCACGTCGGGCTGGTGCCGATGATCATGCCCTGGAAGCCGCGCGCGGCGATCTGCCCGACGATGACGGCGGCGTCTCCCGGCGCGGTGGTGAGGATCACCAGGTCCGGCTTGTTCTTCAGCACCGCGTCGATCGCCCCGCCCTGGTTGTCCGCTCCTGGTGGGGTCTGGATCTTGACGAAGGTGAGGCCGTTGGCCTCGGCGGCCACCTTGGTGCCCGCGGCGGCGTCCGCGCCGTAGTCGCCGGGGTAGAAGACGGCGGCCACGCTCCTCATCCCAGGCATCTCCTTGACGGCATAGTCGACCGAGTTCATCGACTCCAGGCAGTAGTTCGCCCCCGACTCGATGATGACATCCTCGAAGGCCCAGGCCGACGTCCACGACGCCGGAGCTGCCACGATGTTGCTCGCGCGCAGGTCGTCGATGATGGCCGCGGTCGTAGGCGAACCGAGGGTCTGGGCCAGGGCGAGGACCTTGTCCTTGATCTCCCGGTAGACCTGCGCCGTCACCTCCGGGTTGTACTTGTTGTCCTTGACATACTTCGTCACGTCGATGTCGTAGCCGCCGATGCCGCCTTGCTGGTTGACCCGCTTCCAGAACGCCTTCTGGGCGTCGGTGATGGGGACGGCCAGCGCCTTGAACGGACCCTCGGTGAGGTCGGACAGGGTGCCCAGGTAGATGCAGCCGTTCTTCGCGTTGACCGCCTCGGGGCAGGGCTCCTTGGTCACCCCGACGGAGGTCTTCACGCCGCCGGGGCTGGCCGCACCGCCCGCGGCGGTGCCCCCCGCCCCTGTCGAGCCGCGGCAGGCGGCCAGCAGCAGGGCGACGGCCCCCAGCAGGGCCAGCGTCCTCCAGGTGTGTCTGTGACGGGACATCGCTACTCCTTTGCAGCGCAGGGACTGGGTCAGTAGGAGAAGGGCCAGGCCTTCCAGTAGTTGCGCACCCGCACCCAGACTCCGAACAGGCCACGGGGCTCGAAGATGAGGAAGCCGACGACGAGCAGCCCGTAGAGGATCGTCTCCACCTGGAAGACGTTGACCGTCCCCGACGAGCTGGTGCTGATGAACGGCAAGAACGCCGGCAGTGCTCGGGTGATGCTCGGCAGCAGGGTGATGAACATCGCGCCCATGATGGAACCGGAGATCGTGCCCGCGCCGCCGATGAGGACCATCGCGATGTACTGCACCGACAGCAGGAGGCTGAACGAGCCGGGCTCGAAGAACCCGGTGACGGTGTAGAGCAGCGAACCAGCCACGCCGGCGTAGAAGGACGAGATGGCGAAGGCCAGCAGCTTGTAGCGGGTGAGGCTCACCCCGATGATCTCGGCGGCGACGTCGCGGTCGCGGACCGCGGCGAAGGCCCGGCCGATACGGGACCGGGCCAGGTTGCGGGCCAGCACGGCGAAGATGACCAGCAGCACGAGCATGAGCAGGTACATCTTCTGGTCGCCGGTCAGGTAGCGCCCGGTCTGGTTGACCGGGGCGCCGAACAGCACCGGGACCGCCGCGGTCCGCCCCACCCCCGGTCCGCCGGTCAGCGCGGTCCACTCCTTGAACACGTGGCCGCCGAGGAACACCAGGCCCAGGGTGACCACCGCCAGGTAGAGCCCGCGCAGGCCCACGACCAGCCCGGCCAGGCCGGCGGCCAGCCCGGAGGCCAGCACCCACACGGGCAGGAAGCTGACCCCGAGGCCGATGGTGCGGCCCGCCGGGTCGCCGCTGAGCGCCGCCCCGGTGTAGGCGCCGACGGCGAGGAAGAAGGCGTGCCCGAGGCTGACCTGCCCGGCGTACCCGGTCACGATGTTCAGGCCGATCGCGCCGATCGACGCGACCAGGCCGACGGCGAGGATGCGCAGCAGGTCGTCGGTGACGAGGAAGGGGAGCAGCAGGGCGCCGGCGCACAGCGCGCCCACGCCGAGCAGCTTGGGCCGGGTGTTGAGCAGCCGCAGCTCCTGCTGGTACGACGTGTACAGCTCAGGGCGGCCGGTCAGCGTGGTCATACCCGCTCCACCTCCGGGGTCCCCCACAGGCCGTAAGGCCGCACCAACAGCACCAGCAGCATGAGCACGTACGGCGACGCCACCGCGAAGTTCTGCCCGAGCCAGGGCGCGAGCCCGGGCTGGTAGGTGCCGACGAGGGACTCGACCACGCCGATGGCGAGCCCGCCGACCACCGCTCCGCCGAGGGAGTCCAGGCCGCCGAGGATGATGGCCGGCAGCGCCTTGAGCGCAATGACCCACAGTTGCTGGTCGACCCCGCCGCCGGTGCCCACGAAGGTGCCGGCGACCGCGGCGAGGGCACCGGCCATCGCCCAGGACAGCGCGAACACGGTGCCCACCGAGATGCCCTGGGCCAGCGCGGCCTCCTGGTCTACGGCGGCCGCCCGCATGGCCAGCCCGAACCGGGAGTAGCGGAAGAACGCGAAGAGCAAGGAGACCAGCACGGCGGTGGTCACCAGCATGGCGAGGTAGCGCACCTCCAGCCGCAGCCCCAGCCAGCGCACCGTCCGCAGCCCCCACGGGTCCCCCACCTGGCGGACGTCCAACCCGATGAAGCCGTTGACGACCACCCGGACGACGATGTCGACGCCCAGGGTGATGATGGCAACCGCGAAGACGGGCTTGCCCACCATGGGCCGCAGCGCAGCGCGCTCGATGCCCATGGCCAGGGCGGCCACGGCCAGGGCCGCCAGCACCACCGCGAGGTAGAAGCCGACGCTGTCCACCAGGTAGGTGACCAGCACGGCCCCGGCCAGCATCAGCGCCGGCTGGGCGAAGCTGATGACCCGGGTCGACTTGTAGATGACCACGAAGCCCAGGGCCAGCAGTGCGTACACCGCCCCGGACCCCAGGCCGCGCACCAGGCTTTCGAGGAACGCGTTCACCGCCCGCCCTCCCGGTACATCGACTCGACCAGGTCGGCGAACATGCGGCCCAGCGCGGCCCGCTTGACCTTCTGGGTGGCGGTGAGCTCGCCGTCCTCGTGGTCGAGCTCCTTGGGCAGCATCCGGAACCGCTTGACCTGCTCGACGGGGGCGAAGCGGGCGTTGACGTCGTCGATGATGCGCTGGACGAGCTCGAGAACCGGTGGCTTCTCCGACAGGTCCCGGTAGGTGGTGTACGCGATGCCGCGTCGTTGCGCCCAGTCGCCGACGGTGTCCGGCTCGATGCCGACGAGTGCGGTGAGGTAGGGGCGGCGGTCGCCGAAGACCACGGCCTCCTTGATGTACGGCGACGCCTTCAGCGCGTTCTCGATCTCCGAGGGGGCGATGTTCTTCCCACCGGAGGTGATGATGATGTCCTTGAGCCGGTCGGTGATCCGGACGTGGGTGCCGTCCACCCATTCCCCGACGTCCCCAGTGTGCAGCCAGCCGTCGGCGTCGAGGGCCGCCGCCGTCGCCTCCGGCTTGTTCCAGTACCCGGCGAAGACTCCCGGGTGACGGGTGAGGATCTCCCCGGTGTGCTCGTCGATGCGCAGCTCGATGCCTGGGTGGGGTTCGCCGACGGTGCCCAGCTTGATGCGCCCGGGGCGGTTCGCCGTGGCCACCGCCGTGTTCTCCGTCATCCCGTACACCTCGTGCATGGGGACGCCCAGGCCCATGAAGAAACGCAGCACCTCCGGCGCGATCGGGGCCGCACCCGAGGCGGCGTACCGCACCTTGCGCATGCCGATGCGGTCGCGCAGCGCCCGGAACAGCAGCACCCAGCCCACGGCGTACCGGACCCGGGAGCCGGCGGTGTGGCGTCCGCCGGTGCGGACCAGCGTGCTCGCGATGCCGTCGGCCAGCCACATCCCCACCCGGTAGACCGCCCGCTTGAGCGGTGACGCGTTGGCCACGCGCAGGTTCACGCCGGCGAGGATCTTCTCCCAGATGCGGGGCACCCCGAACAGCACCGTCGGCTGCACCTCGCGCAGGTTCGCCTGCACGGTCTCGATGGACTCGGCGAAGTTGACCTGGATGCCGGACTCGGCGTTGAACCAGGTGGTGAAGATGCGTTCGGCCACATGGCACAGCGGCAGGTAGGACAGGCTGAGGTCGCGGTGGGTCGGCGGCGGGGAGCAGAAGCCGCCGCCGTGGACCAGGGTGGTGATGGCGAACTCGACGTTCCCGACGGTGAGCATGGCGCCCTTGGGCGGACCGGTCGTCCCGGACGTGTAGATGAGGGTCATCACGTCCTCGGGCCGGGCCTGCGCCATCCGCTGCTCCACGGCGCCGGGGTGGGCGGCTCGATGCTCGCGGCCGCGGGCGAGAAAGTCCTCCCAGGACAGCAGCCGCGGCTCGTCGTAGTGCCGCCGGATCCCGCGCGGCTCGAGGTAGACGATGTGCTCCAGCGCGGGTAGCTGGTCCAGCACCTGCAGCACCTTGTCGACCTGCTCCTGGTCCTCGGCCACGAGCACCTTCGCCCCCGAGTCAGAGAGCAGGTAGGCGACCTCGGGGGCAGGGTTGGTGGGGTAGAGGCCCATGGTGACGCCCCGGACGGCCACCGTGCCGAGGTCGGCGTACAGCCACTCCCTCCGGTTCTCCGAGTGGATCGCCACCCGGTCCCCGGGGGCCACCCCGAGGGACAGCAGGGCGTGCCCGACGTCGAGGACGCTCTCCCAGTAGCGCGCCCAGGTGACCTCCTGCCAGATGCCGAAGTCCTTCTCCCGCATCGCCACGGCGGTGGGCAACCGAGTGGCCCGGTCGCGGACACGGGTGACGATGGTGGTCGTCCCCGTCGCGGGCAGGTGGGGGTCGAGGGTCAGCGTCATGGCGTGCTCCCCTGCTCGGCGGCGACGTGCTGGCGGGTGTCACCGGACTGCAGGCGGTGCTCCTCGCCCAGGTACGCGCGGATGACGTCGGGGTGGTGCTGCACCTGCTGGGGGGTGCCGGTGGTGATCGGGGCGCCGAAGTCGACGACGAGGATCCGGTCGGCCAGGTCCATCACCAGGCCCATGTCGTGCTCCACCATCACCAGCGGGATGTCCAGCTCGTCCCGGATGTCGAGGATGAACCGTGCCATGTCCTCGGTCTCCTCGAGGTTCATCCCGGCGGCCGGCTCGTCGAGCAGGAGCAGCTTCGGCTCCTGCGCCAGGGCGCGTCCCAGCTCGACGCGCTTCTGTACGCCGTAGGGCAGCAGGCCCACCGGCAGCTTGCGCCAGGACTCCAGCTCCAGGAAGTCGATGATGTCCTCGACCACGGCCCGGTGCGCGACCTCCGCGCGGCGAGCCCGGCCGAGCCAGAGCATCGCCGACAGCGCGTCATAGCCCATCCGGCAGTGGCGGCCGAGCATGAGGTTGTCCACCACGCTGAGGTTCCCGAACAGCTCGATGTTCTGGAACGTCCGGGCCAGGCCCAGCCGGGCGATGCGGTGCGGCGGGAGGCCCACGAGGTCGGTGCCGAGGAACCGTACCCGCCCCCGCTGTGGCCGGTAGACCCCGGAGAGCACGTTGAAGATGGAGGTCTTGCCGGCGCCGTTGGGTCCGATGATGGCGAACAGCTCGGTGGCGCCCACCTCGAACGAGACGCCGTCCACCGCGGTGACGCCGGCGAACGAGAGGCGTACGTCCTCGACGACCAGCACGGGCTCGCTCATGACAGCCACCGCTTGCGCCGCTTGTAGTGCTTGACGTCACGGAAGGAGGTGCCCGCGCCGTCGCCGCGCAGGCCCAGGTAGAACTCCCGGACGTCCTCGTCGGCCATCAGCTGCCGGGCCGGACGGTCCATCACGATCTTTCCGGTCTCCATGACGTACCCGTGGTCGGCGATGGACAGGGCCATCGCCGCGTTCTGCTCGACCAGCAGGACCGTCGTACCCTGCCGGTTGATCTCGACGATGAGGTCTCGGATCTGCTGCACCAGCAGCGGGGCCAGTCCCAGGCTCGGCTCATCGAGCAGGAGGTAACGCGGCTCGGACATCAGCGCCCGCCCCATCGCGAGCATCTGCTGCTCGCCGCCGGACAGGTAGCCCGCGACCTGCCGACGCCGTCCGGCGAGGGCGGGGAACAGCTGGTAGACGCGGTCGAGGTTCGCCGCCCGGCGGCGCGGGTTGGCGTGCGCGCCGACCCGCAGGTTCTCCTCGACGGTCAGCTCGGCGAAAACCCGCCGGCCCTCCATCACCTGGGCGATGCCCCGGCGGACGACCTGCGGGGCCGCGAGGTGGTGCACCGGGACGCCGTCCAGGGTCACCGCCCCCTTGGTGATCTCTCCCTCGTGGACGTCGAGCAGGCCGGTGAGGGCGCGCAGCAGGGTCGTCTTCCCCGCGCCGTTGGCACCCAGCAGGGCGACGATCTTCCCGTCGGGCACCTCCAGGCTGACTCCGCGCAGCACGAGGATCACGTCGTCGTAGACGACCTCCAGGTTGCGCACGGACAGCATGCCGTCGCCTCGTCCCGCCCGCTCGGAGCGCTCACCCAGGGACGCAGCACGGCCCTGGGCTCATGCAAAGGATGGCCTATCAGTGCGCCAAGAGCATGCCAGAGGCGGATCTGCCCGGGGATCACAGTTTGGTCTCGGCCGGCAGCCACCGGTGCGGGTCACCGGAGGAGCGCACCGACCCCACCGGGCACCTCGCGCCGCCGCTCGGGGAGCAGGCCGACCGAGGTCGCCGTGGCGACGGCGGCGCGCAGCAGGGCGAGGTCGCCGCGGGCGGCCCCGGGACCCCCGGTCCGGGCGGCGTCGGGGCTGGTCCCGACCTCCCGCCCGTCCGGCCCGCACCACAGGGTGGTCCGAGCGGCGTCGGACGGGTCCAGCAGCAGCACCGCCACCCGACCTTCGGTCAGCGCCAGGCAGACCTCGGCGAGGTCGTCGACGGCCGTGCCCTGGGCGCGTCGCTGGGCGAAGGCCTGCCGGGCCGCCTCGGTGCGGTCCGGCCGCCCGCCGGTCGCCCGGCAGCTCGACCAACCGGTCCCGGGCCGGCGGGGCGAGGGCGTCGCGCAGCGCCTCGCGCGCCCGCACGTCACCGGTGACCACCAGCAGCTCCGCGCCGCTGCGGGCCAGGGCCTGCTCCGCGGCCGCGGCCACCTCCCGGGCGTTGCGCTGCCAGAGGTTCTCGCTGCGCCGCTGGAACTGGGTGTGCGCCCAGTAGCCGGCCGCCACCTTGGTCACGTGCCGGCTGTCACCTTGGACGGTTTCCGTGTCGGCGGGGGGCCCGGGCACCACGTGGTGGACCTCGATCTCGGCGCCGAGCCGGTCGACGACCGCCAGCACGTACGGCACGCCGCTGGCCCGGTGCACCAGCAGGGGGGCCACGTCCGGCATCGGACCCCAGGTGCCGCCCTCCGGCCGACCCGCCGGCCCGGGCAGCACGTCGTCGAGCAGCACGCCCGAGGCGTTGGCCACCACGAGCCGGTACGCCGCGCCCGGCGCGTGCGGGACCGCCGCGAGCACCGGGTCGAGCTGGGCCAGCACCGCCTCCGCCGCGCCGGCCGCCAGCAGGTCCTCCCGCACCGCCCGCCAACGCAGCGCGACCTCGCGGGCGGCCGACTCGGTGGTCCGGCTGACGTCGACGTGTGCCGAGGCGAAGGGACCGGGGGCGTCGAACACGGGGCGCAGGAAGCTCAGGTCCGTCATCGTGGTCATCCTCGTCGTCCGGTGGTCGCGATGCCTTCCACGAAGAAGCGCTGCGCGGCCAGAAACAGCAGGATCATCGGCACGGTGGCCAGCACGCTGGCGGCCAGCACGACCTCCCACCTCAGCTCGCCGCCCTGGCCGAACTGGTCGAGCACCGCCTTCAGTCCCCGGGGCAGCGTGAACAGCGCGGGGTCCCGCAGGTAGATCAGCGGCTTCATCAGGTCGGTCCAGCTGGCCCGCAGCTCGAAGACGAAGGTCATGACCAGTGCCGGCTTGGACAAGGGTACGGCGATGCGTCCGAACAGACCCAGGTAGCTCAGGCCGTCGACCCGGGCGGCGTCGAACAGGTCACGGGGCAGGGTCAGGAAGAACTGCCGCAGCAGGAACACGTAGAAGGCCGAGCCGAACAGGTTCCCCGCCCACAGCGGAACCTGGGTGGTCGCCAGGCCGAGCCGGTGCCAGACCAGGTACGTCGGAACCATCGTCACCGCCCCCGGCAGCATCATGGTCGCCAGGACCACGCCGAAGAGCACGTTGCGGGCACGGAACCGGAAGTAGGCGAACCCGAAGGCCACCAGGGCGCTGCTCGCGGTCACTGCTGCGGCGGCCGCCACGCCGACGACCACGGTGTTGGCGAACCACCGCAGCAGCGGGATCTGCTGCCAGACGGTCACGTAGTTCTGCCACATCGGCGGGTCGGGCAGCAGGGCATTGTCGAAGACCCGGGACCGGGGCTTCAGCGAGGCGCTGACCAGCCAGACTAGGGGGTAGCAGAACAGCACCGACAGCCCGGCCACGCCGAGGCCGAAGGCGACCCGTGCGGGGGTCAGCCGGGTGCGCCGGCGGCGGGGGGCCCGGGCCCGCGACACCGGCGAGGCGACCCGTGCGGCGCTGCCCTGGGTCTCGGTGCCCCGGGTGGCGGTCACCTGGCCACCTGCCTGGCCACCTGCCCAGCCACCGTCCTAGCCGCCCTCGTAGTGGACGAAGCGCCGGGACACGAGCACCTGCACCGCGGTGACGACCATGATGACGGCGAACAGCAGCCAGGCCAGGGCCGATGCATAGCCCATGTGCAGGAACGCGAAGGCCTGCTGGAAGAGGTACACGACGTAGAAGAGCGCGGCGTCGCTGCCCACCGACTGCCCCGCCGTCCCGAAGAACATCGTGTACACCTCGGTGAACATCTGCAGGGAGGCGATGGTGTTCACGACGAGAGTGAAGAACAGGGCGCCGCTGATCTGCGGCAGCGTGACGTAGCGGAAGCGGGCCCAGCCCCCGGCCCCGTCGAGCGTCGCCGCCTCGTACAGCTCACGGGGGACGTTCTGCAGCGCGGCGAAGTAGATGACCGCGGTCGTGCCCAGGCTCCACAGGCTCATCAGCACGATCCCCGGCTTGACCCACGCCGGGTCGGAGGTCCAGTTGGGCCCGGTCAGGCCGACCAGGCGCAGCGCGGCGTTGACCAGCCCGGTCTGACCGTTGAGCAGCAGCAGGAACAGCACGCCGACGGCGACGGGCGGGGTCACCGCCGGCAGGTAGAACACGGTGCGGAAGAAGCCAGCCGCGCGGCCGATGCGCTGCAGCATCAGCGCCAGCGCGAGGGCCAGCAGCATCGACAGCGGCACGTGCAGGACGGTGTAGAACGCGGTGTTCCCCAGCGCTCGGCGGACGTTGGGGTCCTGCCAGAGCTCCTGGTAGTTGGCCCCACCCACGAACCGGGGCGGGTTGATGACGTCGTAGGTCGTGAAGGACAGGACCAGGCTGGCCAGCATCGGGCCCGCGGTGAACACGGCGAAGCCGACCAGCCAGGGGGCCAAGAAGAGATAGGCCCACCGCGCCTCCCGGCGGTACAACCGGGACGGGCGGGCCCGCCTCGCCAGCCGGCCGCCCGGCGCGATGCCGGACGGCACCACACCGGGTGCCATCAACCCGCCTTCCCCGCCTTGTCCAGCGCCTGCTGCGCCTCCTGCTGGGCGCGGGACAACGCCTCCTGCGGCGTGGCCCGGCCCTCCAGCACGGCGTTCACCGCACTCGTCCAGGCCTTCTTCACCTCGGCACCAGCCGGCGAGGCGGGCAGGCTGAAGGCCTCGCCCTGCGCCTGCTGGAGCACCCGCACGCCCTCATCCAGCCAGGCGATGCCGCTGGGCCGGTAGACCTCGCTGGCGATGCGCCGGTCGGCTTCAATGTTGGCGGTGTACGTACCGGTGTAGGGCTTGCCCGCGGCCGCCCGCGCGGTCGCCTTCGCCTTCGCCGCCGCCACCCAGGTGTCGGTGGCGCTCATCGTCTTCATGAACTGGCAGGCGGCCGCCAGGTTGCCCGCACCCTTGGGCACCGCCCAGGCCTGCCCGGTCGCGTAGGTGAGCGGCTTGCCGGTGCGGTCGAGGAAGGGGCGGACGACGACGGGGGCGTTGGGGGACGCCCCCGCCAGGACGTTGAGGTACCAGTCCTCCATCGGCATCGCGCCGAGCTGGTCCTGGGCGAACTCGTTCTTCGCGCCGAAGAAGTCGAAGGTGTCCCGGAAGGCCTTCAGGTCGGCGTACCCGCCGGCTGCCGCCACCAGGCGCTGCACGAACGCCAGCGCCTCCACCGCCTGCGGGCTGTCCAGCGCCGCGGTCCGGCCGTCGGGCGACAGCAGCGAGCCGCCGTTGGCCCGCACCCACAGCGGGAAGAACTCGGGGACCTTCGGGTCCACCCCGATGCGGGTCAGCTTGCCGCCGCTGCGCTTGGTCAGCTGTTGCGCCTGCGCGGCCAGCCGCTCCCAGTCGGCCGTGGAGACCGCGGTGGGGGACAGGCCGGCCTCGCTGGCCGCGGCGGTGTTGACCAGCAGCAGGCGCACGCTGGTGAACTCGGGGACGGCGTACACCGCGCCCTGGTAGGTCGACTGCTCCACCGCCGGCCGGCGGAACTGGCCCATGTCCAGCCCCACCTGGCGCAGGCAGCCGTCCAGGGGCTGCAGGGCACCGCGGGCGGCGTACGTGCCGACCTTCTCCCGGTCCAGGTAGACCAGGTTCGGCGGGTTGCCACCGGCGACGGCGGAGAGGAACTGCTGCTCGTCAAAGGCCCCTTCGTTGACCTTCAGCTGCACCTGGGGGAACTGCTGGCGGAAGGCGTCGATGCGGCTCTTGGCCACCTCGTCGGGCAGGCCGAAGCCCATGGTGGTCAGGGTCCCGGACACCGGCCCGGACGTTGGCCCGCCCGGGTTGGCCGCCCCGGGGCCGCGCGCGCCGCCGCCGCCGACGCCGCCGCAGGCGGCCAGGACGAGCCCGGCCAGCGCCGCCGACGTGATGGTCCGTCCCCGGTGCCGTCGCCTGGGCCGCGCGGTCGCCGTACGGTCGAGCGCCATGGTCGCCTCCCACAGGGACGCCGTACGGCGGGGCCGCCGTAGGGACGGGGCGCGGCCCGGTCCGGCCGCGGCTGCCCCGGCGGGTACCCACTTCTCCGCGGCTCCGAACCCGGCCCCGGCCGGCATGAGCCCCCGGCGCCCGGGTAGCGGGCTTGCTCATGACCAGGTTCGGCTACTTCCTGTCCAGCGAGGAGCACGGGCCGGGCGAGTTGGTGCGCCAGGCCCGCCTGGCCGAGGTGGCCGGCTTCGAGGCGCTGTGGCTGTCCGACCACTTCCATCCGTGGAACGTGACCTGCCCGCTGATCCGCGTGCACCCGGCGATCGTGGCTCAGGCGGCGGCCACCAGCGCGGTGCTGCTGGAGGGGCGGTTCGTGCTCGGCGTGGGCACCAGGGGGGGCGCTCAACGAGACCCGTCCGGAGCGGCCTTGGCCGGTCTACGTCTCGGAGTTCGGACCCCGGGCCCGGCAGGTTGCGGCCCGCGTCGGCGACGGGCTGTGCACCACCCGGCCGGACGCGGACCTGGTGGCCGCGTTCCGGTCGGCCGCCGGGCCGGACGCCCCGGCCCAGGGTGGGCGGAAGGTCTGCTGGGGGCGGGACGAGGCGGCGGCCGTTCTTCGCCTGCTACCGGGACGAGGTCCTCCCCGCGCTGCGTGCCCGGCACGGCGGCCCGAAGCCGGGCCACGGTGAGACATCGGAGGTGGTTTCGTGACGGACGAACGCCCCCCGCTCGGGGACCTCGACGACGAGGCCCTGCTGCGGGAGCTGGACACCCTGGCCCGGACCCGGGTCGAGACGCTGCGCCACGGCTCGGACGAGGCCTGGGCGCATCACCTGTCCCGCACGGAGGCACTCGAGGCGGAGTACCTGCGGCGCCGACCCGACCGTGAGGTGGAGCCGGCCCGGCTGCGGGAGGGTGCCCGGGCACTGCGGCAGGTCACCCCGCCCTGAGGCCCGGGCCCCGCGGCGACCCGCCGGTCCCCGAGGGGGCGAATTACAGTCGTGTAGGTTCAAGCCGTCAAGCCGACACGCCGAAGTGTCCCGAGATTGCCCTGTGCAAAGTGTTCCTTCTGGGACATCTGAGCACTAGGGTGACGCGGGAACGGCGACGTGAGGAGTGCGGCTGATGCGGGTACCTCGGGGCGTGCGTCCCCGCCGGCCCATCCGCCCGGTGCTTGTGGTGGTCACCGTCCTCGCCGCCGCCGGGCTGCTGGGCCAGCACCCGGCCTGGGCCGACCCCTCCTACCCGAGCCAGCAGCAGGTCGATGCCGCCCGCGCCGCCGCGACCGGCACCGCCGGCGCCGTCGGCGCGCTGGAGGCGCAGCTGGCCGCGGCCGACCAGCGGTCCCGGGACCTGCAGATGGCCGCCGGCAAGGCCGTCGAGCAGTACAACGGGGCCCGCTACCGACTGGACCAGGCGCGGGCGGCGGCCACCGCGGCCCGTGACCGGGCCGCCCAGGCCGACCGACAGCTCGCCGCCGCCCGCCTCGCCCTGGGCCGCTTCGCCGCCGCCAGCTACCGGATGGGCGGGGACGTCGTCGGGCTGACCGCGGTGTTCTCCGCCGACGGCCCGCAGGCGCTCGCCGACCGGGCGGCGTTCCTGCAACGGCTCGGCGACCGGCAGGCCCAGGCCGTGGCCAGCGTCCGCGCCGCGCAGGCCGTGGCCGGCGCCCTGCGCGGCCAGGCGGATGCGGCGCTGGCCCGCGAGGAGCAGGCCGTCGCCGCCGTGGCTCGAGCGAAGGACGCCGCGGCCGCCGCGGTGGCCGAGCAGCAGGCCAAGGTCGCGCAGATCAGTGCCCAACGCGACCAGCTCGTGGTGGCCCTGGCCGCGGCCCGGCATAC
>JBMOMH010000063.1:0-1257 GCA_049323135.1 Actinomycetota bacterium
ACCCGGAGCTGGTGGCCCGGGTCCGGGGTCGCCTGGCCGGCGAGCCCGGACCGGTCACCCCCGCCCGGCTGGCGGCCGCGGTGCGGGCGGAAGCCGGGCTGCTCGGGGACGCCGGCGTACGCGACCTGCTCGCCGCGGTGGAGCTGGAGCTGACCGGGGCCGGCCCGCTCGAACCGTTGCTCGCCGCCCCCGGCGTGACCGACGTGCTCGTCAACGCCCCGGACGAGGTGTGGGTCGACGGGGAGGCCGGGCTGCAGCGGGCCCCGATCCGGTTCCCCGACGAGGCCGCCGTACGCCGCCTCGCCCAGCGGCTGGCCGCCCGTGGCGGGCGCCGGCTCGACGACGCCGCCCCCTGGGTGGACGCCCGGCTCCCGGACGGCGTCCGGGTCCATGCGGTGCTCCCGCCGCTGGCGCCGCGCGGTACCTGCCTGTCGCTGCGCGTGCCGCGACGGCGGCCGTTCACCGTCGCCGAGCTGGTCGCCGCGGGCACCTTCGCCCCGTACGCCGCCGCCCTGCTCGCGGACCTGGTCGCCGCCCGGGTGGCCTGCCTGGTCACCGGGGGCACCGCCACGGGGAAGACCACCGTGCTGGCCACCCTGCTGGGCCGAGTCCCGCCCGGCGAGCGGATCGTCCTCGTCGAGGACTCCGCCGAGCTGCTGCCCGACCACCCGCACCTGGTCCGCCTGGAGGCGCGGCCGGCCAACTGCGAAGGGGCCGGGGCGGTGACCCTGCGCGACCTGGTCCGCCAGGCCCTGCGGATGCGCCCGGACCGCCTCGTCGTTGGGGAGGTGCGTGGGGGCGAGGTGGTCGACCTGCTGGCCGCGTTGAACACCGGGCACGAGGGGGGCCTGGCCACGCTGCACGCCAACGCGGCCGGCGACGTACCGGCCCGGGTGGAGGCGTTGGCGCTGTCCGCCGGGATGCGGCGTTCGGCCGTGCACCGCCAGCTCGCCGCCGGCCTGCAGGCGGTCCTCCACCTGGTCCGGGGCCCCGACGGCCGTCGCCGGCTGGCCGAGATCGGGGTGCTCTGCGCGGGGCCCCGGGGCCCGGCTCGGGTGGTCCTGGCGCTGGCGTTCCCCCCTGATGGGGCGGCACAGCCCGGCCCGGGCCAGGCCCACCTGGACCAGCTGCTCGCCGGTAGGGGTTGTGGTGGGCCCGGCTGACCGCTGGGCGGTGCTGGCCGCGCTGGCAGCCGGTGCCGCGGTGTGGCTGGGATGGCCGCCGTCCCGCACCGTTCCCCTGGGTCCCGCCCGGCCG
>JBMOMH010000064.1:0-13607 GCA_049323135.1 Actinomycetota bacterium
CCGGCGCTGGTGGCCCACGCGCAGAGCCGGCCCCCCGTCGAGCTGTCCTGGGCCGACCTGCGCGACCAGGTGGCCCGGGTCCGGGCCGGGCTGGCCCGGTTGGGCGTCGGCCCGGGCGACCGGGTGGCGGCGTACCTGCCCAACGTCCCCGAGGCGGTGGTCGCCCTGCTGGCCACGGCCAGCCTGGGCGCGGTCTTCACCTCGTGCGCCCCCGAGTTCGGCGTGCGCAGCGTGGTGGACCGCTTCGCCCAGGTCGAGCCGGCGGTGCTGCTGGCCGTGGACGGCTACCGGTACGGCGCGCGGGGCGTGGACCGGCGCGCCGAGGTGGCCGAGCTGCGGGCCGCGCTGCCGTCGCTGCGGGCCACGGTCCTGCTGCCCTACCTGGATCCGGCTGCCGCGGTGGAGGGGGCCCTCCCCTGGGCCGAGCTGTGCGCCGAGGAGGGCCCACTGGAGTTCGTGCCGGTGCCCTTCGACCAGCCGCTGTACGTCCTCTACTCCTCGGGCACCACCGGCCTGCCCAAGGCGATCGTGCACGGACACGGGGGCATCCTGCTGGAGCACCTCAAGGCGCTGGCGCTGCAGATGGACCTCGGTCCCGGCGACCGGTTCTTCTGGTTCACCACCACCGGCTGGATGATGTGGAACTACCTGGTGTCCGGCCTGCTCGTCGGCGCGACGGTGGTCCTCTTCGACGGCGACCCCGGGCACCCCGACCTGGGCACCCTGTGGCGGATGGCCGCACAGTCCCGGGTGACCTACTTCGGCCACGCCGCCCCCTACTACCTGGCCTGCCGCAAGGCGGGGCTGCGCCCGGGAGACTTGGTCGACCTCAGCTCGCTGCGCGGGGTGGGCTCCACGGGGGCGCCCCTGCCGCCGGAGGGGTTCCGCTGGGTGTACGACGCCGTGCGCCGGGACGTGCTGCTCATGTCTTTCTCCGGCGGCACCGACGTGTGCACCGGCTTCGTCGGCGGCAGCCCGCTGCTGCCGGTGCGGGCCGGGCGCATCGCCGGCCGCTGCCTGGGCGCCCGGGTGGAGGCGTACGACGCGCAGGGCCGGTCGGTCGTCGGGCAGGAAGGGGAGCTGGTCATCACCGCCCCGATGCCCTCGATGCCGGTCGGCTTCTGGGGCGACCCGGACGGGCGCCGGTACCGCGAGGCCTACTTCTCGGCGTACGAGGGGGTGTGGCGGCACGGGGACTGGGTGACCATCCACCCGGACGGGTCGGTCACCATCAGCGGCCGGTCCGACTCGACGCTGAACCGGGGCGGGGTGCGCATCGGCACCGCCGAGTTCTACCGGGTCGTCGAAGAGGTGCCCGGGGTGGCCGACTCCCTGGTGGTCCACCTGGAGGACCCGGAGGGCGGCCCGGGCGAGCTCGTGCTGTTCGTCGTGCCCGCGCCCGGCGCGGCGTGGGACGAGGCGGCCCGGGCCCGGCTGGTCACGGCGCTGCGCACCCAGCTGTCCCCGCGGCACGTGCCGGACGCGATCCACCCGGTGCCCGCCATCCCGCGGACGCTGACCGGGAAGAAGCTGGAGGTCCCGGTCAAGCGGATCCTGACCGGAGCCCCGGTGGGGGCCGTGGCCAGCAAGGACGCCCTGGCCGACCCCGCCGCCCTGGACGCCTTCGTGGCCCTGGCCCGCACCCGGACCAACCGGGCCTAAAGCCGGCTGACGGCCGGCTCGTGGGCCGGTTCCTTGGGCCGGCTCAGGGCCCGCTCAGCCGCAGGTGGCGTCGGCGGCGGAGCGGGGCGTGGGGGTGGGCGTCGGTGCGGCGGCGGGCAGCGCCAGGGCGCTGGGCAGCGCCCGCCCGTTCCCGACGGTCACCGGGACCGCGCCGGTGTAGTTGGCCCCGACCACGAGCACCAGGGTGTTGGTCAGCTTCAGGTCCTGCTCGCTGGTCGCGCCGGGCACCGCCGCGGTGAGGGTGCGGGCCGACTGGTCGTACGCCGGGTCGTAGCGGACCACCGAGGTGGCATAGCTGGTCTTGTCCGCGTTGCCGATGCCGACCACCTTGAAGCCCTGCGCCCGCAGGTCGGTGGCCGCGCGGGCGGCCAGGCCGGTCTGCCCGGTGCCGTTGAGCACCCGCACCGAGATCCGGCTCGGCGGGGTCTGTAGCGGGGGCTGGCTGGTCCCCGGGGTGGCCCCCGGCGTGGCGGCGCTGCCGGCCGCCCCCGGCTGGCCGGGCAGCGGCTGGTCGGCCCGGATGGCGTCGAAGAGGGCCTTCGACGCCGCCGGCACCCACAGCACGTTCGCCCCGTCGCCCCGGTCGACCACCGGCACGGTGAGGAAGCTGACCTGGCCGGGCTGCAGGTTCTGCACGCTCTGCGCGAGCCGTCGCAGGTCGTTCAGCCCGGACAGGCCCGGGTCGGTGGTCACGCTCTTGGTGGCCGCGCTGAGGAACTGGAAGAGCCGCACCGGGTTGAGCAGCAGCCCGCCGCTGCTCACCTTGCGGACCATCGACGCGAGGAACTGCTGCTGGCGGTCGATCCGCTGCAGGTCGCTGCCGTTGCCCAGCGCGTAGCGGGCCCGGACGAAGGCCAGGGCCTGGTCGCCGTTCAGGGTGCTCGTGCCCGCCGGGATGTCCAGCCCGCTCATCGGGTCGCGCAGCGGACGGGGCTCGCAGATGGGGACGCCGCCGAGGGCGTTGACCATGTCCTTGAACCCGGCGAAGTCGATGACCACGAAGTGGTCGATGCGGACCCCGGTCAGCGACTCGACGGTCTGGATGGTGCAGGACGGCCCGCCGAGGGAGAACGCCGCGTTGAACTTCGTGGTCTGCGGGGCGGTCTGACCGTTGTTGGTCTTGCAGGACGGGATGGTCACCCAGGAGTCGCGGGGGATGCTCACCAGGGCGGCCCGCTGCCGGTCGGCGGACAGGTGCAGCAGGATCGTGGTGTCCGAGCGGGCCCCGGCCACGTTGCCTACCCCGGCGACGGCCGCGTCCGCCCCGGCCCGGGTGTCCGAGCCGATGAGCAGGATGTTCAGGGCGGTGGTGGGTCCGGCGGCCGGGCGGTTGGTCAGCTGGCCGAACGCGTCCTGGCTGCGGATGTTGCCCTGCAGCTGCCGGTACGCCGCCCAGGCGCCCATCGCGGTCAGCGCGAGCACCCCGGCCAGGGTGCCGGCGACCACGGTCAGGATCCGGCGGCGGCGCCGCGGCCGGGCCCGGCGCCGGGCCATGCGCGGGCCAGCCACCCCCTCCGGCCGCGGGTAGCCGTAGGTGCGGCCAGGCCGGGGGACGCTGGGCCGGGGGGCGCGTTCGTCGGTGCTCGGCACGGGGGGAACCTGGGCCTTCCGGTCGGGGGGCGCCCGGTCAGGGTACCCGGACCGCCCGCGTTCCCGGCAGCGCCGGAGCCGGGCCGACCACCGCCGTGACCCGCTCCCGGGTCACCATGGGGACGAGCGAGGCGGGGTCGAGGTTCCGCGCGAGGACCACCGACCCCCCGACCGCCCACGGGGCCACGGTCAGGGCCAGCACGTCCGCCAGGGTGGCCGGCTCGGCGGTGACGAGCAACCGCTCCCCGGGGGCCAGCGCGGCGGACCGGGCCAGTGCCACCAGCTCGCCGGCCGGGTAGGGGGTGGCCCGGTCCGGGACCTGCAGGGCCGGCGCGGCCGGGTCGGGGGGGCCGAGGGCAAGGAACTGGTCGGGGTAGGCGGGCACCTCGGCGGCGTAGTCGAGCACGCCGGGTGGAGGGGCGCTCCCGGTGGGCGCCCCGAGGGGGGCGAGGGACACCACGACGACCTCCGCGGCTCCCCGGGCCCGGGCCTGGTCCACCCGGTCCGGTCCGCAGACGGCCACGTCCACCCCGGGCCCTGCGGGGGGCGCGACCGGGCCGGCCAGCACGCCAGCGGCCCAGCACGCGGCGTACCAGACCGGGGTCAGCCAGTGCAGCGGCAGCAGCAGGGTCGCCCGGCCCCCGGGCCCCACGCCCAGCCCCTCGGTGAGCAGCCCCGCGGTCTTGGCGACCCAGGTGGCGAAGGTCGCCACCGACAGCTCGACCCGGGCGCCGGTCGGGCCGTCGTAGTAGGTCAGCAGGGGCCGGCTGGCGCCGGTGCGCAGCGCGGACTCCAGCAGCGCCGTCGGCGTGTCCTCCTTTGCCACCCCGCTAGCGTAGCGATCATGCAGGATGTGACGGCCGCGCCCTCGGTGCTGTTCGTCTCCCCGACCGCGGAGGCCGGCGGGTCCGACCAGGCGCTGCTGAGCCTGGTCGGCCAGCTGGTCGGTGCCGGCTGGACCTGCCACGTGGCGCTGCCCGGACCCTCGCCGCTGGCCGCCGCCTACGCTCGGCTGGGCGTGCCCCTGCACGAGGTCCCGATGCAGCGGATCACCACCGGCGGGGGGTGGCGCTGGTGGGTGTCGTACGCCGCCCGCTGGCCGGGCAGCGTCGTCGCGCTCACCCGCCTGGCCCGCGCGGTGTCCGCCGACCTCGTGGCGAGCAACAGCCTGCACAGCTGGTACGGGTGGGCGGCGGCGGCGCTGGCCCGCCGGCCCCACGTGTGGCACGCCCGCGAGATCGTCGTCCAGTCCCGCTGGGCCCTGCGCCTGGAGCGGCTGCTCACCCGCCGCGCCGCGGCGCTCGTCGTGGCCTGCTCGCAGGCCGCGGCGGCCCAGCTGCCGGGGGCCCGGGTGGTCGTCGTGCACGAGGACGTGGACCGGAGCCGGTTCTCGCCGGCCCGGGCCGGTCGGTTCCGGGCCGGCTTGGGGCTGCCGCCGCACGTGCGACTGGTCGGGTTCGTCGGCCGGCTGGACACCTGGAAGGGAGCCGAGGTCGCCGTCGAGGCGTTCGCCCGGGTGCGGGCGGCCGACCCGACCGTCCACCTGGCCGTCGTCGGCGGCCCGGTGCGCGGCAAGGAGGCCTTCCACGACGCGCTGCGGGACCGGGCGGCCCGGCTGCCCGGCGTGCACTGGGTGGGGCCCCGGTCCGACATCCCGGAGGTCATGGCCGACCTCGACGTGCTGCTGGCCCCCTCCACCCTGCCCGAGCCGTACGGCCTGGTGCTCGTCGAGGCCTTGGCCAGCGGGGCCCGCGTGGTGGCCACCGACCGCGGCGGACCCCCGGAGATCCTGGCCCGGGCCGCCCCGGGCGCCGGCCGGCTCGTGCCGCCCGGGGACGTGGCGGCCACCGCGGCCGCCCTCGCCGACCTGCTGGCCGGAGGCCTGCCGCCGCCCGGGCCGGCCCGCCCGGTCCTGCTGCCCCCCCTGCCCACCGACTGGGCCGGCCGGTACGGAACCGTCCTCGACGACCGCACCCCGTGACCAGCACCTTGCTAGCCTGCGCGGGTGAAGGCTCTCGTGCTGGCCGGCGGTTCGGGCACCCGGCTGCGCCCGATCACCCACACCTCGGCCAAGCAGCTGGTGCCGGTGGCCAACAAGCCGGTCCTCTTCTACGGACTGGAGTCGATCCGCGACGCGGGGATCACCGATGTCGGCGTCATCGTCGGGGAGACCGCGGCGGAGGTGCAGGCGGCGGTCGGGGACGGGTCGGACCTGGGCATCCAGGTCACCTACCTGCACCAAGAGGCGCCCCTCGGGCTGGCGCATTGCGTGCTCATCGCCCGGGACTTCCTGGGTGACGAGGACTTCATCATGTACCTGGGGGACAACTTCCTCATCGGCGGCGTGACCGACTTCGTCCGGGAGTTCGCCGCGGGAGGGGCGGACGCCCAGATCCTGCTCACCAAGGTGCCCAACCCAGAGCAGTTCGGGGTGGCCGTGCTGGACGCCGACGGCCACGTCGTCCGGCTGGTGGAGAAGCCCGCGGACCCGCCCAGCGACCTGGCCCTGGTCGGGGTGTACATGTTCACCCCCACCGTGCACGCGGCGGTCCGAGCGGTGCGGCCCAGCTGGCGCAACGAGCTGGAGATCACCGACGCGATCCAATGGCTGATCGACAACGGCCACCCGGTCCGGTCCCACCTGGTCTCCGGCTACTGGAAGGACACCGGCCGGCTCGAGGACATGCTCGAGTGCAACCGGGCCGTCCTGGAGACCCTTCAGACCGACATCCGGGGCACGGTGGACGCGGCGAGCCGCATCGTCGGACGCGTTGTGGTCGACGAGGGGGCGGTGGTCGAACGGTCCACGGTTCGGGGGCCCGCCATCATCGGCCGGGGCACCGTGCTGCGCAACGCGTACGTGGGACCCTTCACGTCGATCTCTGACGGCTGCCTGCTCGAGGACACCGAGATCGAGCACTCGATCGTCCTGGAGTCCAGCCGGATCCGTGACGTGGCCCGGATCGAGGACTCGCTCATCGGCAAGGAGGTGGTCGTGGAGCGCTCCAGCGCCCAGCCCCGGGCGCACCGGCTCATGCTCGGCGACCACAGTCAGGTCGCGCTGTCCTGACCCGCGGGGTGAGGACCGCGCGCTGGCTCAGCCCCCGCTGTCTCCCGCCACGTCCGGGGGCGTCGTCGCGATGACGGCGTACTCCTGGGGCCCGAAGAGGACGTCGTTGAGCTGGGTGAACGCGGCGTTGACCTGGGCCACCCACGGGGGGGCCGCGGGGTCGGTGACCAGGGGGAGGTGATACCCGCTGGCCGGGCTGTAGAAGGCGAGCCGGACGTCCCGGAACCCCGCGTTCTCGCACAGGAAGGCCATCAGGGCGGGGTGCAGGGGGCGGACGTGGGTCGGGTCCAGCACGTAGCTGTTGCCCAGGACGATCAGGGCGGCCGGGTTGGGCGTCTCGGCGACGAAGACTCCCCCGGGGCGCAGCCGGCTGGCCGACAGCTCGATGAGGGCCAGCAGGTCGGACAGGTGCAGGTGCTCAGCCAGGTGGGCGGAGAAGACCGCGCCCAGGGACCGGGGGGCCGCGCCAGCGAGGAACGAGACGGCGTCGGTGGCGTGGACGGTGACCCCCCGATCCCGTGCCTCGGCGGCCATGCCCGGGTCTGGCTCAACCCCCTCGGCATGGACCCCCCGGGCGAGCAGCGCTTCCAGCAGCTCTCCTCGCCCGCAGCCCAGGTCGAGCACCGGCTGGTGGGCGGCCAGCAGGTCGCCGTACCGCTCCTGCTGCACACGGACGATGTCGGTGGGGTCGCCGCGGAAGCGACGCTCGAAGCCGAGGTAGTCGAATGGCGTCAGCCCCTCCGTGGGGCCGGCGAAGGGGGCTGACCCGGCCGGCGGCGCCGGCGCCGGGGTGGCCGCCCCGTCCAGGCGGCGCAGCCGGCGCTCCACCGTGGCCAGCCGTTCCCGCAGCTCGGCGAAGCGGGCGCCCGCCCCCGGCAGGCCGGCGGACGGGGCGAAGGCGTGGCCGAGCTCCTCGACCGTGTGCAGCAGGGCGCGGAACTCGGCCTTGAGCAGCTCGAGGTTGACCCGGTTCGCCTCCACCTGCCGACCCATCAGGGCCAGGTCGCTCGCCCGGCGGTCCAGCTGCAGCACGGCCGCGTTGCGTTCCAGGCTGGACAGCGCCTCGCGCAGGCGCACCGTCTCCGCCGCGGCCTGCTGGGCAAGCTGCCACTGCTCCCCGGCCCCGACGGCGACCGCCCGGCGCACAATCCGGACCAGGGCGCGCCGCGCTCCCCGCCGCGCGGTGTGCAGCAGGCGAGGCCCGCCCGGTCCAGCCACCGAGTCCGGCTCCAGCCCGGTGCCGGGCGGGCTGGGGGTGCGGGCGACCGGCACCGAACCTGCTCCCGGCAGCCGGCCGGTCTGTTCCGGTCCCAAGGCAGGAGGCAGGCTCACGGCGTACCTCCTATCGGCAGCAGCGGAGCCACCGCGCGGGTGGCCCGCTCGCGGATCGCGGCCCCCGGCGGAGTTCCTAGTTCGGCGAGGCGAAACTGTAGCCGGCCCAGCGGGCGGCCGGCGGGGTCAAGCTGGGAACCCAGGGCGAGCGCCACGCGCCGGGCGGCGTGCCACCCGCTGAGGCGTCGCTCGAACAGCTGCCGGCCGGCCCAGCTCAGCCGGGCCGCTCGGGCCGGGTCCTCGGCCAGGGCGGCGGCGGCGGCTTGCCGCCCGGCGGCATCAGAGGCGACCAGCACCTCCACGTCCACCACGGCGCCCACCCGGGCCGCGTCGAGGGGCGCGGTGACCGTGGGCGCAGCCCAGGCAAGCGCCAGCGGCAGGGCTCCCCCGGTGGCCACCACGGCCGGTGCGACCCCGGCTACCGTCGCGGCCAGGTCCCAGGCCACCGGCACCCCGGGTACCCCCCACCGCCACCCGTCGTCGTCGCCTTGGCCGACCTCCGCCGGCAGGCCCCGGGCCCGACGCACCCGGGCCCGGGTGAACGGGGCCACCGGCACCGCCGCCTCGGGATCACCGGCCGGGCCGGACAGGGAGGGCACGAGGTCAGGTACGCCGACCGTGGGGACCTCACCGGTGGGTGGCAGGACCTCGTCCCGACCGACCCACACGGCGGGCAGGAGGCCCCCGGTGTCCAGGTCCGTCGCGGTCTCCACCCACACCGCGCAGGGGACGCCCGCCGGTGGCTGGGTCGCGTCCCGCCACCAGAGGTACGCCGCCGCCTGCTCTCCCGCCCAGGTGGCGTCCCGGGGAAGGAACCAGCTGCTCAGGGCGCGGACGAGGGCCACCAGCGGGGCGGGCGAGGGTTCCCCGACCAGGAGCCCCAGGACGGGCCGGCGCAGGGGCAGCGGCTCCGGCGGCGCCGCGGTCACGGGGCGAGCAGCCGTTCCACCACGGGCCCCCAGGACAGCCCGCGCACCCGTTCCCGCCCGGCTGCGCCCATCGCCCGGGCCAGCTCCGGGTCCGCGGCGAGCCGGTCCAGCGCCGCCCCCAGGGCGGCTGGCGACCCGTCGGTGACGAACCCGTTGACGCCGTCCTCCACCCACTCGAGCACGCCGCCGGCGTCCGCGGTGGTGACGACGGGCTTGCCCGCGAGGAACGCCTGCAGGGTGACGTAGCCGTAGTCCTCGTCGTGGGGGGCGTAGACCACCGCCAGCGCCCCGGCGTACAGGTCGACCAGCGTCTCGTCGGGCACGAATCCGGCCAGCTTCAGCCGGTCGGCCACCCCCCGCGCCGCCGCGGTGGCCCGCAGCTGGTCGGCGAGGCTCCCCCGACCGGCGACCACCGCGCGGATGGGCTGGCCGGTTCGGGCCAGGGCCTCCACGATCCGGTCGGGGCGCTTGTTGGTCTCCAGCCGGAGGGGGGAGAAGACGTAGTCGCCGAAGTCCCCCGGCCGCAGCCGGTCGTGCAGCGGTGGTGGATGGTAGAGCGGCGTGCCGGTCAGCCCGGTGTACCTGGTCAGCCGGTCGGCCACCACGCCCGAGATCGTGAACAGGCGGTACGCCTCGCCGAGGGCCTGGGCGTCCCACTCGGTGAGCAGCCGCTGGGTCTCCAGGGACACATCGTCGGTCCCCAGGTCCGACCAGGGCGCGTCGATGGCGTCGTACGCGCCCCGGTGCTGGTGGAACAGCCAGACGACCTTGCGTGGATGCCGGGCGAAGTACGACGGGAAGTTGGTGGCGATCACCACGTCTGCGTCGAGGGGCACCATCCGCCAGGCCAGGGCGGCGTCGAAGAGCCGGTCCTTGTCCCAGGCCGTGGGCAGCCGGACCAGCTCGGCCCGGTGCCCCGCCGCCACCAGGGCGTCCACCAGGCCGGTGACCCCGAGCTCGGCCCCGCCGCGGGTGAAGGGCACCTGCGCGCCGCAGACGAGGACGTCCACGCTGCCCCTTCCTGTGTGCCTGACGGCGGTCGGTCACCCCCTTCCGGCGGGCGCTTCATCGTATAGAAGGGGCCGCCGCGGGCCAGCCGTGGAACGGCCAGGCCAGCGTCCGCCGCCCGGACTGCCTACCATGGTGCCCGGTCGTCGCCGCGCGGCCGGGTTGGCGACCCATCCCTGCCCGCTGGGACTGGCCGTACCCGTGCGCGGGGGCAACCAACCTCCGCCCCACCGATGCTGTCCCGAAGGACGTGATGACCCAGCCCCGGCTCCAGCCCCAGCAGGCCCGGGCCGCCGCGCGCACCGGTCCCACGCCCGGCCATGCCGCCGCGGCGGTCAGCGAGCTGCCCTTCGAACGCGTCAACCCGCCCACGGCGTTCCTGCGCGGGTTTCCCACGGCGGTTCGGGAGGTCTGGGGCTACCGCGAGCTGCTGGGCAACCTGGTCCGCAAGGAGCTGAAGGTCAAGTACAAGGACTCCGTCCTCGGCTTCTTCTGGACCCTGCTGCGCCCGCTCATGCAGCTGGCCGTCTACAGCATCGCCATCGGCTACTTTCTGGGCAGCAGCCAGGCCATCCCACAGTTCGGCATCTACCTGTTCACCGGGCTGCTGGCCTGGACGCTGTTCACCGACATCGTCGGGGGGTGCACGGGCTCGATCGTCGGCAACTCCGGCCTGGTGAAGAAGGTGTACTTTCCCCGGGAGCTGTTCCCCCTGTCCGTGGTCGGCGCCTCGGTGGTGAACTTCGGGCTGCAGCTCGTCGTCCTCGTGGTCGGCTACCTCGCCACCCGTACCTGGCCCCGGCCTGGGGACCTGCTGCTGGTCCCGCTCGCCCTGCTTGTCCTCGTCCTCTTCGCCACCGCACTCGGCCTGCTGCTCGCCGCCGCCAACGTCTACCTGCGGGACATGCAGTACCTCGTGGAGATCGGCCTGATGCTGTGGTTCTGGATGACGCCGATCATCTACGACTGGACCAAGGTGCACCAGCAGCTGGTCGTCAACCACGACCTGGAATGGCTGTTCCGCATCTACATGGCTAACCCGATGACCGACGTGGTGCTCGCCTTCCAACGCGCCCTCTGGCCGGGGGGGCGGACCGAGAAGGGGTCCATCTTCTTCTACGACGGCAACCTGGTCCTGCGCCTGGCGGTGCTCGCCGGCGTCTGCGCGGTGTTCGTCTGGGTGGCACAACGTGTGTTCGCCCGCGCTCAGGGCAACTTCGCGCAGGAGCTGTGACATGTCCACTCCTGTCATCCGGGTCACCGACGTCTCCAAGCGGTTCAACATCCACAAGGACAAGTCACTGAAGGAGCGGCTGGTCAACTTCCGGCGCTCCCGGGCCCATGCCGAGGAGTTCTGGGCCTTGCGCGACATCACCTTCGAGGTGGCCGCGGGCTCCACCCTCGGCCTGATCGGGCACAACGGGTCGGGCAAGAGCACCCTGCTGAAGATCATCGGGGGGATCCTCACGCCGAACACCGGCCTGGTCGAGCGCCGCGGCCGCCTGGCCGCGCTGCTCGAGCTGGGCGCGGGCTTCCACCCCGACCTGACCGGGCGGGAGAACGTCTACCTCAACGCCTCCATCCTCGGCCTGTCCCGGGCGCAGACGGACCGCTACTTCGACGAGATCGTCGCGTTCTCGGGCATCGAGGAGTTCATCGACACCCAGGTCAAGTTCTACTCCAGCGGCATGTACGTGCGGCTCGCCTTCGCCGTTGCCGTGCACGTCGACCCGGAGGTCCTGCTCGTTGACGAGGTGCTGGCCGTCGGCGACGAACCGTTCCAGCGCAAGTGCCTCGACCGCATCAAGCGCTTCCAGCGGGAGGGGCGCACCATCGTCTTCGTCACCCACGGGCTGGACCAGCTGCGCGAGCTCTGCGACCGGGTGATCATGCTCGACCATGGCCGGGCGGTGGTCGACGGCTCCCCCCTCGAGGCGCTGCGGGCGTTCCGGGACCGGTACCTCGTCGACGCCGACGAGGCTGAGGGAGCCGACGGCCGGGCCCACGCCGTGGAGATCGTCGGGGTGCGGGTGCTCGACGCCGGTGGGTCGCCCCGGCACCGGTTCGAGTCGGGTGACCGGGTGCACGTCGAGGTGGACGTGCTGGCGCACCAGCCCACCGACGACTGGGCGGCCGGGATCGCGGTAACCAACCCGGCCGACGTCCTCGTCTTCGGGACCAACACCAAGCTGCTGGAAGCCGACCTCGGCCTGCTGCAGGGGCGGCGAACGGTGCGCTTCACCGTCGACCGGCTGGTGCTCATCGAGGGGCAGTACTTTCTGACTGTCGCCGTGCACCCCCTCGTGGGCCCCGAGTACCACCGGCTGGAACGGGTCACCTCGTTCAAGGTCTACAGCCACAGCGGGGCGTCGGGGCTGGTGGACCTCGACCTCTCCGTGGAGGTTCGCCCATGACGCGGGTGCTGGTCACCGGGGGGGCCGGGTTCATCGGTTCGCACTACGTCCGCACAATGCTCACCGGTGGCTACCCCGGCTTCGAGGACGCGGAGGTCACCGTCCTGGACAAGCTGACCTACGCCGGTAACCTGGCGAACCTCGCGCCCGTGGCCGACCACCCCGGGTACCGATTCGTGCAGGGCGACGTTGTCGACGAGGCGCTGCTGCTGGACCTGGTCCCTGGACACGACCTGGTCGTCAACTTCGCGGCTGAGACCCACGTCGACCGCTCCATCACCGGCGCGGCCGACTTCGTGGTGACCAACGTCCTCGGCGCGCAGACCTTGTTCGACGCGTGCCTGCGCGCCCAGGTGCCCCGCGTCGTGCACGTCTCCACCGACGAGGTGTACGGCTCCATCGACGAGGGGTCCTGGGACGAGGACCAGCCGCTGCTGCCGAACTCCCCGTACTCGGCCGCCAAGGCGGGCGCCGACCTGCTGGCGCGTGCCTACGCACGTACCTACGGGCTGCCGGTCGCGGTGACCCGGTGCTCGAACAACTACGGGCCTTACCAGTTCCCGGAGAAGGTCATCCCGCTCTTCGTCACCAACCTCATTGACGGCCGAAAGGTGCCGTTGTATGGCGACGGGCTCAACGTCCGGGACTGGCTGCACGTCGACGACCACTGCCGGGGGATCCAGCTCGTCGCGGAGCGGGGGCGACCTGGGGAGGTGTACAACATCGGTGGCGGGCGGGAGCTGACCAACCGGGAGCTCACCCAGCGGCTCCTCGACGCGATGGGCGTGGGCTGGGACATGGTGGAGTTTGTTCCGGACCGCAAGGGCCACGACCGACGCTATGCCGTGGACGACACCAAGCTGCGCCGGCTGGGCTACCGGCCGCGGCACCGGTTCGAGGACGGGCTCGCCGAGACCGTGCAGTGGTACCGGGACCACGAGCAGTGGTGGCGCCCGCTGACCCAGCGGCTCGACGGGGCGACAGCGTCGCCGGGGTGAACCGCTGGCTGGTCACGGGGGCGCACGGGCAGCTAGGCAGCGACCTGTGCCGGGTCCTCGGCGAGCAGGACCGGGGAGCCGTGGTCGGGCTGGACCGGGACGCCCTGGACGTTACCGACCCGCGGGCCGTCGCCGCCGCGCTGGCCGAGCACCGTCCCGACGTGGTCCTCAACGCCGCCGCGTGGACCGACGTCGACGGCGCCGAGGCGTCGCCAGAGGCGGCCTGGGCGGTCAACGCGGTCGGCCCGGCCCACCTGGCCCGGGCCTGCGCGGCCCGGGGGATGGTGCTGGTGCACGTGTCCACCGACTACGTCTTCGCCGGGGACGCGACGACGCCGTACGCCGAGGACGCCGCGCCCGGCCCGCGCTCGGCGTACGGGCGGAGCAAGCTGGCTGGCGAGCAGGCGGTGGCCGCGGCCGGCGGGCGCGCCTACGTCGTGCGCACCGCCTGGGTCTACGGCCAGACGGGGCGCAGCTTCGTCAAGACGATGGCCCAGCTGGAGCGCCAGCGGGACACCGTGTCCGTGGTGGACGACCAGTGCGGTAGCCCCACCTGGGCCCGGCACCTGGCCGGGGCCCTGGT
>JBMOMH010000065.1:0-1255 GCA_049323135.1 Actinomycetota bacterium
CTGTGGTGGATGCTGCGCTACCACCTGGACCGGGGGCTGGAGGTGGAGTCGCTGTGGGCGCTGCCCGCGTTCGTCGCCGCCGTGCAGGGGGAGCCGGTCACCGCCGAGCCGCGCTTCGGCTCCCTGGAGGTGGTCGGCGGGCCGGTGCCCGCCCTGCTGCTCGCCGCCGACCTGGTGCTGCTGGCCGCCCTGGCCGGATGGGTCCTGCTCGTCTGGCGGCACGCCCGCCCCGACCGGCCCGGCGCGTACGCCGGGGCGCTGGCGCTGCTCGTCGTCGCGGTCCTGCTGGGCAGCAAGGTGCTCTCCGCGCAGTTCCTGCTGTGGGTCGTCGCCGCGGCCGTCGCCGTCGCCGACCGAGCGGTGCAGCGGGCCCGGCTGCTGGTCGCGACGGGCACCGCCGCCCTGGGCACCCACCTGCTGCTGCTCGTCTTCGGCTTCCTGTCCTGGTTGTCCGGGGTGTCCCTGCTGCTCGCCGCCGCGCACACCGTGGCCCTGGTCTACGCGCTGGGCGCCGCCGGGGTCGCCGGCTGGGCGGTGCTGGCTGGTCACCCGAACGCAGCAATGTGCCCTCAGGTGCTCAAGCCGGCCCTGGTGGCCTCCGATGCCTCCTCTGGCAGCAGGCCATAGGTCTCGACCCGCGGAAGGGGCACCATGTACGCACGACTCCGGAAGGCGATGGAGGAGAAGGAGGAGGGCTTCACCCTCATCGAGCTCCTCGTCGTCATCATCATCATCGGGATCCTCGCGGCGATCGCGATCCCGGTGTTCCTCAACCAGCGCAAGAAGGGTTGGGACGCGCAGGCCAAGTCCGACGCGCGCAACCTGGCCACGCTCGAGGAGACCTACTTCACCGACAACAACAAGTACCAGGTGGCCACCACCCTCGCCACGGCGACGACGGCGCTGCAGGACTACAAGCCGTCGGCCACGGTCCAGGACGTCGTCATCAAGAACTACGCCGCCGACGGCACCACCCTGGGCACCACCCAGGACGTCGGGGGGTACTGCATCAGCGTGAAGAGCAACTCGACGAACTGGTTCACCTACGACAGCACCAAGGGTGGCCTGCAGGCCACCGCCGGGTCGGTCTCCGGCTGCTAGCCGGCCGGCGCACCACCTGGGGCCCGCCCGCCTCCCCCCGCGGGCGGGCCCCGCACCCCTGTAGGCAGAGAGGACCGAGGATGGCGCGCACCCGGGCGAGCCGCCGGTGGGACCGGCGCGGCGAGGACGGCTTCACCCTCGTCGAGCTCCTCGT
>JBMOMH010000066.1:0-1254 GCA_049323135.1 Actinomycetota bacterium
GACCCAGCCCACTGCCTGGCTCTGCAGGAGGGAGAACCCATGCGCCCCGCCGTACCGGTCCCGCCCGCGCCCCCCGCCGCGCTGGGCCTGCTCGCCGCTGCCCACCGCGGTCTCGCGGAGGCCGCGGCGGCCTCGCTGGCCGTCGACCGTTACGCCCAGGCCCATCTCGCCGCGCTCCGGGCCGCCGCCGCCGTCCTCGCCGCTCGGGCCCGCCCCGTCGACACCGGGGCCCCCAGCACAGGGACCGCTCTCGGAGGCCCCGGCAAGAGTGGCCCCGGCAAGAGTGGCTCCGGCAAGGGGAGCCGGCGGAGGGGGAGGGGGCCCCGCAGCGCCTGGGCGCTGCTCGCCGAGGTGGCCCCGGAGCTGGCCGAGTGGGCGGCCTTCTTCGCCGCCGGAGCCGGCAAGCGGGCCGCGGCCGCCGCCGGGCTGCGCTCGGCGGTGTCCACCCGGGAGGCCGACGACCTGCTGCGGGAGGCCGAAACCTTCCTCGGCTTGGTCGAGACCCTGCTCGGTCCCTGCCATCAACCTGCGCTGCCGGTTCGGTCCCGTGCCAGCTGACCCCTTCGTCCACCTGCACGTCGCCTCCGGCTACTCCCTCCGCTACGGCGCCGCCGCCCCCCACGCCCTCGTCGAGCGAGCCGCGGAGCAGGGGATGGATGCCCTGGCCCTCACCGATCGGGACGGGCTCTACGGGGCGGTGAAGTTCGCGCTAGCCTGCCGGGCCGCCGGCATCCGGCCGCTGTTCGGTGTCGACCTCGCCGTCGCCCCGGCCGGCTCCGCCCCAGCCGATTCCCGCCCGGTCGGCCGCCGGGTGCCGGCTCGTGGGGGGGCCACGGTCGACCCTCGGCACCCGCGGGTCACCGTGCTCGCCACCGGCCCCGCCGGGTGGTCGGCACTGTGCCGGCTAGTCAGCGCCACCCATCTGCGCGGCGAGCGGGGCCGTCCGGTGAGCACCCTGGAGTCGATCGCCGAACACGCCGCAGGGGAGGGGCTGCTCGTCCTGCTCGGCCCCTCCTCCCAGGTGGGCCGGGCGCTGGCCGCCCGCCGACCCGACCTGGCCCGAGCCGAGCTGCGCCGGTGGCGGGCGGCGGTACCCGCCGGCCTGGTGGTCGTCGAGGTGGTCTCGCACCGGGGCGCCGGGGACACCGCCCGGGCGGCCCGGCTGCTCGGGCTGGCCACCGAGGAGCGGCTTCCGGTGGTCCTCACCAACGCGGTGCGCTACGTCGACCCGGGCGACGCCCCCCTCGCCGACGT
>JBMOMH010000067.1:0-13487 GCA_049323135.1 Actinomycetota bacterium
GGGGCGCCCGGGGCTAGAGGTACTGGCCGGTCGGCCCGGTGCGCGGGCCGGGCGGCTCCTGGCCGGGGGGCATGACCCCCGGGGGCAGGGCGCGGCGGCGGATCTCCTCGAACTGGGCCCGCGCGGCCACCTGCTGGGCGAACAGGGCGGTCTGGATGCCGTGGAACAGGCCCTCCAGCCAGCCGACGAGCTGGGCCTGCGCGATGCGCAGCTCGGCTTCGGTCGGCGTGGCCTCGTCGGAGAAGGGCAGCGACAGCCGGTCCAGCTCCTCGACCAGCTCGGGGGCCAGGCCCTGCTCGAGCTCCCGGATCGAGCTGTCGTAGATCTCCCGCAGCCGCTGTCGGCTGGGCACGTCCAGCGGCGCCGCCCGGACCTCCTCCAGCAGCTGCTTGATCATGCTGCCGATGCGCATGACCTTCGCCGGCTGCTCGACCAGCTCGGTCACCGGGCGACCGTCGTCGTCCTCGCCGCGGGGCCCGCTGCCCGTCGCGTCGGCCACGGCCATCCCTTCCGGGCCGACCACCACGACGCGGCGGTCCTGGTCGCGGCCGCGGTCCGGGTCCCGCTCACGGTCCGGCCGGGGGTGCTCGCTGGGCTCGCTCATGGGGCCCATCCTCCCCTACCCTGCCGCGGGCACACCGCCGGACTCCCCGATCAAGGCTTCGGTAGGGGCTCCGGTCAAGGCTCCCGTCGGGGCCTGGGTCAGGGCACGCGGAGCAGCACCTTGCCCACGTGGGCGCTCGCCTCGACCACGCGGTGCGCGGCCGCCGCGTCGGGCAGCGGCAGCACCCGGTCGACGACCGGGCGGACCGCCCCGTCGGCCAGCAGCGGCCAGACGTGCTCCCGTACGGCGGCGACGATGGTGGCCTTCTCCGCGGCCGGGCGGGCGCGCAGCGAGGTAGCCAGGACGGCGGCCCGCTTGGCCAGCAGCGCGCCCAGGTCGAGCTCGGCGGTCCGGCCGCCCTGCAGGCCGATGACCACGAGCCGCCCGTTGGGTGCCAGCGCGGCCACGTTGCGGGCCAGGTACGCCGCCCCCATGTTGTCCAGGATCACGTCCGCGCCGCGGCCGTCGGTGGCCCGCCGGGTGGCCTCGACGAAGTCCTCGTCCCGGTAGGAGATGACCACCTCGGCCCCCAGCTCGCGGCAGCGGGCCAGCTTCTCCGGCGTACCGGCGGTGCACAGCACCCGGGCGCCGGCGGCCCGGGCCAGCTGGATGGCGAAGGTGCCGATCCCGCTGGCGCCGCCGTGCACGAGCAGCGTCTCCTGGGGCTGCAGGCCGGCCAGCATGAAGACGTTGGACCACACCGTGGCGGCCACCTCGGGCAGCGCCGCGGCGGTGACCAGGTCCACCCCGCCGGGCAGGGGCAGCAGCTGGGTGGCCGGGGCGGCCACCCGCTCGGCGTACCCGCCGCCGGACAGCAGCGCGCACACCGGTGCGCCGACCTGCCAGCCGGGCACCCCGGGGCCGAGGGCGGCGATCCGCCCGGAGCACTCCAGGCCCGGGTACGGCGGGGCGCCCGGCGGGGGCGGGTAGTGGCCGGCGCGCTGCAGCAGGTCGGCCCGGTTGACCGCGGTGGCGGCCACGTCGAGGAGCACCTCGCCGGGGCCGGGCTGCGGGTCGGGCACCTCCTGCCAGCGCAGGACCTCCGGGCCGCCGGGTGCGGTGATGACGATGGCGTGCACGGGGACCGACGCTACCCGGGCGGCCGGTGAGGGCTTGGCGTGGTCCGGCGGCCGGGGGTCAGGCCTCGGGGTGGTCCCACAGCCGGATGCCGCCGAGCAGCCCGGCGGCGTTGGGCACGATCTCCACGTCGGCGCCGACGTCGTGGCGCAGGTGCTTGGTGTTGCCACCGCCGAGGAACAGCCGGTCCGGCCAGAACACCGGGCGTACCGCGTCCAGGGCCCGCTGCACCCGGCGGGTCCACCGGGCGTTGCCCACCGCCTTGCGGGCGTGGTTGCCCAGGTACTCGTCGTAGGTGCGGCCCTTGCGGAACGGGTGCTGGGACAGCTCGATCTTCGGCAGGATCCGGCCCTCCTCGAACAGCGCGCAGCCGACGCCCGTGCCGAGGGTCAGCACCATCTCCACGCCCTTGCCGTGGATGACCGCGCACCCCTGCACCTCGGCGTCGTTGGCCACCCGGGTGGGCCGGCCCAGGGCCCGCTCCAGCGCGGCCCGCACGTCGTACGAGGTCCACGCCTCGACCAGCCCCGGGTCCCGGGCGCTGAACGGCCCGGCCACCGTGACGTAGTGGGGGGTGGCCAGGACGACGCCGTGGCGGACCATGCCGGGGAAGCCAACGGACACCCGGTCGTACGCCGGCAGCCGCCGGGCCAGGCCGACCAGGGCGGCGACCATCGTCTCCGGCGGGCAAGGGTAGGAGGTGCGCACCCGGACCCGGTCGGACACCATGTCCCCGTCCACGTTCAGCACGCACGCCTTCAGCCCGGTGCCGCCGCAGTCCAGGGTGAGGGTGCGCGGCCCCTCGGGACCGGGCGGGTCGGGGCGCATGCCCTCAGGGTGCCTCACCCCAGGGGTGTACCCGCAATCCCCGGTCCCCGCTCCCGGTGACACCGGACCCGCGCCGGCCGCCGGCGCCTTCATGATCCACTGTGACGTTCCTTACGCGGCGCGCGGCGTGTCCCGTCGAGAACGTCACAGTCGATCACCCGCCAGGTCCCGGGACCCGGGCCGCCCCCGTCTCGCCGAGTGCCCGATGGCGGCGGTCTTGAAGGGAAGGGTCCCGGCCCGCAGCCTCCTGCATCCCCGTCCGTCGGACGGGCTCGTTGCTGAGGTCCCGATCGGTTGCCCACGACTGTCGGGCGGCCTTGGCGCGGGGCGCGTGGCACACCCCACGCCCGACTCCGGCAAACTTGCCGGTGGAGGGCTCGCCTAGTGGCCGATGGCGGCGGTCTTGAAAACCGCTAGGACGGGTGACCGTCCTCGTGGGTTCGAATCCCACGCCCTCCGCGCCCCCGACTGTGCGGCTCCGCTTTGGTAGACCTGACGAGCAAACCGCGTTGGGACAGAGGCTGCGCTCCCTGAGCTGATCCAAGCGCGCTCCCAGTGGACCTGTCCGAATTGTCACACGAGGTCGAAGGCGGCCTGGATCGCCTCGTGCAGGGTGAGTTCCTGTGCCTCGAGAAGCCATCCACACTGTTCGTGTAACCGGTCCAGCGGAATCGTGACGATCTGATCGCACTTGACCGCGCTATCCTGCTCAAGCCCGTTGCGCCGGCCGACGGGCACCTCAGTGGCGATGCCGTGGATGGTGCCGGTGATCGGCGCGACTGTCACGGTGGACATGCGGCCGAGCATGAGCTCGCGGGTCAGCACCAGCACGGGTCGACGCTTGTCGAGCCTGGCCCAGTGGATCGCCCGCATCAGTCGATCGGCAGTGGCGTGTCCGACACCGACCTCGCGATGTCGAGAAGCTCCCGGTCGTCCAATGCGCCCTGCTCAGCCAGGCGCTGCAGGTCGGCTTCGGCTCGCTGCCGGCGGGCGTCGCGTTCGATCAACCGGGCCACCAGCTCCGCGCGGCTCTTCACGCGTCCCGCGGCCACCGCCTCGTCGACGTAGGCAACGAGCTCGTCGGGGAGCCGGACGGCGATCTGCACGCTCATGGTCCGTCATGGTACCAGTCTGGGATGCACTCGTCCGCGGCTGCGACTACGACGAGGCCCTCCACCGAGCGATCGCATGGCCCTCCCAGAGGAGGCGCGGCACGCGCCTCCGCGGTTCGAGCACCACGGCGTGGTGCCCACCGCCGGGTACGGCGACGTCCCCGGCTGCGGGGGCCCAAGGCCGCGCGCTTGTCCGGGACGTCTGGTGAACGGCAGTGAGCAGCGGTTTCCGGGATGACACCGGAGTGTGCGGGGACAAACACCGCCCGTAGTAGCACGTCGCGGTCTCGGGGGTGTGCTTCAGCCGAGGGCCTCTCGGGCGGCAGAGAGCTGACGTTCGGCCTCGGCCACGCTCCGCCTGACCCGTGCCACGTCGACGACCTTGCCGGCTGCCGCGGTCAGAGCGGCTTGTCGGACGAACGCCGAACGGCTCATGCCCGCCGCCTGGGCGGTTGCGCTCAGCTCGTCGGCCTCGGAACGGCTGAAGCGTGCCGAGACCATCACCACGAGCGGCTCTGGCCCTCGGGCCTCCACGGCCTCGCCCCAGCGGTCTTCGTCGTCGCGGTGCGTGTAATGGTCCTCGGCCCGCTCGACCTCCGGGATCAGTTTGCTGCTGTTGCTCATGTCACCTCCCAAGCGGAGATCGGTCGCAGCACGCGCCGGGCGTGGTCATGGGCGACAACGACCCGGACGCGTCGGCCACTCTCGGTAGTCCCTTCGAGGAGGTAGTCACCGCTGCCTCGCCGGTCGGGTCGGAAGAGCGGACCGATGGCGAGGACCTGCTCGATCTCGCCCACGCTGACGCCATGCCGGGTGGCATGTGCCTCGTTGTGCTCATCCCACTCCACCGCTTCCCACACCAACACGTACTACACACTAGGGCCCATTGTACTACCAACCTAAAGCACCAACGGCATCGAAACGGCGTCCCAGCGCGCCGTCGTACAGTCGCTCCCGTGGAGGACCGGCAGCGCGGGGTCGACCCGACGGTGTACGCCGGGACGCTGGCCACCGCCCCCGACCCGGAGAGCCTGCTGCTGCCCGGCCACGACGTCCCGCTCGGCCGCTACACCACCGTCCGCCGGCTCCTGCCGCAGCGGCACCGGCGGATGGTCGGCGCGTGGTGCTTCGTCGACCACTTCGGCCCGGACGACGCCAGCGGGCGGCCGGGCCTGCAGGTCCCCCCGCATCCGCACACCGGCCTGCAGACGGTGACCTGGCTGGTGGCGGGGGAGGTCCTGCACCGGGACAGCCTGGGCAACGAGCAGACGGTCCGACCCGGGCAGCTGAACCTGATGACCGCGGGTCACGGCATCGCCCACTCCGAGCAGTCACCCCCGACCCACCCGCCGACGATGCATGGGTTGCAGCTGTGGCTGGCCCTGCCGGAGGAGGCGCGGCACGCGCCCCCGCGGTTCGAGCACCACGGCGTGCTGCCCAGCGCCGAGTACGGCGACGTCACCGTCACCGCCGTCGTCGGCGAGCTCGCCGCCGTGCGGTCCCCGGCCACCGTGCACACCCCGCTGGTCGGCGCCGAGATGACGGTGACCGGGACCGGGCGCCAGGTGCTGCCGACCGAGCCTTCGTTCGAGTACGCCGTACTGGCCCTGTCCGGCGCAGCCGAGGTGGCCGGCGTCGTCCTCACCCCAGGTTCGCTGCTGTACCTCGCTCCCGGTCGGCACGAGCTGGCCCTGCACGCCCAACAACCCGACACCCGGCTGTTCCTCCTCGGGGGCGAGCCGTTTGACGAGCCGCTGGTCATGTGGTGGAACTTCGTCGCCCGCACCCACGAGGAGGTCGTGCAGGCCCGGGCGGACTGGATGGACGGCCGGCGCTTCGGCACCGTCGCCGGCTGCGTGCACGAGCCGCTGCCGGCCCCGCCGATGCCGGTGGTCCGGCTGGTCGCCCGAGACCGGCACGGGCGCACCGCCCCCTGACCGGCTACCCGGCCCCCGGGCAGCCTCCCACCCTCACGGGGCCTGATTGTCAGCCGTCACGGGGGCCGACCGTCAGCCCCCGCTGCTGGGGCCGGACGCCACACGAGCGTGGCGAGGAGCAGCGCGGCCGCCGCCGGCAGGTAGGCCAGACCCACCGAGAAGCCACCCAGCACGCTGAACGCCGCCAGCCCCACCGTCGCCGCGGCGAGTAGCCACCGCCGCCGCCACCCGGCAGCCAGCACGGCCACGCCGGCCAGGGCCACCGGCAGGATGAGGACCCACAGCACCCGGAACCCGTTGATCTCGAGCAGGGACGCGCACGTCGACCGGCCCACCGCCGGCTGCGGCGGTGACCCGGGCGGTACGGCGACCGCCTCCACCCCCCGGTAGAAGCAGGGCCACACCGCCAACCAGGTCGAGGCCGCGGCGGCGAGGGCGAAACCGGCCCCCGCGCCGACCATCACCGGGCGTGGCCCCATCCCAACCCTCCCGATCCCTGGCGCCTAGCTGGCGGTCCGGAACTGCTCGTAGCGCTCCTCCAGCCGGGCCCGGTCCGGCCGGGCGTCCCGCCGGGTGGGCGCGCACAGGGTGACCCCGGCCATCTCCTGCAGCCCGTGCCGGAGCATGGGCCCGTCCACCTCCGCGAGGATGTCCCGCCGTACCTCGACGACCAGGTCGGGTCGGACCCCCAGGATGTTCTGGTCGAACGCCGCGTGGTGGATCTTGCACAGGGCCAGCCCGTTGGGCACGACCGGCGTCCCCCGCGGATGGGTGTCCGGCAGGATGTGCGCGGCGTCCAGCAGGCTGGCGTGGCGCAGCCGGCACATCGCACACGTGCTGGCGTACGCCTGCAGGACCCGGGCCCGGAACACCGGCTGGTGCAGGCGCAGCCGGGGGAGCCGGCATACGTAGTCACGGTCGTCGGGCCCCAGCGCGTCGTGGCGGACCAGCAGTTGCGCGCCGTCGAGGGCCACCGCGAACTGCAGCCGGTCCGGTTCGTCGGCGACCAGCCACACCGGGTAGCGCGGCAGGTAGCGGCCGGAGGCGACGCCGACGAACCAGATCAGCGGCTGCCGGCGCCACAGGACCCGCCGCAGCGCCACGTTCTCCGGATGGTCCGGGTCCTCGCCCCGGTACTTGTACCGCAGCAGCCCGTCCGGGCCCTCGGTGTCCTCGTACGGCGGCACCTGGTTCGGCGGGGTGAACGTCGTCCGGAACGACAGGGCGCTGTCCCAGCTGCGGGGCCGGCGGATGCCCCGCTGCCGGTCCATCAGGGGGATCCGCTGCCCCTCGAAGTGGAACTCGGCCAGGTCCTCGAAGCGCAGCAGCTCCTGCCCCGCCTGCGCCCGCGCGTCGAGCCAGGTCATCGCCGCGGCCCGCACCCGCTCCTCGGCGCCCTCGACGGTCACAGGGCCGGTTCTACCAGCCGCCGACCGGCCGAGGAAGGCCGCTCACCGGGCCCGCCGAGCCGTCAACTTCTGCATGATCGCCACAAGAACACAAGGGGGGCCACGCCCCGTCCCGTAGCGATCATGCAGAAGTTGAGTCGGCTTGCGTCGGCTCAGGAACCGTGGCGGGTCGAGTGCTCCTCGCAGTCGCCCCGGGCCTTCTCCGACCGCTTCCCGTCGGCGTGCTCGCAGCCGACCGCCGCCGGCTCGAAGTCGTACGTCGTCTCGTTGAAGGTCAGGCCGTCGGTGGCCACCACGTAGCTGGGGTTGTAGGACCCCACGTTCGCCCCGAAGCCCAGCACGACGGCGTCCGGGTTCCACGCCGCGATCTGGCCGAGCGTCGCGGTGGGCGGCCCACCGGGGGACGGCGCCACCCCGTTGATCTGCCGGGTGCTCCACCACTTGCCCTGGGTCAGGTCCCAGAACTGCCAGGTCTGCGGCAGCACGGTGCCGTTCTGGTACGGCTCCCAGACCAGGGTGGCGAACCCGCCCGGGGCCGGGCCGTTGGCGTCGATGACCAGGTTGAAGCCCGCGGCGGCGTGCGCCGGACCGGACTGCTGGTAGGTCCAGTACGACAGCCGGCTCACCTGGGACAGCGGAGTGCCCGCCCCCTCCTGGGTCATGATCTGGGCCTTGGCCGCGTTGGTCGCGTCCGTGGTCAGCTGCACCGACCCGCGGCCCAGCCCGGCCGGAGCGCCGTACGACGTGACGATGCTCACCGTGCCGCCGGGGCGGGTGTCCGCCGTCGACCAGTCCTGCGACCAGTCGGCGCTGATGTCCGCCGGCCGGACCACCTCCCGGTCGAACTGGCTCCCGGCGTTGCCGTCGACGACGGCCGCGGCCGGGCCGGCCACGCCGAGGGCCAGGGCGACCGCCCCTCCGAGTACCGCCAGAACCGTGCCTCTGCCTGCCATGAGCCCCCCAACAGGTCGTGCCCGGACAACGTCAAGGCCGTTCCTACCGCAGGGCGGCCGGTGGGGGGAGGCTTTCCACCGAATCAACGAGCAGTGCCAGCGCGCGGCGTACCGTCTCCTGACAGATGTCCTGTGCGTCCCGCCCGGGGACCGCCCAGCGTGCCACCAGCAAGTCGGCCGCGGCCCCCGGCCCGGCCCCGGGCCCGGCGAGGTAGCGGGCCACGAACACGGTGCCCGGGGGCTCCCCGTCCTGCTCCCCCGGGCCGCCCACCCCGGTCACCCCCAGGGCCACGTCGGCGCCGAGCAGCCGGGCCACCGACCCGGCCATGGCCCGGGCGGCCGGCCCGCTCACCACCGGGCCGGGCGGGACCCCCAGCAGGTCGTGCTTGACCGCCCGGGCGTAGGCGACGATCCCGCCCGCGAACCACGTGCTCGCCCCCGGCGCCGCGGCCAGCCGGCTGGCCAGCAGCCCCCCGGTCAGTGACTCGGCGACGGCCACCGTCAGCCCCCGCCGGGCCGCCAGGTCGGCCAGCTGCGTCGCGAGCGCCTCGCCCGGCTCCCGGGTGGCCACCCTCGCGGTCAGCCGTGCTGCCGCTGCGCGCCGCCGTGGTGGCCCTGCGCCCCGCCGGTCGCACCCTGCGCGCCGCCGTGGTCGCCCCGACCGCAGCGGCCGTACCAGTCGCACAGCCAGCGCTGCATCTGGGCGATCTCCGCCCGCTGCGCGGTGACGATGTCCTGGCACATCTCGCGCAGCGCCTCGTGGCGAGCCCGGTCCAGGCAACCCTGCGCGCGCACGATGGCCAACCGATGGTGCCGGGTCATCATCTGCAGGAACGCCACCTCAAAGTCGGCGCCGGACAGCCGCTGCAGCCGCTGCATCTGCCGCATGTCCGCGGCGCTCATCTGCGGCGCATGTCGTACGCCGTACCAGTCCTGCAGCCAGCGCTGCATCTGGGCGATCTCCGTGCGCTGTGCGGCGATGATCTCCTGGCACAAATCGACCAGGTCCACGTGCACCGCCTGGTGGGTGCACAGCTGGGCCATCTGCACGGCCATCCCGTGGTGGTCGACCATCTGCGTCATGAAGCGCGTCTCGTAGCGGGCGGTGGCCGGCGCCGGTTGGCCGGCCGAGGCAGGGGCGGCCCCCGCGACCAGCGCCACCACGGTCGTCAGCGTGACGACCAGAGCCGCCACCCCTGCCCCGGTACGCCGAAGCCGTGCTGCGCCTGCGGTCATCGTGCGGTCCCCTTCGGTGAGCGTCGTCCTCCCGACCAGGGGCGCTGTGCCCCTCCCGACCCGGGGCAAACCGGCAGTGGCAGGGTGGGGGCAGGACAGGCAGCACCTGAGGGCCGACCGACGGGAGGCGGCATGCGGACACGAGCGCTGGGCCGGCAGGGCCTGCAGGTTTCCGAGCTGGGCCTGGGCTGCATGGGGATGAGCGAGTTCTACACAGCGGTCGACGCCGACGACCCGGTGACGGTCATCCACCGGGCCCTCGACGCCGGCTGCATCTTCCTGGACACCGCGGACATGTACGGACCGTTCACCAACGAGCAGCTCGTCGGCCGGGCCATCGAGGGCCGGCGCCACGAGGTCGTGCTCGCCACGAAGTTCGGCAACGAGCGCCGCCCGGACGGCTCCTGGGTGCGGGTCAACGGCACCCCCGAGTACGTACGCCGGGCGGCCGACGCTTCGCTGCACCGCCTCGGCGTGGACCACATCGACCTCTACTACCAGCACCGCGTCGACCCGACCGTGCCCATCGAGGACACCGTGGGCGCCATGGCCGAGCTGGTCGCCGCCGGCAAGGTGCGCTACCTGGGGCTCTCGGAGGCGGCCCCGGCGACGGTCCGCCGCGGCCACGCCGTACACCCCATCACCGCGCTGCAGACCGAGTACAGCCTGTGGTCGCGGGACCCGGAGGATGAGGTGCTGCCCACGGTGCGCGCGCTGGGCATCGGGTTCGTCGCCTACAGCCCGCTCGGCCGGGGGTTCCTGACCGGCCGGTTCCGGCGGTTCGAGGACCTGCCGGCCGACGACTACCGCCGCCGGTCCCCCCGCTTCCAGGGGGAGAACTTCGCCCGGAACCTGGAGCTCGTCGCCCGCGTCGAGGAGATCGCCGCGGCCCGGTCGGTGACCCCCGGCCAGCTGGCCCTGGCCTGGCTGCTGGCGCAGGGCGACGACATCGTCCCCATCCCAGGGACCAAGCGGCTGTCCTACCTTGCGGAGAACCTGGCCGCCGCCGAGATCCGGCTGACCGCCGACGAGCTCGCCCGCATCGACGAGGCCGCCCCCCGGGGGGCCGCGTCCGGTGAGCGCTACCCGGACATGAGCACCGTGAACCGCTGAGCCTTTAGGTGCGGTGCTCCTCGACCCCCCCGCCGGCCGCCTGCCACACCTCGGCGACGGTGGTGTAGCGGCGCCCGCCGGGCAGGCCACGCAGCAGGTCCAGTACGGCGTCCGGGGCCCCGTTGCGGGCGGCGACCTGGGCCAGCTGCTCCCCGCTGGCCGGGAAGGCGTCGGTCCCCAGGAAGCGGGCCACCTCGCTGCGCCCGGCCACGTCGGCTTCGCTCAGCCCGGGCTGGGTGCCCCCGCTGAGGCTGATGCCCGGCACCCGGTCGACCTCCGGGTCGCCCTCGGCGGCCGGCTCCGGGTCGTGCCACTCCTCGGCGCGGGTGCTCCGCCCGGCCCGGGTCAGGCCCTCCGTCTCGCCGCGCAGCGCCTCGTCGGTGCGGGGTCCGTGCTTGTCGCTGCCTCGCTGCTCCATGCCCCGGGCGCTACCCCCCGACCCGCCCCCGAAACGGCCCCCGACCGCCCCTCCTCCGCATGAAGGCGTCCTTCACTACTGAAGAGAGGTCAGAAGGACGCCTTCATCCGGCTGCGCCCTGGGGGCACCAGGGCCGCGCGGTGCCCTTCGCCTCGAAGTAGTCCCCGCCCTTGCGGCGTACGTCGTCGGTGCCCCAGTGCCGGCGGTGCGGGATCCGGGCCAGCCGCGGGATGTGCTTGGAGCAGTGCACGTAGGCCTCGGTCACCTCGACGACGACCCAGCGTTCGGGCCGCCGACCAGGCACGCTGTCGTCCGCGGTCACGGGGAACCGTGACCGCATCTGCGCGTCGGACACCACCCGGGCCGTGCCGTTGACATGCAGCCCGATCACGTCGCGGAAGAAGTCGACCATCAGCAGGCCGACGTGGCCGTTCTCGGTGATGTTGCCGAGGCTGGCCATCACCCCGTTGCCCCGGTACTCGGGGTAGGCCAGGGTGCGGGCGTCGAGGACGTGCAGGAAGCCCGGGGGCCCGGCACGGAACGTGGCGTCGCACTCCCCGCCCGCGTCCGCGGTGGCCACGAACACCATCTCCATGCGCGCCACGAACGCCTGCATCCGCTCGTTGAGGTGGTCGAGCACCTGGTCGGCGTAGAACCGCTCGGCCCGCGCCTCGGTGCCGTACGCCTGCTGCAGCTGGTGCTCGCCGGCGGAGCCGGGCAGTCGTGTGCTGCTGTTCATCGAGGCCGCCTCTCGCCGTCCTGGGAACCCCCCGAGTGGTGGCGCTCCACCCTGGCACAAAAGCCTCGGACCTGGCGAATCGGGCCGGTGCGCCACGTCGGCGGCCCGGGTAGCCTCCAGACCCATGCAGAATCCGCCCCTGGACACGCGGGAGGGGTCGGCCGTCGAGACGCTGCCTGACGTCCGGCTGCTCCGTACGGCGCTGGAGCTCGTGGAACCCCAGCTGTACCGGGTGGGGGAGCTCTTCTATGCCCGGCTGTTCACCGAGCGACCCGAGCTGCGGGAGCTGTTCCCGCTCGCCATGGAGGTCCAGCGGTCCCGGCTGCTGCGCGCCCTGGTGCGCATCGTCACCGAGATCGACCGGGTCACGGACCTGGCGCCGTACCTGGCGCAGCTCGGTCGGGACCACCGCAAGTTCGACGCCCGGCCCGAGCACTACGAGGCGGTGGGCCGGGCCCTGGTCGGGGCGATCGCGGCGTACACCGACGACCGGTGGACCCCGGAGCTGGAGGAGGCGTGGTGGGCCGCCTACCGGTACGCCGCCCGGGTGATGGTGGCGGCCGCCGAGCAGGCCGGCGACGCCCCGGCGTACTGGCACGGGGAGGTCGTGGCGCACGAGCGCCGGTCGCGGGACATCGCGGTGCTGCGGGTCCGCCCGGACCGGCCCTACCCCTACCGGGCCGGCCAGTACGCCACCGTGGAGACCCCCCGCCGGCCCCGCCTGTGGCGGGCCTACTCCATGGCTGACGCGCCCCGCCCCGACGGGCTGCTGGAGTTCCACGTGAAGGCGGTCGGCGCCGGCTGGGTCAGCAACACCCTGGTCTGGCGCACCGTGCCGGGGGACGTGCTGCGGGTCGGCCCGCCGCTGGGGTCGATGACGGCGGCCCGGACCACCGGGCGGGACGTGCTAGCCGTGGCCGGCAGCAGCGGGCTGGCCCCGCTGCGGGCCATCATCGCCGACCTGTCCCGGCGGGACGAGCTGCGCCGGATCCACCTGTTCTTCGGCGCCCGGACCCAGGACGAGCTGTACGACGGGGCGGCGCTGGAGGAGCTGCGCCGGCGCAACCCGCTGCTCTCCGTGCACGTCGCGGTGTCCCACGACCCGGCGTACCGAGGCGAGCGGGGCATGATCTCCGACGTGGTGGCCCGGTACGGGTCCTGGTCGTCCCACGACGTGTTCGTCTGCGGCTCCCCGGAGATGGTCGGGGCCACCCTGCACCGGCTGTCCGACCTGCAGGTGCCGCCGGAGCGCATCGCCTACGACGCCTTCGAGACCGGCTGAGCCAGCCCAGAGCGGGTCCGGTAGCCGGCCGTCTGGCCGAAGGGGGGCTTGCCGGTTGGCGTCCCCCTCGCGTTCCCTGGGTTGAGGTGTTGTCCCCAGGGCCCGCCTGGCGGCCGGCGATTGTCGGTGGGGGCGGCTAGTATCGAACACATGTTCGATGTCGGTGCGGTCGCTCCGGGGGGCGGGTTCTGCAGCTGGCCCCCGGTGGTGGATGCCCGCGGGGCGGGGCCGGGCCGGCTGGCCGACGTGCTGGACCGGTTGGGGCCGGGTCCGGACCTGCTGGCGGTGTTGGCGGGGGTGGATGTGGCGGGGTTGGCGGAGGAGGACCTGCTGGCCGCGCTGGTGGCCTGGGAGCGGTGCGCGGGGTGGGTGGCCGCGGGGGGGTTGGGGGTGCTGGCGGAGCTGGCCGATCGAGTGTGCGCGGCGGAGGGTTCGGCGGGGCCCGGCCGGGCGGGGGTGGTGGCCGCGGAGGAGGTGCTGGCGGCCGAGGTGGGGACGGCGTTGCGGTGGTCGACGGGTGTGGTGCACCGGCGGGTGGAGCTGGCCCGGGCGCTGGCCGGGCGCTGCGCCCCGACGGGGGCGGCCCTGGCCGCGGGGCGGATCGGCTTGGGGCAGGCGTGGGCGGTGGTGGAGGAGCTGACCGGGGCGGCCGAGGGGGTGGCGGCGCAGGTGCAGGACCGGGTGCTGCCGCGGGCGGAGCGCACCACGGCGGCGCGGACCCGGGCGGCGGTGCGCCGGGAGCTGCTGCGCGCCGACCCCGCGGTGGCGGCCCGCCGGTG
>JBMOMH010000068.1:0-13481 GCA_049323135.1 Actinomycetota bacterium
AGCGATCGGCGCACCCACCGCTCCCGGACCCGGCCGACCACGACCGCGCCGACCACGGATGCCGCGTTGGCGACCGAGACCAGGGCGCCGGTGGTCGTGCCTGGCTGGCGGGCGGCTTCGAGCGCGACGGGCACGTACGAGCCCAGCAGGCCCCGCCAGGCACCCGCGCTGGCCCCGGCCCAGCAGCCGGTGGCCACCCCCGGCCGGCGCCAGATCTGGCCCGGGGGACGATCCGGCGGGGGCTGGAACGGGGGCAGCCGGTCGAGCAGCAGGGCGGGTACGACGGCCGCGACGGCGACCAGGGCGGCCACGCCGAAGGCGGTCTGCAGGGAGAGCTCCGCCAGGATCCCGGCAAGCGTCGGGCCGGCCAGCAGGCCGAGGCTGGAGATGAAGTTCACCTGGGCCAGCGCCCCGACCGCGGTGCCCGGGCCCCGGACGACGTGGGTCTGGCTGCCGGTCCAGAAGCAGGCCCGCGCGACGCCCTGCACGGTCGCGGCCAGGATGAACGGCACCGCCGCCGCGGTCAGGGCGAGCAGGGCGTTGGAGCCGGCGAGCAGGGCCGCGGCGGCGACGACAAGCACCCAGTCGCCGACGATGCGCATGGCCCGGCCCAGGACCAGCCGGGTCGCCATCTGGGTGAGGGCTGACACCGCCACCAGCAGCCCCACCTCGATGCCGGAGTAGCCGCTGCGGACGGCGAGCAGCGGCGTCGCCACCGACGCCATCCCCAGGGAGACGGAGAACACGCAGGCGCCCCCCGCGGCGGCGACAAGGTCGCGCCGGGGCCGCCGGATCCGGGGCAGGAGGTGCCTCTCTCTCAGTGGCTCGCGGCGTGGTTCACGGCGGTTAGCGTCCCGGCGACGTGCTCCGGGGCCGGCTCGACGTAGTGCACTGTGTCGTAGCCGAGGTGCTTGAAGACCCGGTTCTGCGCGGACAGTAGGCGCACCGGGGAGCCATCACTCGCCACGTGCTGAGCCACCGTGTTCTGCGGCACGTAGACGGTGTCCCCCTTGCGGAACTCGTGCCGGGTGGGTTCCTTGGCGATCCGCGCGTAGTACTTGTCAGCGATCTCCGCCTCGACTTCCCAGTGCAGCGAGTAGCCCTCGCCGTCGAGCACGTAGAGCACCTCGTCGGCCATCTTCCAGTACCGCCCCGAGCGGCTGCCGGCCGGGATGGCAAGCTCGAACACGTCGACGCTGAAGACTCGTACGTCGGTCCGCTCCGGGCTGGACAGTACCCGGACCCGGCCGAGCGGCGTGTCCGCCCAGGTCGTGTCGGCCGGGGTCACGACCTTCCTCCGCTCGGTGACCCCCGGGGTCCAGATGGCCGACCAGTCCTCGCGGGGACCGAACTCCACCTCGCGGTCCACCGGGCCGCTGCGGCCCTGCTGGATGAGACCCAGGAACATCCAGGTGCACTTGGCCTTCATGACCAGCGCGACGGCCTTCTCGTCGTACGGGTTGAAGTGCCGGTGCACCGAGTCGGTGTGCACGATGACGAGGTCGTCCTTCGCCCAGTCGTAGCGCTGGCCGTCGTGGATCTCGTAGCCGGCCCCCTCGAGGATGTAGAAGACCGCCTCGTTCTGGTGCCCATGCCCATGGTTGGAGGAGCGAGGGGGCAGCTCGACGAAGTGGACCTGCAGGGTCTGGGTGAGGAAGTCCTCGTCACCCGGTCCGATCCGCCACCAGGTGCGGGACTGGGCGCTGTCGCCGGAGTGGGCGACGCTGGCGTCGTCGACCACGGTGGCGTCGTCCCGAACCCGCGGCGCGGCCAGCTGGCGGCGGCGGAACTCGCCCAGGCCGTAGGTCTGCGAGGTCAGGCCGCGCACGAAGACGCGTCCGGGTGTGCCCATGGGCGGTGCCTCTCTGGTTGGGGTCGTCCCGATTGGTATAACCCTTCTACCCCCGAGACGCAAGAGCGGGGCAGGGTCGTTGCCCCCGGGGGGCAATGGTCTTATGATTAGCACTTACAGCCCATCGGCTGGCGGGACGCGCAGGAGGGAAGGCACACCATGCTCAAGCAGGAGCTCAACGAGCTGCTGACGCAGACCGGCCCGGGCACGCCGATGGGCGAGCTGTTCCGGCAGTACTGGATCCCCGCGCTGCTGGCCGAGGAGCTCCCCGAGGACGACTGCCCGCCGGTCCGCGTGAAGATCCTCTCCGAGCGCCTGATCGCCTTCCGGGACAGCGCCGGGCGCTACGGGCTCATTGACGAGTTCTGCGCGCACCGGGGCGCCTCCCTCTGGTTCGGTCGGAACGAGGACGGGGGCCTGCGCTGCGTCTACCACGGCTGGAAGTACGACGTGACCGGGCAGTGCGTCGAGGTGCCCTCCGAGCCGGAGAACAGCACCTTCTGCACCAACGTCAAGCTCACCGCGTACCCGCTGATCAAGGTCGGGGACATCCTGTGGACCCACCTGGGGGATCCGGCCAAGCGTCCCGCACCGCCCGAGTTCGAGTTCGTGCACGTGCCTCCCGAGCAGACCTACACGTCCAAGCGGTGGCAGGAGTGCAACTGGCTGCAGGCGCTGGAGGGCGGCATCGACTCCAGCCACGTCTCGTGGCTGCACTCCAGTGCCCTGTCCAGCGACCCCCTGTTCAAGGACTCCGAGGGCAACCGGTACAACCTGACCGACCTCAAACCCTTCTTCGAGGTTGTCGACGCCGACGGCGGGCTCTTCGTGGGGGCCCGGCGCAACGCCGAGGAGGGCCGCTACTACTGGCGGATCACACCCTGGATCATGCCGGCCTTCACGATGGTGCCGCCGCGGGGCGACCATCCGGTGCACGGGCACTTCTGGGTGCCCATCGACGACGAGAACTGCTGGGTCTACACCTTCGACTACCACCCGGTCCGCGCGCTCACCGCCGAGGAGCGGGCAAACATGAAGGCCGGCTTCGGGGTGCACAGCGAGAACATCCCGGGCACCTACCGCCCAGTGCAGAACAAGGACAACGACTACCTGATGGACCGCGAGGCGCAGAAGCGCAGCGAGCACTACTCCGGGGTGCGTGGCATCGCGATGCAGGACGCGTCCCTGCAGGAGAGCATGGGCCCGATCGTGGACCGGACGAAGGAGCGGCTCGTTCCCGCCGACAGCGGCATCATCAAGGCGCGTCAGAAGCTGCGCAAGGCCGCGCTGGCGCTCCGTGACGAGGGAGTCACCCCCCCTGGCGTGGACCCGGCACACCATCGCGTGCGCTCGGCGGCCATCGTGCTGCCCAAGGAGGAGTCCTTCCTGGAGGCGTGCCGGGACGCCGTGACGGCCGTGCCCGGCGTGCCGCAGACATCGGTGTGAGCGGGCCGATGCAACCGATCCTCCTCAACAGCTGCGCCAGGGCGGCGACCGCCGCCGAGGCCCGCTACCGGATCGACGCAGCCATCGCGCCGTCGCGGCGCACCCGGGTCGTGGCGCTCGACCAGGGAGCCGAGCCGGTGGTACGCCGGGTGGCCGGGCGGCCGTGGGCCGGCGCGCGCTTCTTCACCTGGGCATCCGCCGCGCCCGCCCCAAGGGACAACGGCCAGCTCGGCGACCTGGTCCTGCGGGCCACTGACGGCACCGAGTCCCGGCTCAGCGACGAGCTGGTCGGCGCCGACGTCGCCGTGATGGTCGCCACCGCCGACGAGGCCGCTGGCGTCGCCCATGCCATCGGGGACGCGTGTACCCTGCGCGGCATCATGACCGCCGGCCTAGTGCTCGCCGACGGCCACGACGCGCAGGCGGCAGTGGCCGCGCTGCGACCGCACGCCCGGGTCCTCCTGCTGACCCACGACGAGGCCGACGTCGTCGAGGTGCTCACGGCGCTGCGGGCCTAGGGGCACAGATGGACGTGACACAGGGCAAGGTGACCCTGCCGGGGCTGCAGGCGATGAAGCGCGAGGGCCGCAAGATCGTCGGGCTGGTGGTCTGGGACTACCAGATGGCCCGGATCGCCGACCGGGCCGGTGTCGACGTCGTGTCGGTCGGGGACACCGTCGGGGTCAACCTCTGGGGCCAGGCCAACCCGCTCGAGGTGACGATGGAGCAGATGCTCGTCGTCGCCCAGGCGGTGCGGCGAGGGGTGCAGCGGGCGCTGCTCAGCGTCGACTTCCCGTTCGGCCCGCTGCAGGAGGGCCCTGACAGCGCGGTACGGGCGGCGATCAGGTTCGTCAAGGAGGCTGGGGCCGACATGGTGAAGCTGGACGGCGCCGCGGAGCACCTCGACGCGGTCGGCGCCGTGCACCGGGCCGGTATCCCGGTGTTTGCCCAGTTCGGGATCACGCCGCAGACCGCGCTGCGCTTCGGCCTCGAGTACACGGCCACGCCCGGAGCGCAGCCGACGGTGCCCGCGGAGCTGGCCGACGAGCTCGTCGCCGACGCGAAGCGGCTGGAGGCGGCCGGGGCCGCGATGCTGAACTTCACCAATTCCGGTCCCGTGGTCGGCGCCGCCGTGGCCGCCGCGGTCTCGATTCCCGTCGTGGGCGGCTTCGGCGGCGGGCCGTGGCTGGACGGGCGGATGCGCATGGCGCAGGCGGCCATAGGATATGCGGCGTCGGCGCTGGACGAGGCCCCGGAGACCTACGCCAACGTGGCCCGGGTCAGCTTCGACGCCCTCACGGCGTACGCCGCCGACGTGCGTGCCGCCCGGCAGATCAAGGGCGGCGCCGGCAAGTCCTAAGCGGAACGGAGAGCGTTCGTGCCCACCGCCGTCGTCGACGGCATCGCCACCCGTTACGAGGTGACCGGTGCCGGCCCCCCGCTGCTCATGTTCGCCCCCGGTGGCTTCAACGCGACGATGGATAGCTGGCGGTCGACGGGGGTCTACCGCCGGCTCCGGCTGCTCGACCACCTGCCTGCCCGGTTCACCTGCATCACCTTCGACAAGCGGGAGTCGGGGGAGTCCGGCGGGCGGGTCGAGCGGTTGAGCTGGGACAGCTACGTCGCGCAGGGCAAGGGGCTGCTCGAGCACCTGGGCATCGACCGGGCGCACCTGATGGGCGGCTGCGTCGGCTGCTCCATCGTCACCACGTTCGCCGTTCGCCACCCGCAGCTAGTGGCCAGCATGGTGCTCTACTCGCCGGCAGGCGGGCCGCGGTACCGCATCACCCAGCATGCCCGGCTCGGCCGTCACCTGGCCTACGTCGCCGAACACGGCCTCCCCGAGGTCGTTGCCCTGGCGCGCGGCACCACCAGTAGCTTCACCGAGGACCCTCGCGTGGGGCCATGGGTCAGCGTGCTGCGGCGCGACCCGGCTTTCGCCGAGCACTACGCCCGCCAGGACCCCGAACGCTACGCCGTCCTGGTGACCGGGACCGTCCGCGCCCTCTTCGACCGGGACACCGTGCCAGGCGCCGAGCCGGAGGACCTGCTGCGGCTGGACGTCCCGGCCCTGGTTGTCCCCGGGCAGGATACCTCGCACGCCACCTCCGCCGCCCGCTACCTGCAGGAGTGCCTGACCCGGGCGAAGTACTGGGACGTCCCGGTGAGTGGGCAGACCGAGGACACCGCACCGGACGCCGTACTAGGGTTCCTGGACTCGGTCAGGGGATGAGGTCGCCGCGCTCCAGCGCCGCGATCTGCTCTAACCGCTGCTGGTGACGGCCGCCCTTGAAGGGCGTGCGCAGCCAGGTGGCCACGATGTCCCGCGCTTCGCTGGCCGTGACCACCTTGGCGCCGAGGACCAGCACGTTGGTCGCGTTGTGTGCGCTGGAGATCTCCGCGAGGAAGGCGGAGTGGCACAGGCCGGCCCGGATGCCCCGGATCTTGTTGCAGGCGATGGCCTCGCCGCCACCCGTCCCCCCGATTACGATTCCCCGGTCTGCGGCGCCGGTGCGGACCTGCCCGGCCACGTCGGCGCACAGTGGCGGGTAGTCCACGACCTCGGTCCCATGCGCCCCACGGTCGTCGACGCGGTGCCCCTCGGCAGTCAGCCATGCCACGAGGCCGGCCTTGAGCAGCACCCCGTTGTGGTCGGCTCCGATCGCGATGCGCATGGGCGTCCTCCCCTAGCCGGTTAGGTCGCGGGTCTCAGCGACGAACAGGTCGGCCACCTCGGGGGGACGGTCGAGGATGTGCTGCCGTACAGCGTGGGCCACGAGCCGCTCGATCATCGTCTGGTTCGGGGCGATGCCGTAGGGCAGGGGGTCGGCGCCGGTGATGTCCATGACCCGCCGGTACATCCGGTCGGTCGGCGTCGGGGCGGCGATCGCGTCTGCGCCCAGCCGGTCGACGTACCGCTGCTTGGCGGTGGCGAAGGCGGCGAAGAGCTCAGCGGCCAACCCGGGGTGCGCCTCGAGCACCGCGTCCCGGACGACGACCAGGTGGTTGATGGGGTAGAGACCCCGCTGGCGCAGGGCCGCGTACCCGGCTTCCTCGGCGTCGGGGACCAGCGGCGCCGTGTGCGGTGGGTCAGCCCCGATGCCGACCGCCGCGGGCAGCTCACCGCTCGCCAGCCGCTCTTCCAGGCTGCTGCCGGCTGGCAGCGGCACTACGTTGCGCGGGGGGCGGTAGGCGGCCACGTGCTCGTCACCGGATGGTCGCCAGGTGACCTGGTCGAGGTCGAGGTCGTACTCCTCCTCGAGGATGCCGCGCGCCCATACCCCGGTGGTCACGGTGTAGCCCCGGTTGACCCCAACCTCCCGGCCGGCCAGGTCGGCTGGTCCGGTCAGCCCGGCCGCTGGGTTGTGCACGACGGCGCCGTGGTGGAACCCCCGAACCAGGAAGACGGGCAGGGCGGTGAACGGGGTGCCGTGCGCCCGGGCGCACAGGTAGGTGGTGAAGGCCATCTCGCAGACGTCGTACGCGAGCTCCCGCACCATCCGGCGAAAGGCGTGGACGAGGACGTCCACCTCGCAGAACGCCAGGTCGACGGCCGGGGGGGCCACCTCCCCCTGGACCAGCGCCCAGTTGCTCCGCTGTGGGCGGGTGACGATGCGTAGTGTCGGTCGTCCCATGGCTGCTGGACCCGGCTCCTCGTGTCGGTGCCTGCACGGTAGCATCCGGTCTTACCATAAGACCATACGCGGCGGGGCTCCGGCGGAGGCCCCTCCGGGAAGGACCGAGCATGGGCGAGCAGGTGCTGGCGGCGGTGCGGACCGGGCCGGGCACGACCGAGTTCCGGGAGTACCCGATGCCCGACATCCCCGAGGACGGGGCCCTGTTGCAGGTGGAGGTCGCCGGGATCTGCGGGACCGACGTGAAGATGTACGCCGCACCACCGGTGGCCGACCCGGTCATCATGGGGCACGAGAACGTCGGCCTGGTCGCGCGGGCCGGGCGGGTCTTCCGCGAGCGGCAGGGGGTGACCGAGGGGGACCGGGTCTTCGTCGAGCACTACGTGCCCTGCCGCCGCTGCGAGTGGTGCCATCGGGGGGAGTATCGCCACTGTGCGGCCACGGACTGGCGGACCAACCCTGACGCCCGGCGCTACGGGTACACCTCGGCGGAGCACCCCTACCACCTGTGGGGCGGCTTCGCCGGCTACCTCTTCCTGCCCTGGAACGCCGTGGTGCACAAGGTGCCGGACGGGGTGTCGGCGGAGTTGGCGGGGATCGTCACCCCGATGTCGAACGGCATCGAGTGGGCCCTCTTCGACGCCAGCGTGGGCTACCACTCCACCGTCCTGGTGCAGGGACCCGGCCAGCAGGGGCTCGCGCAGACCGTCGCCTGCCGGCAGGCCGGTGCATCCCTGGTGATCGTGACCGGGACCAGCCGGGACGCCGCCCGCCTCGAGCTGGCCAAGACGCTGGGCGCCGACCACGTCATCGACGTGCAGCGGGAGGACCCGCTCGAGCGGGTCCGGGACCTGACCGGCGGCGTGGGCGTCGACGTCGTCCTGGACTGTACGGCGGGCGCCGGTTCCGCGCCGGTGCTGCTCGGCATCGACGCGCTCAAGCGGCGCGGAGGCACCTTGCTGGTGCAGGGTGAGATGGCGGCGTTCCCGGACTTCCCTATCAAGAAGGTGACCGAGAAGGCCATCACCATCAAGAGCGCCCGCGGGCACAGCTATCGGGCCTGCGAGCTGGCCCTCGCCCAGCTGGCCTCGCACCGGTTCCCGCTGGACCTGCTCACCACCCACACCTTCAGCCTGCGCGACGTCGACCGGGCCATCCGGGCCGTGGGCGGCGACGGCGAGGAGGGCGTCGTCCACGTCTCCCTGCTGCCGTGGCAGTGACCCCCTCCGTCCCCCGTCCGTCACCACGTACAGTACGTTCCCCGCCAGCCGGGAAGGGAGCGAGATGCCCGTCGTCGTCCGGAACATCCGCCGTGCCGACCGGGTCACCGCCGACGCGTTCTCCGCTCTGGGGGTGGCGACGGTGCACGAGGCCCAGGGCCGCACCGGCCTGCTCGACCCGCGCCTCCGGCCGATCTACGCAGGGGCGCGGGTCAGCGGGACCGCGGTGACCGTCAGCGTGCCACCCGGTGACAACTGGATGGTGCACGTCGCCGTCGAGCAGTGCCGCGACGGTGACGTCCTCGTCGTCGCGCCCACGGCTGCGTCCACCGCGGGATACGTCGGTGACCTGCTGGCCACCGCCCTGCAGGCGCGCGGCGTGCGGGGGCTGGTCATCGACGCAGGGTGCCGGGATGTGGCCGAGCTGGCGACGATGGGCTTCCCTGTCTGGTCTCGCTGCGTCTCCGCGCAGGGCACGGTGAAGGATACCTTGGGTGACGTCAACGTGCCTCTGGTGTGCGCCGGGCAGCTGGTGCACCCCGGTGACGTGGTGGTCGCCGACGACGACGGGGTCGTCGTCGTGCCCCGGCGTACGGCGACCGACGTGCTCGCGGCTGCACGGGTGCGGGCCGAGAAGGAGGCCGACAACCGGGTGCGCTACCGCGCCGGGGAGCTCAGCCTGGACCTGCACCAGATGCGCGAACGCCTGGCCCGCAAGGGCCTGACCTACGTCGACGAGGATGTGCAGTGATCATCGATTGCCACGGTCACTACACCACGGCCCCCGGTGCCCTGCAGGCCTTCCGGGACGCGCAGCTGGCCCGGCTGGACGACGCGTCCGCGCCGCCGGCAGTGCTGGCCGCCATCAGCGACGAGGCGATCCGAGAGAGCATCGAGGACACCCAGCTGCGGTTGCTTCGTGACCGGGGCGGCGACCTGATGCTGTTCTCGCCCAAGGCGTCGGCGATGGAGCACCACGTCGGCGACCCGGCGATCGCGCGGGCCTGGTCGCAGGCGTGCAACGACCTGGTCGCTCGGGTGGTGCAGCTCTACCCTGCCCACTTTGCCGGGGTGGGCCAGCTGCCGCAGACCCCGGACGGGTCGCTCGCCGACTCGGTGGCCGAGCTGCACCGGTGCGTGCAGGACCTGGGATTCGTCGGCTGCAACCTCAACCCCGACCCCTCGGGGGGGTACTGGACCTCGCCGCCGGTGACCGACCGCTACTGGTACCCGCTGTACGAGGTGATGGTGGAGCTGGACGTGCCGGCCATGGTGCACGTCTCCGCGTCCTGCAACCCCAGCTTCCATTCGCTGGGGGCGCACTACCTCAACGCCGACACCAGCGTCTTCATGCAGCTGGTCGAGGGGGACCTGTTTGCCGACTTCCCCACGCTGCGGCTGGTGATCCCGCATGGGGGTGGCGCGGTCCCGTACCACTGGGGGCGCTTCCGGGGGTTGGCCGACCGGTTGGGACGGCCTCCCCTGGCCGAACATGTGATGGGCAACGTGTTCTTCGACACCTGCGTCTACCACCAGGCCGGCGTCGACCTGCTGCACCGCGTCATCGCCGCAGACAACATCCTGTTCGCCTCGGAGATGTTCGGTGCCCTCCGGGGAGTGGACCCGGAGACCGGGCACGCCTGGGACGACACCAAGCGCTACGTCGACAACGTCGGCCTCTCTGACGAGGACCGGGCCAAGGTGTTCGAGGGCAACGCCCGCCGGGTGTACCCCCGGCTGGACGCCAGGCTCACGGCGCAGGGCCGCTGACCGTGTCCCGGCTCACCCTGTCTCTGGCCTGTGGGGACTACGACCGAACCCGGGCCCTCGAGGAGGGCCGCGTCCGACCCGACGGGATCGACCTCGTCTACCTGCGGTTGCCCGTCGAGGAGACGTTCTTCCGGATGATGCGGTACCAGGAGTTCGACGTCGCCGAGCTCTCGCTGTCGTCGTACGTCATCTCCTTGCAGCGCGACCCGCCGCCCTTCGTCGCTCTCCCGGTGTTCACGTCCCGGAGCTTCCGCCACGGGTCGTGGTACGTGAATGCCGGTGCGGGTATTGGCCGGCCGGAGGACCTGCAGGGCAAGGTCGTGGGGACACCGGAGTTCCAGCTCACGGCCGGCGTGTGGGCCCGCGGGATCTTGGCCGAGCAGCACGGCGTGGCGGTGGACTCGGTGACCTACCGCACCGGTGGGCAGGAGGAGCCGGGTCGGGTCGAGAAGGTGCCGCTGCACCTGCCACCGAGCATCGTGGTGGCGGCCGTGCCGCCGGGGCGGACGCTGTCCGGAATGCTGGTCGAGGGGGAGATCGATGCGCTGTGCACGCCTCGGATCCCGGGGCCGTTCGCCGCGGGGGACGCTCGAGTGCGACGGCTGTTCGCCGACGTGGTCGGTGCTGAACGGGCCTACTTCGCGGCCACCGGCATCTTCCCCATCATGCACGTCGTGGTCGTCCGCCGCGACGTCTACCACCGTCACCCTTGGGTGGCCCAGTCGCTGTACCAGGCGTTCCTGCGGGCCAAGGAGGAGGCGCGGGTGAGGTTGTACGACTCTTCGGTGCTGCCGGTCATGCTGCCCTGGCTGGTGCATCAGGTGGAGGAGGCCGAGCAGGTGCTCGGGCGTGACTTCTGGTCGTACGGCTTGGAGGGCAACCGGGAGACGCTGGCTACCTTCCTGCGCTACCACTATGAGCAGGGGCTGTCTGCGCGGTTGCGGAGCCCGGACGAGCTGTTTGCCCCCGAGTCGGTCGAGTGGGCGGTGATCTGACCCGTCCAATCTGGACGGCACCTGTCATGGGAGACGGGAGGGGCGGAATGGTTGCCGAGGATGACCGGCGAACCGTGGCGTTGGCTTGTCGGGTGCTGGGGCACCAGGGGCTTGCGGAGGATGTCCTCGGCCACGTCAGCCTCAGGATGGGTCAGGAGCGCATGCTCCTCCGTTGCCGGGGCCCGCGCGAGGCTGGCCTGCTGTTCACGACGGTCGAGGATGTGTTCGACGTAGACCTCGATGGGCGCGGCCAGCTGGGCGAGTGGTCGGTGCCCAACGAGCTACCCATCCACTCGGAGGTGCTGCGCGCCCGCCCGGACGTCGATGCGGTCGTCCATTGCCACCCCCCGGCGGTTCTCGCGGTCGGGATGGCCGGTCTGGGCCTCCGCCCGGTGTTCGGTGCCTACAACATCCCCGCGGCCCGCCTGGCCCTGGCCGGTGTCCCCGTCTATCCAAGGGCCGTGCTGATCCGGCGTAGGGACCTCGGTCAGGAGATGGTCGCCGCGATGGGCAGCGCGCCGGTCTGTCTCCTTCGCGGACACGGCGTCACCACGGTCGGTAGCGGGACCCATGCCGTCGCGCAGGCGGTCGTCCGAGCACTCAACGTCGAAGCGCTGGCGCGGATCACCCTTCAGCTGGCCGCCCTCGGGGCAGACGCGGCGGACCTCTCGCCCGCGGAGGTGGCTGAGCTGCCCGACCTGGGCGAGGCCCTGAACGACCTTGCGGTGTGGCGCCATCACCTGGCCCGGCTCGACCATGCCGGTCTCGGGCTGTGAACCGGGGCACCCGGAGAGCGTCAGGGCGTCGTCGTCGGCTGGCGCAGCAGGTCCTTCAGCGGTACGTCGGTGTGCATGGCCCGTTCGGGGGGGAGCGGGATGTCCTGCGCCAGCGCCTTGCGCACGGCCAGGTAGTCGGCGGGACGGTTGACCGCGGCCACCGCCTGGAGGCGCCCGTCCAGGTAGTGCAGCACGGAGAAGCGCTCGGTACCGGGGTCGCCGCGGACGACGACCTGGTCGTAGCCGTCGGCCACCCCGGCGATCTGCAGGGTGAGGTCGAACTGGTCCGACCAGAACCAGGGCACGTCCCGGTAGGGCTCCAGCCGGCCGGTGAGGGTCGCCGCGGCCACCCGGGCCTGGGCGACGGCGTTGGGGACGGACTCCAGGCGCAGCCGCCCCCGGCCGGTGAGCGGGTTGGGCAGCACGGTGCAGTCACCGGCCGCGACGACGGACGGTTCGCTCGTGCGCGCGAACTCGTCCACGACGATGCCGTGGTCGCAGGTCAGGCCGAGCTGCTGGGCCAGCTCCTGGCGCGGTACGACGCCGACGCCCACGACGACCAGGTCGGCCGGCAGCTGCCCGCCGTCGGCCAGGTGGACCGCGCGCGCCCGGCCCCGTAGGCCGAGGATCTCGCTGACCTCCGCGCCGAGCCGGACGTCGGTCCCCCGGCGGGTGTGCGCGGCGCGGTAGAACTCGGACACCACCGGTGCCACCACCCGGGAGGCGAGCCGGTCCGTCGCTTCGACGACGGTCACCTGCCTGCCCTGGGACCGGGCCACCGCGGCGGCTTCGAGCCCGATGAATCCTCCGCCGACGACCACCACCTGGCGGGCCCTGGCCAGCCGGTCCCGTAGCCGGGTGGCGTCCCCCACGTCGCGCAGGTAGCACACGCCGTCCAGGTCGGCGCCTGGCACGCGCAGCCGGCGGGGCCGCGCTCCCACGGTGAGGGCCAGCCGGTCGAAGGGCAGCCGTCGCCCCCGGTCGGTCAGCGCGGTTCCTGAACCGGCCGGCCCGGTCGGTGAGAGGCGAAGCCGGAGCACCCGCTCCCCGGTCAGCACCGTGATCCGCTGGTCCCGGAAGAACGTCTCGGTGCGCAGTGCTAGGGAGGCCGCGTCGGCCCGGCCGGCCAGGTAGGCCTTCGACAGTGGGGGGCGCTGGTACGGCGCTGGCGCTTCGGCGCCGACCAATGTGATCGGGTCGTCGTACCCGAAGTCGCGCAGGGCGGCTGCCAGCTGTACGCCGGCCTGGCTGGCCCCGATGACCAGCGTGCCGGCCGTCACGGCTGTTCGCTGGGGGTCTGCACGACGAGGCCGTCCAGGGCCTCGGTTACCGTGATTTGGCAGGACAGTCGGCTGGTTTCCCGGCGCTCCGACACCGCGAGGTCGAGCATGTCGTCCTCGAGGTCGCCCGGCGGCCCGACGAGGTGGCGGTAGTCGTCGTCCACGTAGACGTGACAGGTGGCACATGAGCGGTTCCCGCCGCACTCGCCGACGATGCCGGGGACCCCGTTCCTGACCGCGGTGGCCATGACCGAGTCCCCGACCGTGGCGTCGATGGTCTGCTGGGACCCGTCGACGGCGACGAAGGTGACCTTGGGCACTGTCCGGTTCCTCTCCCGCGCATCCTCCGTGAATGGACTAACAATAATACCAGACCCTGGAGCCTGGGGACCAGGCGTGGCCCGGGGGCCAGCGAGGGGTGTGGTGATCCACTGTGACGTTGTCGACGCCGCCACCGGCGCGTCGCGTCGACAACGTCACAGTCGATCACGGGGGGCCGGGTGTGCG
>JBMOMH010000069.1:0-13403 GCA_049323135.1 Actinomycetota bacterium
ATAGGCGGCCCCGGACGCCTCCCTACACTCCTGGGGAACCGCAGGAGGGAGCCGGCCGGTGCGCAAGCTGCTGATCGCCAACCGGGGCGAGATCGCGGTACGGATCATCCGGGCCTGCCGGGACGCGGGCGTGGCCAGCGTGGCCGTGTACGCCGACCCGGACCGCGACGGGCTGCCGGTCCGGCTGGCCGACGAGGCGTGGGCCCTGGACGGCGCCCTCCCCGCGGACAGCTACCTCGACGTGGGCAAGGTGATCGCGGCGGCGCGGGCCAGCGGGGCGGACGCGGTGCACCCCGGGTACGGCTTCCTCGCCGAGAACGCCGGCTTCGCGCAGGCCGTCCTGGACGCCGGGCTGGTCTGGGTCGGCCCCCCGCCGGCGGCCATCCACGCCCTGGGGGACAAGGTCTCCGCCCGCCACCTCGCGCAGGCCGCGGGGGCGCCACTGGTGCCCGGGACGGCCGACCCCGTACGGGACGCCGACGAGGTGGTGGCGTTCGCCCGGGAGCACGGCCTGCCGGTGGCCATCAAGGCGGCGTACGGCGGGGGCGGGCGGGGGCTGAAGGTGGCCCGCACCCTGGCCGAGATCCCCGAGCTGTTCGACTCCGCGGTCCGGGAGGCGGTGGCCGCCTTCGGCCGCGGCGAGTGCTTCGTCGAGCGCTACCTCGACCGGCCCCGGCACGTGGAGACCCAGTGCCTGGCCGACCGGCACGGCGGGGTGGTCGTCGTGTCCACCCGGGACTGCTCGCTGCAGCGGCGGCACCAGAAGCTGGTCGAGGAGGCCCCGGCGCCGTTCCTGTCTGCGGCCCAGGAGGCCGAGCTGTACCGCGCGTCCAAGGCGATCCTGCGCGCGGCCGGGTACGTCGGCGCCGGGACCTGCGAGTTCCTCGTCGGCGCCGACGGGACGCTGTCCTTCCTGGAGGTGAACACCCGGCTGCAGGTCGAGCACCCGGTGAGCGAGGAGGTCACCGGCATCGACCTGGTGCGCGAGCAGCTGCGGCTAGCCGACGGGGAGCCGCTCGGGTACGACGACCCGCCGGTGCGTGGCCACGCCATCGAGTTCCGCATCAACGCCGAGGACCCGGCCCGGGGGTTCCTGCCCGCTCCGGGCACGCTCACTACCTGGCGCCCCCCGAGCGGACCGGGGGTCCGGCTGGACGCCGGCTACGAGCCGGGGATGACCGTGCCGGGGGTCTTCGACTCGCTGGTGGCCAAGCTGGTGGTCACTGGGCGGGACCGTCGGCAGGCGCTGGAACGGGCCCGCCGGGCCCTGGGCGAGTTCGAGGTGGCCGGCATGCCCACCGTGCTGCCGTTCCACCGGGCCGTCGTCACCGACCCGGCGTTCACCGCCGAGCCGTTCACGGTGCACACCCGCTGGATCGAGACGGAGTTCACCACCCGGCTGGCGCCGTACGCCGGTCCGGTGGGTGCGCCGGCCCCAGAAGCGAGCCCGGAGGCGGCCCGGGAGCGGGTCGTGGTGGAGGTGGGCGGCCGGCGCCTGGAGGTCGTCCTGCCCGCGGGGCTGGCCAGTGGGCTGGCCCTCGGGCTGGCCGGTGGTCTCGGCGGCCGGACCGGCCCGGGGCAGGCCCCGCCGTCGCGCCGCGGTGGGGGGCGGCGCGCCGGGGCCAGCGCCGGCGGTGACGCCCTGACCAGCCCGATGCAGGGCACCATCGTGAAGGTCGCCGTGGAGGAGGGCCAGCAGGTCGAGGCCGGGGACCTGGTCGTGGTCCTGGAGGCGATGAAGATGGAGCAGCCGCTGGCGGCGCACCGGGCGGGGACGGTCACCGACCTGGCGGCCGTGGTCGGGGCGGGCGTGACCAGCGGCCAGGTGCTGTGCCGGATCGTGGCCGCCGAGGACGGGACCGAGCCGGCCGTCGCGCCCGTGCCGTGAGCGCCGCGGCGCTGGCGCAGGTATCGTCACGGTCATGAGGCGAGGGGGCCGCGCGGCCCGGCGACTGCTGACCACCCTCGCCGCGGGCGCCGCCGCGGTGCTGCTGCTGGCCGCGCCGGCCAGCGCCGAGCCGCTGGGGAGCGCGGCCGACGCCTTCCGCGCCGGCGAGCGCCTGTACGTCGACCCCGCGGCCGCCACGGTGCTCAGCCCCGCCGACCAGGCGCGGGTGCGCGACGCCGCGCGCGGCGCGAGCACCCCGGTGTACGTCGCCGTGCTGCCCACCACCGCCCAGCGCGGGTACAGCAACTCCGGGGCGCTGCTGGACGCCCTCTACCGGGCGACCGGCCGCACCCCGGGCACCTACATCGTGCTGTTCCCGAGCGGGGTCTACGTGGGCTCCTCGGTCGTCCCCGACCGGGCCGCCGCGATCGGGCAGGCCGCCCGGTCGGCGAGCAGCCCGGCGGCCAGCGTGCTGCAGGCCATCGCGGACACCGAGCAGGCGGCCCGGCAGGAGGGCCGCGCCGCGGCCGGGACGCCGGGCGGCGGCGGCTCCGGAGTGGCCACCCTAGTCGTGATGATCGCCTTGGTCGGGGGTGGCCTGTTCGCCCTGCTGCTGTGGCGGCGGTCCCGCCGCCGCCGGGCCGCCGAGCAGGCCGCAGCGGAGTTCGCCCCGGTCCGCGCCGCCGCAGAGGAGGACGTCACCCGCCTCGGTGAGGACATCGCCGCACTCGACCTGGACCTGACCGCCCCCTCCCTGCCGGACGAGGCGCGCGCGGACTACCAGCGGGCGCTGGACTGCTACGACCGGGCCAAGCAGGCCCTGGCCGTGGCCCGCGGGCCGGCGGACCTGGCCGCGGTCAGCGAGCAGCTGGCCGAGGGTCGGTTCGCGATGGCCGCCACCCGGGCCCGGCTCAGCGGCGCCCCGGTGCCCGAGCGGCGGGCCCCGTGCTTCTTCAACCCCCAGCACGGCCCGTCGGTCGAGGACGTCACCTGGGCGCCCCCCGGCGGTGCGGCCCGTGCGGTGCCGGCGTGCGCGGCCGACGCCGAGCGGGTCCGGGCCGGAGCGGACCCGGACAGCCGGCTGGTCACCGTCGGCGGCGCCCGGCGCCCGTACTGGGAGGGCGGCCCGGCGTACGCGCCGTGGGCCGGTGGCTACTTCGGCGGCTACGGGTTCGGGGGCAACCTGCTGGGGGGGCTGCTGGTGGGGACCCTGCTGGGCAACGCGCTCGGGGGCTTCGGGGGTTTTGGGACCGGCTGGGCCGGGGCACCCGTGGGGTACGGCGACGGCGCCGGCGGCGACGCCGGGGGGGACTTCGCCGGCGGGGGCGGCGGCTGGGACACGGGCGGCTGGGACTCCGGTGGCGACTTCGGCGGCGGGGACTGGTAACCCCGACGTAGCTCCGTATTCCGTAGCGATCATGCGCGTCTGAACGGCACCGACCGCGCCGTGGCGATCAGACCCAGATCAGAACCGGGTGTGCAGCTGGCGGGCCGCCTCGGCCAGGCTGCCCGACAGCGACGGGTACACGGTGAACGCACCGGCGACCTGGTCGACGGTCAGGTGCAGGTCGACCGCCAGGGACACCGGGAAGATCAGCTCGCTGGCACGGGGGGCGACCACCACCCCGCCGACGACGATGCCGGTGCCGGGCCGGCAGAACAGCTTCACGAAGCCGTCCCGTACGCCCTGCATCTTCGCCCGCGCGTTGGTGGCCAGCGGCAGCTTGACCACCTCGGCCTCCACCGCGCCGGAGTCAACCGCCTGCTGGGTCCACCCCACGGTGGCGATCTCCGGGTCGGTGAACACGGCGGACGCCACCGTCTGCAGGTCCAGCGGTCGGACGGCGTCGCCCAGGGCATGCCACATGGCGATCCGTCCCTGCATGGCGGCGACCGAGGCCAGCATCAGCACCCCGGTGCAGTCGCCGGCGGCGTACACCCCCGGCCGGCTGGTCCGCGACACGCGGTCCACCTCGACGAACCCGGCGTCGCCGAGCCTCACCCCCGCCTCGGCCAGCCCGATGCCCGCCGTGTTCGGCACCGACCCGACCGCGAGCAGGCAGTGGCTCCCGGTCACCACCCGACCATCGGCGAGCTCCACCCGTACGCCGTCCGCGGTGCGGGTGACGGCCTGGGCGCGGGCCCGGGACAGCACCGTCATGCCCCGCCGGCCGAAGACCTCCTCCAGCACCGCCGCGGCGTCCGCGTCCTCGCCGGGCAGAACCCGGTCGCGGGAGGACACTAGGGTCACGTGCGAACCCAGCGCCTGGTAGGCGTTGGCGAACTCCGCACCGGTCACGCCCGACCCGACGACCACCAGCTCGGGGGGCAGGTCGCGCAGCCCGTACACCTGGGTCCAGGTGAGCACCCGCTCCCCGTCCGGCTCCGCACCGGGCAGCAACCGGGGGTGGGCGCCCGTGGCGACGAGCACCACGTCGGCCGGCACCGCTCGCTCGCCCCCGCCGTCGGCGAGCTGGACCAGGATGCCGCCCTCGACCAGCCGGCCGGTGCCGGCCAGCACCTCGACGCCTTCCCGGGCCAGCCGCCGCGCGATGTCCTCGGACTGGGCCCGGGCCAGCCCGAGGACCCGCGCGTTGGCCCGGGCCAGGTCGACCCCCACCGCCGGCGGGGAGCCGTCCGCGTCGCCCGAGGTCAGCCCGAGCGCCCCGGCCTCCCGGGCGAGGGTGACCACCTCGGCGGTGGCCACCAGGGTCTTGGACGGGACGCAGTCGGTGAGCACCGCCGAGCCGCCCAGGCCGTCCCGCTCGACGAGGGTGACCCGCGCCCCGAGCTGTACGCCGACCAGTGCGGCCTCGTAGCCCCCCGGACCCCCGCCGAGCACGGCCACGCGAGGACGGGGGTGGGAGGGGCGGGTCGGCACGGCGCCATTGTGGCACCCGGCAGTACTCCGCCGACCGTTAGTAGAAACACGTGCTCTTCGTGTATAGTACCTTCAGCGAGCCCACCGCGAGCCGCTCCGGAGAGGCGAAGACCCAGCATGCCGACCAGCCTGCCCCCCAGCCTCACCGACCGGGCCGCCGACGCCGCAGTGTCCGGTCGGCGCGCCGACGTGCTGGCCCGGCTGCACGCGACCGGCCGGCCGTGCAGCGTCACCGAGATGGCCCAGGCGACCGGGCTGCACGTCAACACCGCCCGGTTCCACCTCGACGGCCTGGTGGCCGACGGGCTGGCCGAGCGGGCCGCCGAGCCGCGCGCCATACCCGGCCGCCCCCGCATCCTCTACACCGCCCACGGGGCGGTGCCGGGGCCGCGCAGCTACCGGCTGCTCGCCGAGATGCTCACCGGGCTGGTCTCCGCGGCACCGGACGCCGGGGCGGCGGCCCTAGCCGCGGGACGCCACTGGGGCCGGCACCTGGTCGAGCGCACCGCGCCCTGGCAGCAGGTCGACGCGACGGAGGCGGTGCACCGGCTGAACCGACTGCTCGACGCGGTCGGCTTCCAACCCGAGACCCATCCCGGCGCCGGCACGACGGACACCGAGGTCCGGCTGCGCCACTGCCCGTTCCTCGAGGTGGCCGAGCGACATCGGGACGTGGTCTGTGCCATCCACCTGGGGCTGATGCGCGGGGCGCTGGAGGAGCTGCGTGCCCCGGTGGAGGCAGCGTCGTTGGCACCGTTCGTCACCCCCAGCCTCTGCGTCGCCCAGCTCCGGACAGCGACGGCGGCCGGGTAATGGCGGCTGAGCCGAGAGGAGGCCGGCCATGACCTACGTCATCGCCGAACCCTGCGTGGACGTGCTGGACCGGGCCTGCGTCGAGGAGTGCCCCGTGGACTGCATCTACGAGGGCGAGCGTGCGCTGTACATCAACCCCGACGAGTGCGTCGACTGCGGCGCCTGCGAACCCGTCTGCCCGGTCGAGGCGATCTACTACGAGGACGACCTGCCGGAGAAGTGGTCCATCTACGCCGGGGACAACGCCGCGTTCTTCACCGAGACGCTGCCGGGCCGGGACGCACCGCTGGGCTCGCCGGGCGGTGCGGGCCCGCTCGGACCGCTCGGTGTCGACACCCCGCTCGTCGCCGGACTACGTCGAGCCAAGGTCACCTGACTGCCAAGACCAGAGGAGAGACATCATGACCGTCCACACCGACGGCGTCACCACCATCGTCGCGCACCACGCGGAACTGCTCATGGCGTTGACCGCCCGGGTTGACGCGGTCGTCGCCGCCGCCCGGGACGACCGCCCGCATCAGCCGGCGTGTGCCGGGCTGCGCACCTTCCTGGAGTCCGACCTCGTGCCGCACGCCCGTGCCGAGGAGGAGGTGCTCTACGCGGCCGCGACGGACCCGACGCTGCGGCCGCTGGTCACCGGGATGATCTTCGAGCACGAGACGCTGCTGGGACTGGCTGCTGAACTGGACCACCCATCCAGCGCGGTCGACGCGGCCGGGACCGCTCGGGCCATCAAAGAGGTGTTCGCCGGACACGTGCGCCGGGAAAACGAGCTGCTGCTCCCGGCGCTGGCCGCGGACCCCACGGTCGACCTGCCCGCCCTGCTGCCGGTGATGGAGCGCCGGTTCACCGCCTACCGCAGCGCCAGCATCCCTTAAAGCTGCTAGTGCCCGTGGCCGGGATACCCGAGCGCGTCGAGCGCGATCGCAGCGTGGGCATAGGCTCCGCCCGCCCGCATCTCCGCGGCGACCCAGATCGCCTCCATGATCTGCTCGTCGCTCGCGCCCCTCTGGTGCGCCAGCCGAGTGTGCCCGCGGATGCAGTACGGGCACTGGGTGGTGTGCGCGACGGCGACCGCGATCAGCTGCTTGGTCACCTCAGGCAGGGCGCCCCCGGCGAACACCTGCGCGCTGAAAGCGGTGAACGCGTCGTGGGTGTCGGGTGCCAGTGCCCTGCGCCGGGCGCTCATCGCCACCGTCGCTGGCGGGAACACCTCGTCGGACATGGTGCCATCCTCATCCCTACCGAGCCTGGCCGGTCAACTGGGACGTTACCGGCTCACCCAACCAGGGGACGGAAGGGTTGACCATGCAGAAGCTGTCCCTCGACGCCCTCGCCCGCGAGCACCTCGACCGGGCCCAGCGTGCCACCTCGGGGCGTAGCGCCGAGACCGTTGTGGGTGGCCACGAACACACGCTGCGACAGACCCTGGTCGCCCTCACCGCCCACACCACCCTCGCCCAGCATGAGAACCCTGGAGAGGCGACCGTGTTGGTCCTGGCCGGCCGCGTGCGCCTCCGCGCCGGGGCGGACTCCTGGGACGGTCGCCGGGGTGACCTCCTCGTGGTCCCTCCTGCCCGCCACGACCTGCAGGCGGTCGAGGACGCCGTCGTGCTGCTGACCGTCGCCAAGCTGCCCTGACACCCCCACCTGCCCCGGATGCTCGCCACGGAGGACTGCCGAGGGTCGTCAGCGCCAGGACCACCGGCGTCACGCACGGTGGCCAGGGAGTGGACCACTAGCCTTCGGGCCATGCCCCTGTACGCCGCGTACGGCAGCAACATGGACCCGCGCCAGATGGCGCGGCGTGCCCCGCACTCCCCGCAGCGCGGCACCGGCTGGGTGGTGGGCTGGCGGCTCACCTTCGGCGCGGAGGACCGGGGGTGGGACGGGGCGCTGGCCACGGTCGTCGAGGACCCGACCGCCGCGGTGTTCGTGGCCCTGTACGACGTCACCGCGGCGGACGAGACGGCGCTGGACCGCTGGGAGGGCGCGGAGATCGGGCTGTACCGCAAGATGCGCGTGCGCGTGCACACCCTGGAGGGGGAGGTCAGCGCCTGGTCGTACGTGCTGGACGGCTACGAGGGCGGGCTCCCGTCGCCCCGGTACCTGACCATGGTCGCCGACGCGGCGGCCGCGGCCGGGGCACCGGACGACTACGTGGCTGCCCTGCGGGCCCGCCCGGTGCGACCGGGGACGTCGTGACGGGGACCGGCTAAGGTCCCGGTTCGTGACCGCGCTGCACCCGCCGCCCCCCACCCCCGTCGAGGCCGGTGACCCGGCCGCCGAGGCCGAGCGGCTAGCCACGGCGGCGGCGCGCCGGCTGGGCGAGGCCACCGGGGTCGAGCGGCACGACGTGGCCGTGGTGCTCGGGTCCGGGTGGCTCCCCGCCGCCGAGGCCCTCGGCCCGGCCACGGCGGAGGTGGCGACCGACGACCTGCCCGGGTTCGCCCCGCCCACGGTGGCCGGCCACGCCGGTCGGGTCCGCAGCGTCGTCGTCGGAAACCGGCGGGCCCTGGTGCTGCTGGGCCGCACCCACCTCTACGAGGGGCGCGGGGTCGCCGCGGTGGTGCACGGGGTGCGCACGGCGGTCGCGGCGGGGGCGCGCGTCGTCGTCCTCACTAACGCGGCCGGTGGGCTGCGCCCGGAGTGGGCGCCGGGCCAGCCGGTGCTGGTCGCCGACCACCTCAACCTGACCGGGTGCTCCCCGCTGGCCGGACCGCGGTTCGTCGACCTCACCGACCTGTACGCCGCGCGGCTGCGCGGGCTGGTCCGCTCGCTGGCCCCGGACCTCCCCGAGGGCGTGTACGCCGCGCTGCCCGGGCCGCACTACGAGACCCCGGCGGAGATCCGGATGCTGGCGACCCTCGGGGCCGACCTGGTCGGCATGTCCACCGCGCTGGAGGCGATCGCGGCCCGCGCCGCGGGCGCCGAGGTGCTCGCGGTGTCCCTGGTCACCAACCTCGCCGCCGGGGTCGGCGCCGCCCCGCTGGACCACGCCGAGGTGCTGGCCGCCGGCCAGGCCGCCGCCCGGTCCACCGGGCTGCTGCTGCGCGAGGTGCTGGCCCGGCTGTGAGCACACCGCCCCCCGCCGACCTCTGGGCGCGGGCCCGCCGCTGGCTGGCCGAGGACCCCGACCCGCTGACCCGGGCGGAGCTTGCCGACCTGCTCGACGCCGGGGACGTCCCCGCGGTGGCCGACCGGTTCGCCGGCCCCCTGCAGTTCGGCACCGCCGGGCTGCGGGGGGAGCTGGGCGCCGGACCGAACCGGATGAACCGGGCCGTGGTGATCCGGGCCACCGCCGGCCTGGCCGGCTACCTGCGCGCCGCCGGGTGCCGGCGGGTGGTGGTCGGCTACGACGCCCGACACCGGTCGGCGGACTTCGCCGCCGACGCGGTGGCCGTGCTCGACGGGGCCGGCCTGGAGGTGCTGCGCCTGCCCCGCCCGCTGCCCACCCCGGTCCTCGTCTTCGCCCTGGGCCGGCTGGCCGCGGACGCCGGGGTCATGATCACCGCCTCGCACAACCCGCCCCGGGACAACGGGTACAAGGTGTACCTGCACGGGCGACCGCTGGCCCCCCCGGCGGACGCGGAGATCGCCGCCCGGATCGCCGCGGTGGGCCCCCTCGCCGAGGTCCCCCGCGGGTCGGGCGGGACGACCGCCGGCGAGGAGGTGGTCCACGACTACCTCGACGCGCTGGCCCGCCTGCCCGCCGTCCCCGACCGGGAGGTCAGCGTCGCCTACACCCCCCTGCATGGGGTCGGCGGCGAGGTGCTGACCGCTGCCTTCGACCGACTGGGCTTCCCGCCACCGGTGGTGGTGCCCGAGCAGGCCGCCCCCGACCCGGACTTCCCGACGGTCCCGTTCCCGAACCCGGAGGAGCCGGGGGCCATGGACCTGGTGCTGGCTACCGCGCAGGCCCACGGCACGGACCTGGCGCTGGCCAACGACCCGGACGCCGACCGGTGCGCCGTGGCCGTCGGCGGCCGGGTGCTGCGTGGGGACGAGGTGGGCTGCCTGCTCGCCGACCACCTGCTCACCCACTCGACGGGGGGTGACCGGCTCGTCGTCACCACGGTGGTGTCCTCCTCCCTGCTGGAGCGGATCGCCGCCGCCCACGGGGTGGCCTACCGGCGCACCCTGGTGGGCTTCAAGTGGATCCTGCAGGCCGCCACCGACAGTCCCGGGCGGCGCCTGGTGCTGGGCTACGAGGAGGCCCTCGGCTACTGCGTGGGCGGTCCGGCGGGCCAGCCCGTGGTCCGGGACAAGGACGGCATCGCCGCCGCGGTGACGGTCGCCGCGCTGGCCGCCGCGCTCCGGCGGGAGGGCCGCACCCTGCTCGACGCGCTGGACGACCTGGCCCGCCGGTACGGCGTGCACCACACCGACCAGCTGTCCCTGCGGCTGCCCGACCGGGCCCAGATCGCCGCCGCGGTGGCCCGTTTCACCCAGGAGCCCCCCACGACGCTGGGGGGGCTGCCGGTGCGGGAGGTGGCCGACCTGGCCGCGGGCTGGGCGGGGCTGCCACCGACACCCGGCGTACGGCTGGCGCTGTCCGACGGGTGGGTGGTGGTGCGGCCCAGCGGCACCGAGCCCAAGCTCAAGTGCTACCTGGAGGTGGTGGCCCCGGTGGCGCCGGGCGAGGCGGTGGCGGCGGCCCGGGCCCGGGCCGCGGCGGTGGCCGCCGGGATCCGGGCGGACCTGCACCGGCACGCCACGGCCTGAGCCGGGTCCGGTCAGGGGTGCTCGGCCTCGCCGTCGGGGGCCTCGGCGGCCAAGGCGGCCGCCTCGAACGCGGCCAGCTCCGCCGCGCAGCGGGCCACCGCCGCCCGGGCCGCTACCCCGGCCGGCGCGCCGAAGTGGTCGCGGGCCTCGATCTTGCCCAGCCAGCTGCGGAACCGGGCCAGGTCCGCCTCGCACTCCTCCACCTCCAGGTAGGTGACCCGGCCGCGGGCCCGCTCCCGCTCCAGCTCGGCGAGGAAGGCGGGGACCCGGTCGAGCACCTCCCGGTACTCCTCGTCCCGGGCGGCCCGGAACTCGGCCACCACCGCGGCCTCGTCAGCCGGGTCGAGCACCAGGGTGAGGCAGCGCCCGGTGCCGCCCTCGCGGCGCACCCGGTCCAGCAGCCGCCGGACCTGTCGCTGCAGCGGGTCGGTGGCCGGCAGCAGGCAGACCGACTGCTGCAGGTAGAGCGCCCCCAGGGAACGCAGCAGCCGCCACGCGTGCACCCGCAGGCTGGCCGGACCACCGGCGGTGGACAGGACCACCAGCAGCCACCGCCGGCCCCCGGCGTCGGGGCCCGGCCCGTCCTCTGCCATCGACCCTCCCTCCCCGGTGCCGTCCACCCGCCCGGGCTGATGTTACTATCGTTACATCCACTGAGAACGAACGTTTCAGGAGCAGGGATGCCCGGTGCGCCGCCCACCGACCACCCCGTGGCCCCCCCCACCGTGGCATGCGCTGCGGGTCGCCGAGACGCTGGCCGGCGTCGCCGGGACCGTCGACGGTCTGACCGCGGCGGTGGCCGCCCGGCGGCTGGCCAGCGACGGACCGAACACCGTCGCTCCCGTCCGCCGGGACTCCCCGTGGGCGGCCTTCGGGGAGGCGCTGGTCGAGCCGCTGCCCCTGCTGCTGGTCGCCGTGGGGGTGCTCTCCGCCGTCTTCGGGGAGGCCAGGGACGCCGTCGCCATCTTCCTGGTCATCGGTGCGGTCGCCGGCGTGGAGGCGGTCACCGAGCTGCGCGCCAGTCGGGCGGTGGCCGAGCTGGCCCGGCTCACCGCACCGACGGCCCGGGTCCGCCGGGACGGCCAGCCGGTCGAGGTGCCAGCCGCCGCGGTGGTGGTTGGCGACCTGATCGAGCTCGCGCCCGGCGACGTCGTACCGGCCGACGCCCGGGTCCTCGCCGCCCAGGGGCTGCGCGTCGACGAGTCGACGTTGACCGGGGAGGCGCAGCCGGTGGACAAGGCCCCCGCGCCGGTGCCACCGGACACACCCCTGGCCGAGCGGCGCAGCCTGCTGTACGCCGGGACCCCGGTACTCGCCGGCGCCGGGCGGGCGGTGGTCGTGGCCACCGGCGCCGCCACCGAGCTGGGCCGCATCGGCGGCCTGGTCGACACCGGGCGGGAACCGCCTTCGCCCCTGGCCCGGGCGATGGGGGAACTCGCCCGGGTCGTGCTCGCGGTGGCCGTGCTGGCCAGCCTGGCCGTCCCCCTGGTCGGCGTCCTCGCCGGGCGGGACTGGCGGGAGATGCTGCTCACCGGGCTGACCCTGGCCTTCGCCACGGTCCCCGAGGAGCTGCCGATCCTGGTCACCGTGCTGCTCGCCGTCGCCGGGCGGCGGCTGGCCCGGTCCGGCGTGCTGCTGCGCCGGCTGCGCGCCGGGGAGACCCTGGGCGCGGTGACCTACCTGCTGACCGACAAGACCGGCACCCTCACCGTCAACCGGCTCACCCTGCAGGAGGTGGTCGGCGACCGGGGCCAGGTCCTGGCCGCCGCGCGGGCCGCCGTGCCCGACGACGCGGCGACCAGCGCCGACCCGGTGGCCCGGGAGCTGGCCCGCGCCGCCGGCCAGCTCGACCTGCCCCCGCCGGGTCGGGAGGTCGCGGTCGTCCCGTTCGACCCCGTGGACAAGCTGGCCGCCCGGGTGCGTGCGACACCGGGCGGGCCGGCGGCCGCCGTCCTCGGCGCGCCCGAGGCGGTGCTGGACCGCTGCCAGCCGGGCCCCGTGCCGGCCGAGCTGGCCGACCGCGCCGCCGACCTGGCCGCCACCGGCGCCCGGGTACTGGCCGTGGCCCGCAGACGTGTCCCCCCGCCCGCCGCCGGTGACCCGGCCGCGGCCCGGGCCGGGGTGCTCAGCGACCTGGAGCCGGTGGGCCTGGTCGCCTTCACCGACCCGCTGCGCCCCGGCGTACCGGAGGCCGCCGCCACGCTGTACCGGGCCGGGGTGGCCGTCGTCGTGGTGACCGGGGACCACCCGCAGACGGCGACGGCGGTCGCCCGGGCCGCCGGGCTGCCCCCCGGGCCACTGCTGCTCGGCGGCGCCGCCCTCGCCGCGGTACCGGACGCCGACCTGGCCGCCCGGCTGGTGCCCGGCACTGTGGTCGCCCGGGCCACCCCCGCCGACAAGCTGCGCCTGGTCCGGGTCCTGCAGGCCCGCGGCGAGGTGGTGGCCGTCACCGGCGACGGGGTGAACGACGCTCCCGCCCTGCGCGCCGCCGACGCGGGCGTCGCCATGGGCCGGCGCGGCACCCAGCTCGCCGCGGCGGCGGCCGCGGTCGTGCTGACCAACGACGACTTCCCCAGCATCGCCACCGCGGTCGCCGCCGGCCGGACCGTCGGCGCGCAGCTGCGCCGGGCGGTCGGCTTCTACCTGGGCGCCAAGCTCGCCCTGGTCGTGGTCCTGCTCACCGCCCTGGCCGCCGGGGCGGCGCCACCGTTCGCACCGGTGCACGTCGTGCTGCTCGAGGTGTTCATGGACCTGGGCGCGTCGCTGGCGTTCGTCGGCGAACCGGCCGCCCCCCGGGCGATGCAGCGCCCACCGCACCGGTCGCGGGGCCGGTCGTCGGGCCGGGCCGGGGCCCGGTTCCTCGACGCGCGCGGGGTGGCGACGATCCTCGCCGTCGCGGCGGCGCTCACCGCGGCCACCCTGCCGGCGTACCTGCTGGCGGCCCGCGCCGGCACCCTCCCCCAGGCCCGGGCGGCCGCCGTCCTCGGCTGGCTGGCCGCCCACGCGCTGGTCGCCTGGGCGCTGCGCGCCCGCCCGGGGCTGCCACCGCGGGCCAACCCGGCGTTCCCGGCGTGGGCCGCGGCGGCCACCGGGACC
>JBMOMH010000070.1:0-13354 GCA_049323135.1 Actinomycetota bacterium
ACCAGCAGCGGGCCGTCGAACACCAGCCGGGCGGCGCCCTCGCCCACCGACGCGAGCAGCATCCGCCCAGGCTAGTGCGCCCGGCCCGGTGCCGGCCGGGGCCGGCGGCTACAGCAGCGGGGCGACCAGGTTGGCGTCGCCGTCGCGGAGCGCCGGCGGCGGCTTCGGGCGGGGCGAAGGCACGATGACCACCGGGCAGGTCGCGTGCCGCACGCAGCGCTCGCTCACCGACCCGAGCAGGGCGTGCCGCAGGTGACTGTGCCCGTGGCTGCCGAGCACCAGCAGCGCGGCGTCGGCGGCCAGCCGGGTGAGCGCCTCGGCGGCGTCCCCCTCGACGACCTCCCGGCGCACCTGCAGGTCGGGGTGCTCGGCGAGCACCGGCGCCAGCTCGGCCTCCTGGCCCTGCTCGGCGTGGGCTCGGGCCTCGTCCCGCGTGGCGGGCGCCAGCGGGAACTGCTCGATCCCGTCCCAGGTCCAGGCGGTCACCGCGACCAGGGGGCTGCCGCGCCGGGCCGCCTCCGCGGCGGCCCAGAGGAGCGCCCGGTGGCTGCCGGGGGAACCATCGACCCCGACGACGAGGGAAGCGGACGGAACGTTCATGGCTGCCTCCTCGGACTCTGACGCCGTCCCCGGGACGGGGGCGGTACAGCCAGGCTCCGCCGGTGGCGCGGCCGCCCGTTAGGGCCGAAGGTCCGTCCCGGTGGGGGCCATGGCCGGACGTCGGTGCGTCGTCGAGGCCGCCCCCCGGTGCGGCCGGGCGCTTTCGCCCGGAACGTCGGGACCAAGGTCCCGCCCGCGCGGGCGGTCGGGCCGCCTAGTCTCGGGTCCATGGTAGGCCGTGAGGGCGACGTGCGGGTGTTCCTTCTCGACGACCACGAGGTGGTTCGGGCGGGCGTGAAGGCGATGCTGGAGACCGAGCCGGGGCTCACCGTGGTCGGGGAGGCGGCGACCGCCGCCGAGGCGCTGGCCCGGGTGCCGGCGCTGCGGCCCGACGTCGCCGTGCTCGACGTGCGGCTGCCCGACGGCGATGGGGTCACGGTGTGCCGGGAGCTGCGGTCCCAGCTGCCCGACCTGGCCTGCCTGATGCTGACCTCGTTCGCCGACGACGAGGCGCTGTTCCAGTCGATCATGGCGGGGGCGGCCGGCTACGTGCTGAAGGAGACCCGGGGCGGGGAGCTGCTGCGGGCGGTCCGCACGGTCGCCGCCGGGCAGTCGCTGCTCGACCCGCGGGCGACCGCGGCGCTGCTGGCCCGGCTGCGCGCCGACGCCGAGCACGTCGACCCGCTGGCCGGCCTGACCGAGCAGGAGCGGCGCATCCTCGCGCTCATCGGCGAGGGCCTGACCAACCGGCAGATCGGTACCCGGCTCTTCCTGGCCGAGAAGACCGTGAAGAACTACGTCTCCAGCCTGCTGGCCAAGCTGGGCATGCAGCGGCGTACCCAGGCGGCCGTGCTCGCCGCGGACCTGCGCCGGCGGGACACCCCCCGCTGAGGACCCCGGTGGCGGACTCGGTGACGGGCCCGGGAGTCCCGGCGATGGGGGACCAAGGGCCCTGGGCGGGACCCGGGACGGCAGCCGATCCTGGAGGCATGACGGTGGACACCGATCTCGAGGTCCTCTCCGACGAGGAGTGCCGCCGGTTGCTGGGCACGGTGCCGATCGGGCGCCTGGTGTTCACCGACCGGGCGATGCCCGCGGTGCACCCGGTCAACTTCCTCCTCGGCGACGGTGAGGTGCTGGTGCGCCTCGGCTACGGGTCGGCGCTGGCGGCCGCCGTGGGCAACACGGTCGTCGCCTTCCAGGCCGACGCGTTCGACCCGGACCTGCGCACCGGCTGGTCGGTGCTGGTCACCGGCCGGGCCCGGCTGGTGGACGACCCGCGGGAGCTGGCCGCGCTGGAGCGGGGCCCGCTGCAGTCCTGGGCGCCGGGGGAGCGCGACTACTTCGTGGCCATCCCCATGCAGGTGCTGTCCGGTCGGCGGATCCGCCGCGGCTGACCACCCGCCGCGGGCCTGCCCGGACGCCGACCCTCCCCGCGGCCGGCGTACGGCGCGGCTCAGCGCAGCGGCACCCGCCACAGCAGCTCGGTGCCCCCGTCCGTGCGGCCGGTGGCGGTGAAGGTGCCGCCGAGCCGGCGGGCCCGCTCCTCCAGGTTGGCCAGGCCGCTGCGCCGACCCCCGGCCGCCAGCCCGACGCCGTCGTCGCGCACCGAGAGCACCGCCTCGTCGTCCACGCCCAGCGCCACCGCGACGTGCCGGGCCCGGGCGTGACGGGCCACGTTCGAGAGCGCCTCCCGCAGCGTGGCCACCAGGTGCTGGCGCAGCCCGTCGGGGACCGCGGTGTCCACCGGGCCCCGGAAGGTCACCGAGGGGGAGAAGCCGAGGGTCGGCACCGCCGCGGACACCGTGTCCAGCACCAGCGTGCGCAGGCTGGGCACGCCGCCCGCCGCCGGGCCCTGCAGGGCGAAGATGGTGGACCGGATCTCCCGGATGGTCTCGTCCAGGTCGGCCACGGCGTGGCGCATCCGTTCGGCGGCCTCGCCGGGCCGCAGCTCCACCAGGCGGCTCGCGCCCTCCAGCGCCATCCCGGTGGCGAACAGCCGCTGGATGACCAGGTCGTGCAGGTTGCGGGCGATGCGGTCCCGGTCCTCGTACACCGACAGCGCCTCGGCATCCCGGCGCCGCTCCGCCAGCTCGAGGGCCACCGCCGCCTGCCCGGCGAAGGCGGCGAGCATGGTCCGGACGGCCGCGTCGACGGGCCCGCCGGCCTCCACGGCGAGCACGCCCCGGACGTCGTGCGCCCCGCCGAGCGGCACCAGCAGCACCATGCCCGCCCCGGCCACCGCCCCGGCTCCCGGGGCGGCGGCCTCCGGCCCGAACAGGCCGGTCGCGGCCAGCGGCCGGCCCTCGGCGAGCACCCGCGCAGCGGCGCTGCCCTCCACCGGCGCCGCCCGGCCGAGCAGCTCCGCCCCGCCGGGTCCGTCGGCCCCCCGCACCCGCAGCAGCCCGTCGGGCTCCGGCAGGAGCACCGCGGCGCTGCTCGCGTCGGCCATCTGCCGGGCCCGCCGGGCCACCAGCTCCAGAACGTCGGCCAGGTCGGTGCCCCCGAGCAGGCTGCGGGCCACCTCCGAGGCGGCCTGCAGCCAGGTCTCCCGCCGGTGCGCCTCGTCGTACAGCCGGGCGTTCTCCACGGCCACGCCGGCCGCGGCGGCGAGGGCGAGGACGACGCTCTCGTCGTCCTCGTCGAACTCCGCCCCGCCGCGCTTCTCGGTCAGGTACAGGTTGCCGAAGACGGCGTCGCGGACCCGCACCGGGACGCCGAGGAAGGTGTGCATCGCGGGGTGCCCCGGGGGGAAGCCGTACGACGCGGGGTGCCCGGTCAGGTCGGCCAGCCGCAGCGGCCGGGGGTCCTCGATGAGGACACCGAGGATCCCGCGGCCGTGCGGCAGCTCCCCGATCCGCGCGGCCACCTCCTCCTCGATGCCCACGTGCACGAACTGGGCCAGCCCGTCCTCCCCCAGGACCCCCAGGGCGCCGTACCGGGCGTCCACCAGGTCGACGGCGGCGGCGACGATGCGGTGCAGCACGGTGGACAGGTCCAGGTCGCTGCTGATGCCGACGATCGCCTCGAGCAGCCGGTGCGTCCGGTCGCGGGTGGCCAGCACGTCCTGCAGCCGGCCCTGCAGCTCGGTCAGCAGCTCGTCGAGGTGCAGCTGCGGCAGCCGCGGCTGGGGTCCGGGCTGGGGTCCGGGCTGGGCGTCCGTAGGGGCCACGGCACCAGCCTGCCAGCCGTCACGGATGCTCGCCGGCCAGGTCCGTGTCGCTGGGCTCCGGTACGCCGCGGCGGGCGGCGCGCGCGCGGCGGATGCGGTCCAGCCGGTTCATCAGCGGAGCCGCGGACACCCCGTGCAGCAGCACCGACAGGGCGACGACGAAGGCGACCACCGCCCACAGCTCGCGGTCCGGGACGCCGAACGAGGCCGCCCCGGTGGCGAAGGCCAGGTAGTAGCCCGAGCCGATCCCCCGGATGCCGAAGAAGGCGATGGCCAGCCGCTCCCGCCCGCCGGCCCGGCTGCCCCACAGCGCCAGCAGGCCGGCCACCGGCCGGGCGACGAGCAGCAGGAACAGGCCCACCGCCACGCCGCGGGCGTCCAAGCCGTCGAGGACGCCGGTGACCAGCGCCCCGCCGAGGAGGAACAGCAGCACCGCGGTAAGCAGCCGTTCCACCTGCTCGACGAACCCATGCAGCACCCGGTGGTAGCCGTGGTCGCGTTCCACTGCCCGGATGCAGCAGGCGGCCACGAATACCGCGACGAAGCCGTAGCCGCGCAGCGCCTCCGCGACGCCGTACGCCAGGAAGGTCACCGCAAGCGCGACGAACCCGTCGGCGTGCTCGGCGAGCCGCCGGCCGCCGGCGCGGGCCCGGAAGAACACCCAGCCGGTCAGCCAGCCCACGGCGAGCCCGGTCAGCACCCCCGCCGCGATGCGGTAGCCGACGTCGCGCGCCGCCCACGCCGCGACCCAGGACAGCCCGCCGCCGGCCACGCCGGCGCTCAGCGCCGCGGCCACCGCCAGGTGCACCACCGGGAAGGCCAGGCCGTCGTTGAGGCCGGCCTCGGAGGTCAACGCGAAACGCACCTCGTCCTCGCCGTGCGGGTCGTCGGTCGGCTCCCCCACCTGGACGTCCGAGGCGAGCACCGGATCGGTGGGGGCGAGAACGGCGCCGAGCAGCAGGGCCGCGGCCACCGGCCAGCCCAGCCCCACCCGCGCCGCCCCGGCGACGAGGAGCACCGTCACCGGCATCCCAACGACCAGCAGCCGCCAGGTCGACGACCAGGAGCGCCGCCCGACGGGGCGGTCCAGCGCCAGTCCGGCGCCCATCAGCGCGACGATGACGACGACCTCGGCGAGGTGCTCCAGCAGGCCGCGGGCGGCCACCGGGTCCGGGGCGGGCAGCCCCAGCGGCAGGGCGTACACGGCCGCCCCACCCAGCAGGAACACCAGCGGGAGCGAGAACGGCCGGCCCTCGGCCACGCGGGGCAGCGCGGCCGCGAGCAGCGCCCCCACCCCGGCGAGCAGGAACACCACGTCGAGTCGGGACATCCCTGCCTGGCATGCCCGCCGTGACCGGGCTCACGCGGCGCGCCCGCCGTGACCGGGCTCACGCGGCGCGCCCGCCGTGACTTCCCGGGGCCCGGCCGGCGCCGCCCGGTAGGTTGCCGCTGTGGGTGCAACGGTGCGGGTCGCGGTGCTGCGGGAGACCCGGCCCGGCGAGCGGCGGGTGGCCCTGGTGCCCGACGCGGTGCGCCGGCTGCTGGCCGCCGGCGTGGAGGTCGCGGTCGAGTCCGGGGCCGGTCAGGCGGCGTGGTTCGACGACGAGGCCTACCGGTCGGCCGGCGCGCAGGTGGTGACCGGGGCGGAGGCCCTCCACGGGGCGGCCGTGGTGCTGCACGTGTCCCCGCTGCCGCCGGAGACGGTGCGTCGGCTGGCTCCCGGCACGGTCACCGCCGGCTTCCTCCCCCCGACCGGCGCCCTGCCGACGGTGCGGGCGTCCCGGGACGCCCGGGTCACCGCGTTCTCCCTGGAGCTGCTGCCCCGCCTGTCCCGGGCGCAGGCGATGGACGCCCTGTCCTCCCAGGCCCTGGTCGCCGGCTACCGCGGCGTGCTGGTCGCCGCGGAGCGGCTGCCGCGCTTCTTCCCGCTGCTGATGACGGCCGCCGGCACCGTCCCCCCGGCGAGGGTCCTCGTGCTCGGCGCGGGCGTCGCGGGCCTGCAGGCGGTGGCCACCGCGCGTCGGCTCGGGGGCGTCGTGTCGGCGTACGACGTGCGCGCGGCGGCCGCCGAGGAGGTGCGCAGCCTCGGCGCCCGCTTCGTCGACCTCGGCCTGGAGACCCTCGAAGGCGCGGGCGGCTACGCCCGGGAGATGACCGAGGAGCGCGCGGCCCGGCAGCGGGAGCTGCTCGCCCCGCACGTGGCCGACAGCGACGTCGTCGTCACCACCGCCGCCGTGCCCGGCCGCCGCGCCCCGCTGCTGGTCACCCGGGAGGCCTTGACGGGCATGCGGCCCGGATCGGTCGTCGTCGATCTTGCCGCGGAGAGCGGCGGCAACGTCGCCGGAGTGCAGCCGGGCGAGGAGGTCGACGTCGACGGCGTACGGGTGTGGGGGGGCCAGGACGTGCCCAGCCAGCTGCCCGTGCACGCCAGCCAGCTGTACGCCCGCAACGTCAGCGCGCTGCTGCTGGCCATGCTGCGGGACGGTGCCCTGGCCCCCGACCTGCACGACGAGGTGCTCGCCGGATGCTGCCTGGTCCACGACGGGGTGGTGCGCCACGAGCCCACCCGGGCACTGCTGGAGGAGATGTGACCGGCGTCACCGTGCTGACCGTGCTGGTCCTCGCCGCGTTCGTCGGCTTCGAGGTCATCTCGAAGGTGTCGACGACGCTGCACACCCCGTTGATGTCCGGGGCAAACGCCATCCACGGCATCATCCTGGTCGGCGCGATCCTCGTCGCCGGGCAGGCACAGTCCACCGCGGTGCTCGCGCTCGGGCTGGTCGCCGTCGTCCTAGCCGCGGTGAACCTCGTGGGGGGCTTCGTCGTCACCGACCGGATGCTGCAGATGTTTCGCGAGCGTCGCCGGTGAGCACCTGGACGCAGCTGGCCTACCTGGTCGTCGCCGCCTGCTTCATCCTCGCCCTCAAGGGCCTGTCCGGCCCCCGCACGGCCCGGCGGGGCAACCTGGTGGGCGCGGCGGGCGCCCTGCTGGCGCTGCTGGTGGTCCTCGCCGGGGGGCAGCGTCACCTCCTGGCGATCGTCGTCGCCCTCGCGCTCGGCGCGGCCGCGGGGGCCCTCGCCGCCCGGCGGGTGCCGATGACCGCCATGCCGCAGCTGGTGGCCCTGTTCAACGGGGTCGGCGGGGCGGCGGCCGCGCTGGTCGCCCTCGCCGAGGTGCTGGACGGCGGGGTGTCCGGCGGCCTGGCCCGCACCGCCACCGTGCTCACCCTGCTGGTCGGCGCGGTCAGCTTCTCCGGCAGCCTGCTCACCTTCGCCAAGCTGCAGGAGCTGATGACCACCCGCCCGGTGGTGCTGCCCGCGGCGCCGCTGGTCGGGGCGCTCACCCTCGCCGCCGCCCTCGCCGTCGCCTGGCTGGCGGTGCTCACCGGGGGCATCACCCCGCTGGTGGCGCTCGCCGCGCTGGCGCTGGTGCTCGGGGTCCTGATGGTGCTGCCCGTCGGCGGGGCCGACGTACCCATCGTCATCTCGCTGCTCAACGCGTTCACCGGGCTGTCGGTGGCCGCCTCCGGGTACGTGCTGGGCAGCACCCTGCTGCTGGTCTCCGGCACCCTGGTCGGCGCGTCCGGCACCCTGCTGACCCGGCTGATGGCGCAGGCGATGGGCCGGTCCACCCTGCGGATCCTTTTCGGGGCGTTCCTCGCCGCCCCCACCGGCGAGGCCGCCGCGCAGGGCGACCGGGCGGTGCGCAGCGCCTCTCCGGAGGACGTGGCCGTGCTGCTGGGCTACGCCCGGCGGGTCGTCGTCGTCCCGGGGTACGGGCTGGCCGTGGCCCAGGCCCAGCACGTGGTCCGGGAGCTGGCCGAGCTGCTCGAGGCGCGGGGCGCCGAGGTCGTGTACGGGATCCACCCGGTGGCCGGCCGGATGCCCGGGCACATGAACGTGCTGCTGGCCGAGGCGAACGTGCCCTACGAGCAGCTGCGCGAGATGGAGCAGGTCAACGCCACGCTGCCGAGCACCGACGTGGCGCTGGTCGTCGGGGCGAACGACGTGGTCAACCCGGCCGCCCGGGCCGCGGCGGGCAGCCCCATCGCCGGCATGCCGATCATCGACGTGGACCAGGCGCAGCACGTGGTCTTCCTCAAGCGCTCGCTGCGACCCGGCTTCGCCGGGGTGGACAACCCCCTGCTCTACGACCCGCGGACCACCCTGGTCTTCGGCGACGCCAAGGAGACCCTCACCGCCCTGGTCGCCGCCGTCGGCGCCCTGTAACCGACCGGTCGCCCGCCCACGCCGCCTGCCCGCTCGGGGGGCTGGGCCGGCAGGGTCAGACGATGCCGTAGAGGCGGTCGCCGGCGTCGCCGAGGCCGGGGACGATGTAGCCGACCTCGTTCAGGCGCTCGTCCACCCCGGCGGTGACCACGCTCACCGGCACGGTCGCCCCCGCGACGGCCTCGGCCATCCGGGCCAGCCCCTCGGGGGCGGCCAGCAGGCAGATCGCGGTGACCTGGCCGGCCCCGCGGGTGATCAGCAGGTCGACCGCCGTGGCCAGGGTGCCCCCGGTGGCCAGCATCGGGTCCAGGACGTAGCACTGCCGGCCGGCCAGGTCGTCGGGGAGCCGGGTGGCGTACGTCGCTGCGGTCAGCGTGCTCTCGTCCCGCACCATGCCGAGGAAGCCCACCTCGGCCGTCGGCAGCAGCCGCACCATCCCGTCGAGCATGCCCAGGCCGGCCCGCAGGATAGGGACGACCAGCGGCTTGGGGGCGGCCAGCCGTACGCCGGTCGCCGGGGCCACCGGCGTGCGTACCGTACAGGTCTCGGTGCGCACGTCCCGGGTGGCCTCGTAGGCGAGCAGGGTGACCAGCTCGTCGACGAGGCGGCGGAAGGTCGGCGAGTCCGTCCGCTGGTCCCGTAGCGCAGTGAGCTTGTGGGCGACCAGCGGGTGCTCGGCGAGGTGCGTGCGCATGGCCGAACGGTAACGGGTCCCGGCGCGGTGGCCTGCCGAAGGCGGATCGGTGCCCGCCGGGTCTTGTCTCGCTTCGTGTCCACCTTGCTACGGTTAGTCCGTCATGTCGGGGGACGCCGAGGAGCCCGCCGCCGCCCGCCGGCGGCGCCGCGCGCAGTTCCTCCGCGAGCACGCGGAGGCCCGGGCGCTGCGCGAACGGGTGGCGCCGCGGCGTACCCGGGCCGCCCGGATCCGCGCCGCGCTGCGGCTACGCACCTACCGGTCTGACTGAGCGGTCCGAGACGGTTGGTCCGCCGGAGCGGGTCGGCCCCGGCCCCTCCTCCTGGACCACCGGCATCTGCCACCATGCGGGGAGGCACTTCTCGGCAGCCACCCTGGGAGCGGCAGTGAGCGACGACCCGGCCGTGGACTTCGCCGTCCTCGCCTACCGTGAGGAGGGCCGCTGGGAGCTGGTGTCGCTGCCGCCCCGGCACGTCCCCGACCTGGACACGCTGGTGTCGCTGATGCGCCAGCAGCCCGCGGAGGGCGGCACGCTGGCGCTGGTGTCGGTCGAGGAGGACTACTTCGTGGTCGCCCGGTCGCGGGGGCCGGCGGTGTCGTTGTTGCTCTCCGACGTCACCGCCGCCGACGAGTCTCCCTTCGCCCGCGCGGTGCTGGACCACCTGGACCTGCCGCTGCCGGACGACGAGGACCTGGACCAGGTGCAGCCGGCGGGAGAGCTGGACCTGCTAGCCGACCTCGGCGTACCGGCCATGGACCTTGCCGCGCTGTGCAGCGAGCTGGACCTCTACCCCGACGAGGCGTTGGCCGAGATTGCCGGGCGGCTCGGCTTCGGGGCCCAGTTCGAGGCAGCGGTCGACAGCGCTGGACGCTGAGGAGTCGCTGAGGACGGGAGCACGGACGATGGCGTACTTCGCTGCCCTGGTCGCACGTTCGGGCCGGGGATGGAAGGCGCGAGAGGTGGACGTCGCCGACATCGTCGACCCCGACCTGGTCGCCGACCTGCTGCGCGACGCGTCGGCCGACGGGCGCGGCGGCGCGGCGGTGCTGCTCGTGGAGCGGGAGGACGAGTGGTTCGGGGTGGCCCGGCTGGACGCCGACGACGAGCTGCGGGTGTTCGTGTCCGACGGGTACGCCGCCGCGCGCAGCGACCTGGGTCCGGTACTCGTCCCGACGGTCGCCGACCAGGAGGTGGCCGACGAGGCGCCCACCGGCGGTGCCGGTCCCGAGGACGAGGAGGCGAGCGACGGCGCGTCGGTGCGCATCGCCGTACCCGCCGGGGACGCCGACCTGCTCGCTGACCTGGGCACGCCCGGGCCGGACCTGCTGGAGCTGTGCGAGGAGGAGGGCGTGCTCCCCGCGGAGGCGCTGGTGGTCCTGGCCGAGAACGCCGGCTTCGCCGACGTGTACGAGGCGCTGCGCTGACCGGGGCGCCCGCCGGCCGGGAACCGGCGACCTGGGAGCCGGCCATGCGCTCGGCGCTCGCCGAGGCGGCGTTGGCCCCCGCCAGCGGGGACGTGCCGGTGGGCGCCGTCGTGCTGGGGGCCGACGGGACGCTGCTCGGCCGGGGACACAACGCCCGCGAGGCCACCGGGGACCCCACCGCGCACGCGGAGCTGCTCGCCCTGCGGGAGGCCGCCGCCGCCGTGGGGGAGTGGCGGCTCGCCGGCTGCACCCTGGTGGTGACCCTCGAGCCCTGCACGATGTGTGCGGGCGCGCTGGTGCTGGCCCGGGTCGCCCGGGTCGTGTACGGCGCGGTCGACCCGAAGGCCGGGGCCGCCGGGTCGCTGTGGGACGTGCTGCGGGACCGCCGGCTCAACCACCGTCCGGAGGTCCTCGGCGGGGTGCTGGCGGCGGACTGCGCGGCGGTGCTGCGGGCGTTCTTCGCCCAGCATCGCGGGCCGGGCGAGGAGCCGGCCGGGTAGCGGCCTCGGGTAGGGTCTTCCCCGGTGGCGTGTCCGAGCGGCCTAAGGAGCACGCCTCGAAAGCGTGTGAGGGGGCAACTCCTCCGTGGGTTCAAATCCCACCGCCACCGCCCACGACGCGCCCCAGCGCCCCTGATCCCCCTGACGGCTCACCAGGCCGTTCCCTGTCGTCTCGTCTCGTCGCGGACGCCCCGGTGGAGGGCGTTGTCGAGGATCTCGGCGACGAGGTCGAGGTCGTCCCCGGTGACGTCACCGCCGCGGGCCTTCGTGATCCATCGCAGTGACTGGGGTCGGTTGCGACGCAGCCAGTGGTCGACATGCAGGGCCATGTCGCGAGCGATTCCGTCGTCCACCGCGCGGATCTGATCTGAGCGAGAGCGACGGGGCGGCATAACGGGTCGAGGCACAGTCGAACGATGTCGAGCAGGTCCGTGCCTTGCTTGTCCGTTGGTCGGTTCATCACGGCTTGCAACTTCATCGCGATCAGGGGTCCGGGTTCGGCAACCGGAGTCGTGACGACGACATCGGCGGCTCCCGGTCTGATCACCTCGAGGGTGACGTCGGTGGCCGTGTCGTGAGCCCATGCGTGGGCCGTGGCCTACAAGCGATCGCCCGGATCGTCGCTGGGGTCAAGTTCGGCCGGTCGCACCTGCAGGACGTCGACCCTGACTCTGCCGAGCGGCGTCGGAATGACGGCGGCGGCAGGTTCTTCGGCGGTTGCGCCGTCGACGGCGCGCAGCAGTTCGAGGTACGGCGTCGGCCTGAGCATGCGGTCGACCACATCGAGGTCGACCGTTGTGCGGTAGGGGGTGGCGAGGCGCGTCAGCACGGCGAGGCCGCCGACCACAACAGGAGGCTGGCCAAGTGTTCGGGTGACCTCGTGGATCGCCTGAACCGCTGCGGCCAGCCGCTCACCGGCGAAGCTCGCCCGGCTACCAGACACGGACGGCTCCGGCTGGCGTCCACTCGTCGAGGATCTGTCGGCCGCGGCCCTCTTCCTGGGCCAGGTCGAGGGCAACGAACACCGGGTGGGCGAGCGGCCAGCCGGCCCAGGCCGCCTGACCCTGTGCCGGGTTGGGACGTCGCCGGGTCACTATCGCCGGCACGGGTGCCACACGCAGGGTGGCCCGCGCTGCCGATGGGGATGACGCGGCGCCCAGCAAGGTGGCGGCGCGGCGCAGCGTCGTGTGGTCGGGCACGTAGAAGTCCAGTACCTGGTCGGCCTTGGCCGCCAAGGGAGCCGCGTAGGCCACTGCAGCAGCGGTTCCGGTCAGTGCCCATCCCGCGCTGTGTTCGACGTCGTCCAGCCCCAGGCGCAGCGGCCCGGCCAACGCCAAGTCCTGCCGATCTGGCTGGTGCAGCAGCCCGGTCCTTCGCGAGGGCCAGCGATCCGAGAGCCTCCAGAAGAGGCCCGTATCGATGACGGTGTTCTCGGCATCGACGAGGCCGTCTGCGCGCAGATGCGCCAGCACCTCGGAGACCGTGCTTGGCGAGCGACCCAGCGCGCGAGCCAGAGCGCGGACAGTCGCTGGTCGGTTCGGGTCGAGCAGCAGCGCCGTGGCGACCTCGAGTCCCGCGGCGCCCGAAAGCGCCTGCGACCGCGGAGCCCGGCTCTTCTGTGGCTCCACGTCGGCGTCCAGGACCAGCCGGTCACTGCGAGCCGCCAGGCGTCCGCGCAGGTCGAGATAGCCGGCATGGTTGCAGAGGAGCTGAACCCTGGCTCCCGCAGTCACCCGGTCGCCCACCACCAGCAGTAGGACCCCCGGCGTTCGCTGTGCGCTGAGGAGGCGCCGAGCCTCATCCTCGTCTACCAAGGCGCGGCGCCTGACCTGGACCGGTAGACGTATCCCCTCGGGGTCGACGACGAGGTCGGCGTGGGTAGCCCCTTCCGGTGCGGTCGTGAGCACCGCCAACCCCAGCTCGTTGAAGGCGTCGGCCACGACGGACACGCTGTCCATGGCTCCAACCCTGCCCCCTGTCCGCTGTTCGGTCAATACCGGACGTCGAACGGCTGCCCACATCGTTCGCCCCTCCCCGTCCGTGGGTCCTGGGAATCCCCTCCGCCGGCCGGGCGTTAGAACCGGGCGATACCCCCACCGGTATAGGAGATGAGGAGCGAGGCATGGCCACCGTGGCCCTGGGCAAGGACAGCTTCCAGAGCACCGTCGACCGCGACGGCATCGTGCTCGTCGACTTCTGGGCGGCCTGGTGTGGCCCGTGCCGTGCCTTCGCCCCGGTGTTCGAGGCGGCCAGCACGGAGCACCCCGACATCGTCTTCGGCAAGGTCGACACCGAGGCCGAGCCGGAACTGGCCGGGGCGGCCGGCATCACCTCGATCCCGACGCTGATGGCGTTCCGGGACGGCATCCTGGTCTTCGCGCAGCCCGGCGCCCTGCCGGCTCCCGCCCTGGCCCAGGTGATCGATGCGGTGCGCAACCTGGACATGGGCGAGGTCCGTCGTACCCTGGCCGAGCGCGCCGCGGCCGGGGGTGCCGCCCGCTGACCTAGCCGTCACCTACGCTGCCAGGCGGACCGACGCGGTCCGCGGAGGGCGGTGGTGATGGACGGGGAGCCCGCGGAGCCGGGCCGGGAGGACGCCCCGCGGGGCGGGGACGACGGCCCGCCGGTGGACGGCGGCCTGGGCGCCCGGCGGCGGGCCGCCGACGCCACCATGCCGGTGTGGATCCCCCGGGCCATCGCCTACGCGCTGCTCGGCGTGGTGCTGCTGTGGTC
>JBMOMH010000071.1:0-1232 GCA_049323135.1 Actinomycetota bacterium
GGGCCAGCCAGCCGCCAACCGCCCGGCGCAGCCGGTTGACCAGCGGGGCCCCGGCCACCGGCTGCACCAGCGGTGCCAGGCGGGCCCGGACCCGCCGCTCGTGGGCGTACGCGACGGCGGCGAGGACGACGGCCCCGAGCAGCAGGATCGGCAGCATCGCCAGGAGAAGGCCGGTCATGTCCCGGATTGTCCCACCCGGGGCCGGGTCAGGCCGACGCCGCCTCCCGCAGCCGCTGGCCAATCACCGTGCTGACGCCGTCGCCCCGCATGGACACGCCGTACAGGGCGTCGGCGATCTCCATGGTCCGCTTCTGGTGGGTGATCACCAGCAGCTGGCTGGACTCCCGGAGCTCCTCGAACAGGGTGAGCAGCCGGTCCAGGTTGGTGTCGTCGAGGGCGGCCTCGACCTCGTCGAGCACGTAGAACGGGCTGGGCCGGGCCTTGAAGATGGCCACCAGCAGCGCCACCGCGACGAGGGAGCGCTCCCCGCCGGAGAGGAGGGACAGCCGCTTGACCCGCTTGCCCGGCGGGCGCGCCTCGATCTCCACGCCGCTGGCCAGCAGGTCGCCAGGGTCGGTCAGCAGCAGCCGGCCCTCCCCGCCGGGGAACAGCCGGGTGAAGACCTCGGCGAACTCGCGGGCGGTGTCGTGGAAGGCGGCGGCGAACACCTGCTCGACACGCTCGTCGACCTCACGGACCACGGTGAGCAGGTCGCGGCGGGTGTTGCGCAGGTCCTCCAGCTGCTCGGTGAGGAACTGGTGGCGTTCCTCCAGCGCCGCGAACTCCTCCAGCGCCAACGGGTTGACCCGCCCCAGCAGCGCCAGGGCCCGCTCCGCGGCGGCCCGCCGCTTCTCCTGGGCGGCGCGGTCGTAGGGCACCGGCGCCGCGTCGTCGGGCGCCTCCGGGCCCGGCGGGACGGGCACCTGCGGGCCGTACTCCGCGACGAGCGCGTCCGGCTCCACCCCGAGCTCCTCGACGGCCCGCCGCTCCAGCGCCTCGATCCGCAGCCGCTGCTCGGCGCGGGCCACCTCGTCACGGTGCGCGACGTCGACCAGCTGGTCCAGCTCGGCGCTGGCCTCCCGCAGCCGGCCCCGTACGACGCCCAGCTCGTCGCTGCCCGCGACCCGCGCCGCCTCCGCGGTCGCCCGCTCCTCGGCCGCCGCCGCCAGCGACCGCTCCAGGGCGGCCAACGCCCGCTGGGCGCCGTCGGCCACCGCCGCCGCGGTCCGTGC
>JBMOMH010000072.1:0-1230 GCA_049323135.1 Actinomycetota bacterium
GCCGCCCCACGGGCCAAGACCCAGGACCGCGGACGCCAGCAGACCGGCGGCGAGCGACAGGTACGCCGGCGGGCGGACCTGCCGGTGGAAGGCGTCCTCCCGTGCCTTCTCGGCGGGCGTGAAGTCGCTCGACCAGGTGGGGCGGAACCCCCCGCCGGCCGCGGGGCCGGGCAGGGTCGACCAGGGGGTGGTCAGCAGCACCGCGAGGGCCAGGGTCCCGCCCAGCACCGCCAGCGCAACGGCGGCCGGAAGCCGACCGGGCAGGACACTCACCGGGCCTGGGCACGCAGGTATGCGCGCCACCCGGCGGTCAGGCCGGCCACCGTGGTGCCGAGCACGCTGCCGGCGGCCTGTTCGACCGCGACGTCCGGGGCGAGGTCCGGCCGAGTCCCGACCGCCTGGTAGAAGGCGACCAGCTTCGCCGGACCGTACCGCTCGGCGATGAACAGCGCGGCCAGCCACGCCTGCTCATAGGCGGCGGACAGCCCGGCGCTGCGGCCGTCGAAGGCCCCGTCGACCGGCAGGGTGGCGGGCACCTGGCCGGCCCGCACCTGGCGCAGCAGGTCGCCGGCGGCGACCCGGACCGGGATCCCGGTGCCCCGGTAGCCGACGTAGTCGGCGAACCCCTCGGCGAGCCACATGGGCATGGTCGCGTCGGTGGCCGCCCGGGTCGCCACGTGGGTGACCTCGTGGGTGAGCACAACCCGCCGGCCCACGGCGCCGAGCCGGGCGAAGGCGTCCGGGTTGAGCACGATCCGTTCCGCGGACTCCCCCCGGGCCCCCGAGGCGGCCTGACCGGTGGTGACCGCGGCGATCTGCTGGTAGTCCGCCGTCGTGCCGCCGAGCAGGCCGGCCATCTGGTCGAGGGTCTGCGGGACCACCAGCACCACCTGCTCCGGCCAGGCCGTGCCCCACGTCGAGCTCACCGCCGGCACGGCCGCGTCGGCCAGGGTAACGAACGGCCGCAGCCGGTCAGCGCTGCCCAGCCCCAGGACGAGCGCATGCCGGCCGCGGGCCACCACGACTGGGCCGTAGTCCCACAGGCCCCGGTAGACCGCACCGGGCGCGGCGGCACCGCCGGCGTCGCCGGCGACGTACCAGGTGCCGCCCCGGCGGACCATCGTGAACAGCTGCTCACCGAGCACCGGTGACTGGTCGGCCTGGGCCAGCCGGTAGCGCAGCTCGACCCGCGCCACCCACGCATCCGGCCCCAGGTCGGCGACGGGTGAC
>JBMOMH010000073.1:0-13144 GCA_049323135.1 Actinomycetota bacterium
CCGCGGGGGCCGCGGGGCCGGCGCCGGGGGCCGCGGGGGCTGCCCGGCCGCCGGCTTCGGCGGCTCGTAGGGGTCCGGCACGCCGCCATCCTCGCCCATGGACATCCTCGCTCATCGGCCCGCCCGCGGCCCGCGTCGGTGACGGCGTCGGGGGTGACCCTCCGCTGACACCGTGCGCGCCCCCGCCGGGGGCTGGGAGGATGCCCGGGTGCAGCCACGTCACCGCCCGGCCCGGCTCGCCGTCCTCGTCTCCGGCGCCGGCACGATCCTGCAGGCGCTGCTCGACGCCGCGGCGGACCCGGCGTACGGGGCGCGGGTCGTCGGCGTGGTGGCCGACCGGGAGGGCACCGGCGGGCTGGCCCGGGCCCGGGCGGCCGGCATCCCGACCTGGGTGGTGCCGCCGGCGTCGTACGCCGACCGCGCCACCTGGGACCACGAGCTGACCGAGGTGGTGGCCGCGGTCGACCCGGACCTCGTCGTCTCGGCGGGGTTCCTGCGCATCCTCGGCCCGGAGTTCCTCGGCCGGTTCCCGCATCGGGTCGTCAACACCCACCCCGCGCTGCTGCCCGCGTTCCCCGGCACGCACGCGGTGCGCGACGCCCTGGCCTACGGTGCCCAGGTGACCGGGTGCACCGTGCACGTGGTCGACGTCGGGGTCGACACCGGCCCGGTGGTCGCCCAGGCGGTGGTGCCGGTCCTCCCCGGGGACACCGAGGAGGGGCTGCACGAGCGGATCAAGGGGGTGGAGCGGGTGCTGGTCGTCGACGTGGTCGGCCGGATGGCCCGCCAGGGCTGGACCGTCGACGGAAGGAAGGTCAGCATCCCGTGACCCGCATCCCGATCCGCCGGGCCCTGGTCAGCGTGTCCGACAAGGCCGGCCTGCTCGAGCTGGCCCGCGCCCTGCACGCTGCCGGCGTCGAGGTCGTCTCGACCGGCTCCACCGCCGCCGCGGTGGCCGCCGCCGGGGTGCCGGTGACCCGGGTGGAGGACCTCACCGGGTTCCCCGAATGCCTCGACGGGCGGGTCAAGACGCTGCACCCGGCGGTGCACGCCGGGATCCTCGCCGACCTGCGCCGCCCCGGGCACGCCGCCGAGCTGGCCGAGCTGAAGGTCGCCCCCTTCGAGCTGGTGGTGGTCAACCTCTACCCGTTCCGGGAGACCGTCGCCTCCGGCGCGGACCGGGACGCCTGCGTCGAGCAGATCGACATCGGCGGGCCGGCGATGGTGCGGGCCGCGGCGAAGAACCACGCCAACGTGGCCGTGGTGGTGTCCCCGGCCCGCTACCCCGACGTGCTGGTCGCCCTGGCGCAGGGCGGGACGACGCTGGACCAGCGGCGGGCCCTTGCCGGGGAGGCGTTCGCGCACACCGCGGCCTACGACCTGGCGGTGGCCACCTGGTGGGGCGGCGCCGACGCCACGGGGCTGCCCGAGCTGGTCGGCGGGTTGTGGCGGCGCCGTACGCCGCTGCGCTACGGGGAGAACCCGCACCAACGGGCGGCCCTGTACGTCGCCGAGCCCCTGTCGGCGGGGACGTTGGGCGGGCCCGACCCCGGCCTGGCCGGCGCCGAGCAGCTGCACGGCAAGCCGATGTCCTACAACAACTACGTCGACACCGAGGCGGCCCGGCGCGCGGCGTACGACCAGGCGGGTCCCTGCGTGGCGATCGTCAAGCACGCCAACCCCTGCGGCATCGCGGTGGGCCGGGACGTCGCCGAGGCGCACCGCCGCGCGCATGCCTGTGACCCGGTGTCCGCCTTCGGCGGCGTCGTCGCGGCCAACCGGCCGGTCACCGTGACCATGGCCGAGCAGGTCGCGGAGGTGTTCACCGAGGTGCTCGTCGCCCCCGAGGTGGCCCCGGAGGCCCTGGCGGTGCTGGCCCGCCGGCCCGGCCTGCGGGTGCTTCGGGTGGGGCCGCCGCTCTCCGCCGGGCCGCTCTCCGCCGGGCCGCTCTCCGCCGGGCCGCTCTCCGCCGGGCCGCCCCTGGAGTGGCGGCCGGTCAGCGGGGGCCTGCTGCTGCAGGACCCCGACCGGATCGACGCCCCGGGGGACGACCCGGCCGCCTGGCGGCTGGCCAGTGGGCCCGCGGCCGACCGGGACACCCTCGCCGACCTGGCCTTCGCCTGGCGGGCCTGCCGGGCGGTGCGGTCCAACGCCATCGTGCTGGCCCGGGACGGGGCCACCGTCGGGGTGGGTATGGGACAGGTCAACCGGGTGGACGCGGCCCGGCTCGCGGTGGCGCGGGCCGGGGCGGAGCGGGCCGCGGGCGCGGTGGCCGCCTCGGACGCCTTCTTCCCGTTCCCCGACGGGCTGCTGGTGCTCGCCGAGGCCGGGGTGCGGGCGGTGGTGCACCCCGGCGGGTCGGTCCGGGACGCCGAGGTGACCGCGGCGGCGGCCGACGCCGGGGTCACCGTGTACCTCACCGGGACCCGCCACTTCGCCCACTGATCCGGGGGCGCCCCCCCGCCGCTAGAGTGATCCGGACCCCGCCGGGAGGACCCCACGCATGCCTGACAAGCCGGCCCGCGGCCTGGCCGACGTCGTAGCCGCCTCGACCGCGCTCTCCGACATCGACGGCGCCGCCGGGAAGCTGTGCTACCGGGGCTACGACATCCACGACCTGGCCGGCCGCACCTCCTTCGAGGAGACCGCCTTCCTCCTGCAGCGCGGGCACCTGCCTAACCGGGCCGAGCTGGCCGAGTTCAGCGCGGCGCTGCGGGCCGGCGCGGTCGTCCGGCCCACCGCGCAGGCGGTGCTCCCGTACGTCGTGCGAGCCGGTACGCCGATGGAGGCGCTGCGCACCCTGGTCTCGGCCCTGTCGGTGGACGACGTCGACGCCGCGGACTCCTCGCCGCTGGCCAACGAGCGCAAGGCGACCCGGCTCGTGGCGCAGACCCCGGTGCTGGTGGCCACCTACCACGCCGCCCGCACCGGGGCCGCCGTACCGGACCCGGTGGACGACCTGGGCGTCGCCGGGAACTTCCTCCTCCAGATCAACGGGGTCCGGCCGGGGGACCGCGCGGCGCAGATCCTCGACGAGTGCCTGGTGCTGCACGCCGACCACACGATGAACGCCTCGACGTTCGCCGCCCGGGTCTGCGCGGCGACCCTGTCCGACATGCACTCGGCGGTGACCGCCGCGGTCGGGACGCTGCGCGGCCCGCTGCACGGCGGTGCCAACGAGGCGGTGATGCGAACCCTGGAGTCGATCTCCGGCGGTGTCGACGGCGTGGCCGGGTACGTCCGGGAGACGCTGGGCGCCGGCAAGAAGATCATGGGGTTCGGGCATCGGGTGTACAAGACCGAGGACCCTCGGGCCACCCACCTGCGCCGGCTGTCCGAGGAGCTGGCCGAGCTGACCGGTAACCGGCGGCTGTACGAGATGTCCCGTCGGATGGAGCAGGTGGTCCTCGAGGAGAAGGGCCTCTACCCCAACGTCGACTTCTTCGCCGCGAGCGTCTACCACGCGCTGGGGATCCCCACCGACCTGTTCACCCCCGTCTTCGCCGTGTCCCGCATGTCGGGCTGGACCAGCCACGTCATCGAGCAGCAGCTGGACAACCGACTGATCCGGCCGGACAGCGAGTACATCGGCGAGCGGAACCGCACGTGGGTTCCCATCGACGAACGTTGAGGCCCGGCAAGGAGTGGCCCCTGACGCTGGTCGTCGTCGGGTTCCTCGCCGGGCTGGCCGTCGTCGCCACTAACCACTTCCGGCGGGGGGGCGTGCTGGCCGGGGCGGCGGTGCTCGCCGGGGCGGTGCTGCGGCTGGTGCTGCCGACGCGCACCGCCGGCCTGCTGGCCGTGCGGAGCCGGGCGCTGGACGTGCTGGCCCTCGGCCTGCTCGGCGTGGGGCTGGTGGTGCTCACCCTGGCCGTCCCGGCCTGACTGCGGCGACCAGGGCCGCCTCCGGTAGCCTGGCCTGCGGCCAGATGTCTTGACGACGAGAGACTGTGGCCGGTCGGTGACGTGAGGCAGAGGGGTGACTCCGGATGGCGCGGCAGGGCAAGGTCACGGTCGTCGGGGCCGGCTTCTACGGGTCGACCACGGCGCAGCGGCTCGCCGAGTACGACCTGTTCGCCGAGGTCGTGCTCACCGACATCGTCGAGGGCAAGCCGGAGGGGCTGGCCCTGGACATGAACCAGTCCCGGCCCATCGAGGGCTTCGAGACCCGGGTGGTCGGCGTCACCACCGGGGCGGGCGGGGCCGGGTACGAGGCCACCGCCGGCTCCGACATCGTCGTCATCACCGCCGGGCTGCCGCGCAAGCCGGGGATGAGCCGCATGGACCTCATCGAGACCAACGCCCGCATCGTCCGCGAGGTGACCGAGAACGTCGCCCGGCACTCCCCGGACGCGGTCCTGGTCGTCGTCTCCAACCCGCTGGACGAGATGACCGCGCTCGCCGCGAAAGTGTCCGGCTTCCCCCGCCAGCGGGTGATGGGGCAGGCCGGCATGCTCGACACCGCCCGGTTCACCCACTTTGTCGCCGAGGAGCTCGGCGTGCCGGTCGGCTCGGTGCGCACGCTGACCCTGGGGTCGCACGGAGACACCATGGTGCCGGTGCCCAGCGCCTGCACCGTCGACGGCCGGCCCCTGGGCGAGGTGCTGCCGGCGGCGCGCATCGAGGCGCTCGTGGAGCGCACCCGCAACGGTGGTGCCGAGGTCGTCGCGCTGCTGAAGACCGGGTCGGCCTACTACGCGCCCTCGGCGGCCGCGGCGCGCATGGTGCGCGCGGTGGCCGAGGACTCCGGCGCGGTGCTGCCGGTGTGCGCCTGGGTGGACGGGGAGTACGGCATCAGCGGCGTCTACCTGGGAGTGGAGGCCGAGATCGGTCGCGGCGGCGTACGCCGGGTGGTGGAGCGCGACCTCGCGGCCGACGAGCGTGCGGCGCTGGAGCGGGCCGCGGACGCCGTACGCAGCAAGCAGAGCGACGTCGACAACCTCTGACCGGCGCCCAAGGAGCAGCAGCATGACGAAGATCAAGGTGGTCAACCCGGTCGTCGAGCTCGACGGCGACGAGATGACCCGGGTCATCTGGCACCGCATCAAGGAGCGGCTGCTGCTGCCCTACCTGGACCTCGACCTGCGCTACTTCGACCTGTCCATCCAGCAGCGCGACGCCACCGACGACCAGGTCACCGTCGACGCCGCGCACGCCATCGCCGAGCACGGCGTCGGGGTGAAGTGCGCGACCATCACGCCGGACGAGGCGCGGGTCGCCGAGTTCGGGCTGAAGAAGATGTGGCGCTCGCCGAACGGGACGATCCGCAACATCCTCGGCGGGGTCATCTTCCGCGAGCCCATCATCATCAGCAACGTTCCCCGGCTCGTCCCGGGCTGGACCAAGCCCATCGTCATCGGCCGGCACGCGCATGGCGACCAGTACAAGGCCACCGACTTCGTCGTTCCCGGGCCCGGCACGGTGACGCTGACCTACACCCCCTCTGACGGCGGCGAACCGATGCAGCTGGAGGTCGCTCGGTTCCGGGGTGGCGGGGTGGCCCTGGGCATGTACAACTACGACGACTCGATCCGGGACTTCGCCCGCGCCTCGTTCCGCTATGGCCTCGACCGCGGCTACCCGGTCTACCTGTCGACGAAGAACACCATCCTCAAGGCGTACGACGGGCGGTTCAAGGACCTGTTTGCCGAGGTGTTCGAGGCCGAGTTCGCCGCGGAGTTCGCCGCCGCCGGCCTCACCTACGAGCACCGGCTCATCGACGACATGGTCGCCGCTGCCCTGAAGTGGGAGGGCGGCTACCTGTGGGCGTGCAAGAACTACGACGGGGACGTGCAGTCCGACACCGTCGCCCAGGGCTTCGGCTCCCTGGGGCTGATGACCAGCGTGCTGATGACCCCCGACGGGCGCACCGTGGAGGCGGAGGCGGCCCACGGCACGGTGACCCGCCACTTCCGGCAGCACCAGCAGGGCCGGCCGACCTCCACCAACCCGATCGCTTCGATCTTCGCGTGGACCCGGGGGCTCGCCCACCGCGGCAAGCTGGACGCCACCCCCGAGGTGGTGGACTTCGCTCACGCCCTGGAGCGGGTCTGCGTGCAGACCGTGGAGCAGGGCCAGATGACCAAGGACCTTGCGCTGCTCGTCGGCCCCGACCAGCCGTGGCTCACCACCGAGGAGTTCCTCGGCGCCCTCGAGGACAACCTGGCCGCGGCGCGGGCCACCGGATGAGGGGGCGGCGTACGGCGGGCGGCTCAGCCGCCGGCGCCTAGCGCGCGCAGCCGGGCGGCCACCGCCTCGGGGGCCACGTCGCTGACGAAGGCGCCCATCGCTGACTCCGAGCCGGCCAGGTACTTGAGCTTGTCCGGGGCGCGCAGCACCGAGGACACCTGCAGGTGCAGGTAGGCCAGGTCCCGGTCGGCATGGACCGGGGCCTGGTGCCAGGCCGCGATGTAGGGCAGCGGCCGGCCGTAGAGGCCGTCCAGCCGGCGCAGCAGGTCCAGGTAAACGACCGCCAGGTCGGCCCGCTCCGCGTCGGTCAGCGCCGGCAGGTCCGGGACCTGCCGGTGCGGGTACAGGTGCACCTCCACCGGCCACCGGGCCGCGGCCGGCACGAACGCCGTCCAGTGCCGGCCCGCGGTGACCACCCGGACCCGGTCGTCCCGCTCCCGGGCCAGCAGGTCGGCGAAGAGGTTTCGCCAGGTCCGCTCCCGGTAGGCCCGGGCCGACTCCAGCATCCGCCGGGTGCGGGGCGTCACATAGGGGTAGGCGTAGATCTGCCCGTGCGGGTGGTGCAGGGTGACCCCGATCTCCTCCCCCCGGTTCTCGAAGCAGAACACCTGCTCCACGTGCGGCAGCGCCCCCAGCTCCACGGTCCGGTCCACCCACGCCTCGACGACGGTGCGCACCCGGGATGGCGGCAGCGCGGCGAAGGACGAGGTGTGCGCCGAGGTGAAGCACACCACCTCGCAGCGCCCCACCCCGGGCCGCCGGGGCAGCAGCGGGTCGGCCGCGGCCGCCGGGGGCACCAGGAACGGCCCGCTGCCCGATCCGCCGCCCGGCCCCACGGCGAGCATCGAGAAGGACGGGAACCGGTTCTCGAAGACCACCACGTCGTAGGACCCGGAGGGGATCTCGCTGGCGAACTCGGGCGTGGACGGGCACAGCGGGCAGCGGTCGGAGGGGGGCAGGTGGGTGCGGGTCTGCCGGTGGGTGGCCATCGCCACCCACTCGTCGAGCACCGGGTCGTAGCGCAGCTCGCTGGGGGCGTGCCGCTCGGGCAGGTCCCGCGGGTCGTGGACCTGCCGGACCACGCCGTCGTCCTCGTCGTAGTAGAAGATCTCCCGTCCGTCGGCGAGCCGGCCGGCCGTGCGCTTCACGGTGCCCCTTCCCCGCTCGCCGGCGCGGGCACGCCGGTCTCCCGCAGGACGACGACCTCCCCGGCCGGCACCGTCACGGGGCCCGGCCAGGAGGTGCCGGTCCACAGGTCCAGCCCCTGGGCCGGGATGCTGGCCGCGGCCTCGGTGTGGTTGACGAGGAACAGGTAGGACCGGCCGTCCGGGTGGCGCCGGCGTACCGCCTCCACCCCGGGCGGCACCGCCGCGGCGGGGGCCACGCCGGCCTCCCGGGTCACCCGGGCCAGCAGGTCGGCCAGGGCCGGCGCGGCCAGCCGGGTCGACAGGTACCACACCGCCCCCTGGGTCGCTCCGTCCCCGACCGGGTGCCGGGTGACCGCCGGCCCCCCGGCCACCGGCCCGTCGGCGTACCGGGCCACCGCCGCCGCCCCGGCCAGGTGCACCCGCTCGGTCCACTGGTCGGCCTGCGCGCCGTCGTCGAGGCGCACCGTCGACCCGGCCGGCAGCGGGAAGAACTCCTCCACCCGGACGCCGAGCAGGTCCCGGAACGCCCCCGGGTAGCCGCCGAGACGGATGTGGTCGTGCTCGTCGACGATCCCGCTGAAGTAGGTGACCAGGGCGTGCCCGCCGCCGGCCACGAACCGGCGCAGGTTCGCCGCGGCGGCGTCGGTGACCAGGTACAGGCTGGGGACCAGGACCAGCCGGTAGGCCGACAGGTCGGCCTCGGGGGGCCGCACGTCCACGGTCACCCCGGCCCGCCACAGCGCGGCGTGCTGGCGGCGTACCTCGCCGAGGTAGTCCCGGTCCACGCTCGGGTGGGCGGGCAGCTCCATCGCCCACCAGGCGGGCCAGTCCCACAGCAGGGCCACCGCGGCGTCGACGACGCTGCCCGGGACCTCGGCCAGCCGGCGCAGCCCGGCGCCGAGCGCCACCACCTCGCGCCAGACCTTCGTGTCGGTGCCGGCGTGCGGCACCATCGCCGAGTGGAACTTCTCTGCGCCCGCGCGGGAGGCCCGCCACTGGAAGAAGCAGACGCCGTCGGCCCCGCGGGCGACGTGCGCGAGGCTGTTGCGGAGCATCTCTCCCGGCTGCTTGGCGACGTTGCGGGGCTGCCAGTTGACCGCGCTGGTGGAGTGCTCCATGAGCAGCCACGGTCCCCCGCCCGCGACGCCTCGGGTCACGTCGGCGCCCAGCGCCAGGTCGACGTGGCGGTCGGGGTCCTCGGCGCGCAGGTAGTGGTCGTTGGACACCACGTCCACCTCGCCGGCCCAGGCGAAGTAGTCCAGGTGCTTGAACGAGGGCAGCATGAAGTTCGTCGTGACCGGCACGTCCGGGGTGACCTCCCGCAGCACCGCAGCCTCCGCCCGCAGGCAGTCCCGCAGCTCGTCGGAGGAGAACCGGGCGAAGTCCAGCTGCTGGGTGGGGTTGCCGAACGTGCCGGTGGCCCGCGGCGGGAGGATCTGCGCCCAGTCGCCATAGTGCTGCCCCCAGAACGCGGTCCCCCAGGCGGCGTTGAGCCGGTCCAGATCCCCGTAGCGGCGCTGCAGCCAGCGGCGGAAGGCCGCGGCGCTGGTGTCGCAGTAGCAGTGCGCGTTGTGGCAGCCATACTCGTTGTGCACGTGCCAGAGGACCAGTGCCGGGTGCTCGGCGTACCGCTCGGCCAGGGCCCGGGCGATGCCCACCGCCGCCGTCCGGTACGCCGGGGAGCTGGGGCAGAAGGTCTGCCGGGACCCGGGCCAGCGCCGCGTCCCGTCCGCCGCGACCGGCAGCGCCTCCGGGTGGGCCTGGAAGAACCAGGCCGGGGGCGCGGCGGTGGGGGTGGCCAGGTCGACCGCTACGCCGGCCTCGTGCAGCCCGTCGAGCACCCGGTCCAGCCAGCCGAAGTCGTAGCGGCCGGGCGCGGGCTCCAGCCGGGCCCAGGCGAAGATGCCGACGGAGAGCAGGTTCACCCCCGCCGCCTGGAGCAGGGCCCGGTCCTCGGCCCACACGTGTTCGGGCCACTGCTCGGGGTTGTAGTCCGCGCCGTAGGCCAGGCCCGGCGGGACCGCCGGCCAGCTCCTCGTCATGCCCGCCCTCGCTGCTCGCATCCCTGGGACGGCGGGACCGCCGCCGCCGGGCAGTCTAACGGGTTCGCACAATCTCCAACAGATTCGCCGGCGGCCGCTCGGGCCGGGTCGCCCGGTCCGTACCCTGGAGGCCGTGGACCCTGACCCTGGCCCGTGTCCCCCGGAGGCGGTGGCGTGAGCCGGACGTTGGCCGACGCTCTCCTGATCCTCCTGTTCATCCTCGTCGGGGGGTTCTTCGCCGCCTCGGAGATCGCCCTGGTGTCGCTGCGGGAGAGCCAGGTCCGCGGGCTGGCGCAGCGCGGCGCGCGGGGCGCCCGGGTGGCCCGGCTGGCCACCAACCCCAACCGCTTCCTGGCCGCCGTCCAGGTCGGGGTCACCCTGGCCGGCTTCCTCTCCGCCGCCTTCGGCGCGGCCACCCTGGCCGAGAAGCTGGCCCCGGTGCTCGCCCGCGCCGGCGTACCGGACAGCTTCGCGCTGACCGTCGCCCTGGTGCTGGTCACCCTGGTCATCTCCTACGTGTCGCTGGTGCTCGGGGAGCTGGTGCCCAAGCGGCTGGCGCTGCAGCGGGCCGAGGGGTTCGCGCTGGTCGTCGCCCCGGTCGTCGACCAGGTCGCCCGGGTGTTCCGGCCGCTGATCTGGCTGCTGGGTCGGTCCACCGACGGGCTGGTCCGGCTGCTGGGCGGGGACCCGGGCGCCGCCCGCGAGGAGATCACCGAGGAGGAGCTGCGCGACCTGGTGGCCGCCCATCACACCCTGGGCAGGGAGGAGCGCCGGCTCATCGAGGAGGTGTTCGCCGCTGGGGAGCGCCAGGTGCGGGAGGTCATGGTCCCGCGCACCGAGGTCGACCTGCTCGACGCCAGCACCCCGGTGTTCCGCGCCGCCAAGGAGGTGGCCAACCACCCGCACTCGCGTTACCCGGTGGTCCGCGGGTCCGCCGATGACGTCGTCGGCTTCGTGCACGTGCGGGACCTGCTCGACCCCCAGGTGGTGGGACGCAACGTCCGGGTGGGCCAGCTGGCCCGGGAGGTGAAGCTGGTCCCGGGCACCAAGCGGGTGCTGGCCACCCTGTCGGAGATGCGCCGCGAGGGCCACCACCTGGCCATCGTGGTGGACGAGTACGGCGGCACCGCCGGCATCGTCACCCTCGAGGACCTCGTCGAGGAGCTGGTCGGGGACATCCGCGACGAGTACGACCCCGGCGTCGAGGCGACCCGCCGCCTCGGCGGGGGGGCCGTGGAGGTCGACGGGCTGCTCAACCTGGCCGACTTCGCCGACGAGGCCGGCTTCGAGCTGCCCGAAGGCCCGTACGAGACGGTCGCCGGATTCCTGGTCAGCCGGCTGGGCCACATCCCCCAGGTCGGCGAGCACGTCGACCTCGACGGGCACCGGCTCACCGTGGCCATGCTGGACGGCCGCCGGGTGGCCCGGGTCCGGGTCAGCGAGCTCACCGAAGCGGCGGGGCCGGCGTGACCGGCGTCGCCGCAGCGGGGGCTGCCACAATGCCGGGCATGCCGCGCGTCCTCTCGGGGATCCAGCCCACCGCCGACTCCTTCCACCTGGGCAACTACCTGGGGGCGGTGCGCCAGTGGGTGGCGCTGCAGGACACCCACGACGCCTTCTACTGCGTGGTCGACCTGCACGCCATCACCGTGGCGCACGACCCGGCCGCGCTGCGCCGGCGCACGCTGGTCTCCGCCGCGCAGCTGCTCGCCGCCGGGCTGGACCCGGAACGCTGCACGCTCTTCGTGCAGAGCCACGTCCCCGAGCACACCCAGCTGTCCTGGGTGCTGGAGTGCCTGACCGGGTTCGGTGAGGCGTCGCGGATGACCCAGTTCAAGGACAAGTCCGCGCGCCAGGTCGGGGAGCGGGTCACCGTCGGGCTGTTCACCTACCCGGTGCTGCAGGCGGCGGACATCCTGCTCTACCAGGCGACGGCGGTCCCGGTCGGCGAGGACCAGCGCCAGCACCTGGAGCTGACCCGGGACCTGGCGACCCGGTTCAACGCCCGCTTCGGGCCCACCCTGACCGTCCCCGAGCCGTTCATCGTCGCCGAGACGGCGAAGGTCCTCGACCTGGCGAACCCGGAGAAGCAGATGAGCAAGAGCCTGGCCGGGCCGGGCTGCCTGTTCCTGCTGGACGACCCGGAGGTCAACGCGCGGAAGGTGCGCGCCGCGGTGACCGACTCGGGACGGGAGGTGCGTTACGACCCGGTGCGCCAGCCCGGGGTGAGCAACCTGCTGGCCATCCAGGCCGCGCTGACCGGCCGGGCCGTCCCGGACCTGGTGGCGGGCTACGCCGGCGCCGGGTACGGCGACCTCAAGCGAGAGGTCGCCGCCGCCGTGGTGGAGTTCGCCGGCCCGTTCCGGGACCGCACCCGGGAGCTGCTGGCCGAGCCGGCCGAGCTGGAGCGGGTGCTGGCTGCCGGGGCGGCGCGGGCCCGGAAGGTCGCCAGCGAGACCCTCGCCGCCGTGTACGACCGGGTGGGCTTCCTGCCCGCCGGACGCTGAGGCGGTCCGGTGGTCCCGTCCCCCCCGCGCACCATCGGCGTCGCGCTGGCCATCCCCGAGCCGTACGGTCGCGAGCTGCAGGCCTGGCGGCGGCGCTTCGGGGACCCCTCGGCGGACACCATCCCCACCCACGTCACCCTGCTACCGCCGACCCCGGTGCCCGGCAGTGCGCTCGGCCCCATCGAGGAGCACCTGGGCCTGGTGGCCGAGGAGGAGCAGCCGTTCGAGATCCACCTGCGGGGGACCGGCTCGTTCCGCCCGGTGTCCCCCGTTGTGTTCGTCGCGCTGGCGGAGGGGATCAGCGACTGCGAGCGGTTGGAGAAGCAGGTCCGCGCTGGGCCCCTGGCCCGGGACCTGCACTTCAACTACCACCCGCACGTGACCGTCGCCCACGACCTGCCCGAGGCGGCGCTGGAGCGGGCCTTCCATGCGCTTGCCGGCTACGAGGCCCGGTTCCCGGTGTGGGGCTTCAGCCTCTACGAGCACGGTCCCGACGGCGTGTGGCGACCGCAGCGGGACTTCGTCTTCGGCGCCCGGCTGCCCGGTCCCCAGCACCCCTCCCTCCCGACGTCCCTCCGGTCGTCCCTCCGGTCGTCGCCGCGGGGGTGACGGCGAGGTGACGGCGGGGGTGACGGCGGGGGTGACGGGCCGCCCCGGCGGGTAGGGCTGCCCTCGTGGCTCCTCCCTGGGTGCGGCTGGCCGACCGGGGCCGGACCCTGGCCCGTGGGGTTCGCGAACGCCGCCCCTGGGTGGACCACCTCGCCCGGGCCTACGGCAGCTACGGGCAGCGCCGCGGGGACCGGCTGGCCGCCGCGGTCACCTTCTTCGCCTTCCTCTCCTTCTTCCCGCTGCTGGTGCTGGCCTTCGCCGTCCTGGGGTACCTGGTCCGGTACGTCCCCGACGTACCAGGCCGGGTGAGCGAGCTCATCGCGGCGAACCTGCCCGGGCTGGCCGGCTCCCTGGACCTGGGCCGGATCGCCGAGGCCCGTCAGAAGGCTGGGGTGTTCGGGCTGCTCGGCCTGCTGCTCGCCGGGCTGGGCTGGGTGGCGGCGTTGCGGGAGGCGTTGCGCACCATGTTCGGGGAGCCACCCACCGCCCCCGGCAACCCGGTCACCAGCAAGCTGGCCGACGCCTCGGTGCTGCTGCTGCTCGGGCTGGCCGTGCTGGTGTCGCTGGCGGTGTCGTCGCTGGGCAGCTCGGCCACCACCTTCGTGCTGTCCCTGGTGGGGCTGGACGGGTCGCTGCTGGCCCGGTGGCT
>JBMOMH010000074.1:0-1224 GCA_049323135.1 Actinomycetota bacterium
CGGCCAGCACGCCTGGGTCTTCGGCATCGGCGGCGTCCTGATGATCGGCGCCGGACTGGCGATGCTAGCCGGCCGCACCTTCACGCTTCCCATGGTGGGCGGCCGCGCCGCCTCCGGGGGCGGCGTGCGCAGCGTGTACGCGCTGGGGGTTTTCTCCGGTGGAGCCAGTGCCTGCTGCGCGCCCGTCCTCGTCGGAGTTGCGACGCTCGCCGGCGCCACCGCATCCTTCCCGGTGGCACTGACGATCGGCATCACCTACGTCTTCGGGATGGTCGCGCCGCTGGCCCTGGTGGCACTGGTCTGGGACAGGCGGGCCTGGGGGTCCAGCCGACTGCTGCGGGACCGGACAGTCTCCGTCGGCCGGCGTCACCTGCCGCTCGCGACCGCACTGAGCGCCGGCCTCATGGTGGTGATGGGGATCGTCACCTCCGCCCTCGCCGTCACCGGCCAGGGCATGGCGACCAGCGGCTGGCAGGTCGGCGCCGCCGCCACGCTTCAGCACTGGGCAGCCGTCGCGCTGGATGCGCTTGCCTGGGCGCCCAGTTGGGCGGGTGCCGCCGCCGTCCTCGCCGCCCTCGCCCTGCTTGTGACGATCGGGCTCCGCCAGCGCCGGGGGGCTTCCCGACGCGTCGTCGTCCCGCGCCAGACTCAGCCCGACCGTGAGGGCCTCCCCGCAGACAACGCCGGCTCCACCTCCCTGGAGACAACCCCATGAGCACCAGCACCTCCCGCCGCCCGGTGCGGAGCACAGCGGTGACCCGGCGGAGGGGTAGGCCGATCCTCGTCGCCGTGGCCGTCGTCGCCGTCCTTGGGGTCCTGTTCGGCATCTACCGCGCCGCCACCGGCCCAAGCTCCGCCGACGGGACGACCCCGCCGACCGCCTACGAGGTGGGCTCTCCCGGCCCCGGCCAGCAGGCGCCCGAGTTCACTCTCCCGCTCGCCGCCGGCGGTCAGGTCAACCTGGCCGACTACCGCGGCCAGACGGTGCTCCTGTACTTCCAGGAGGGCCTGATGTGTCAGCCGTGCTGGACGCAGATCACCGACCTGGAACGGGCCTCCGCCGACGTCAACGCCGCAGGTGTGGACGCCGTCCTGTCCATCACCAGTGACCCGGCCGGGCTCCTGGCCCAGAAGCTCGCCGATGAGGGAATCACCACACCGGTAGCCTCGGACGAAGGCCTGGCGACATCCCGGCAGTACTCGACGAACCAGTACGGAATGATG
>JBMOMH010000075.1:0-1214 GCA_049323135.1 Actinomycetota bacterium
GCCTGACCAGCGCGGCCAGCCGTTCCCTCAACGACATCGCCCACCAACTTCACTGGTCACGATGGCGTCGCCGACATCAAGCACGCGCCCGCGCCTGCCACTACCGCCGGCAGGAAGCGCAACTCGCATGATCACGATCTACGGCTGGAGTACTAGGCTGTGGCGCATGGCGAAGGACGGACAGCCCGGGCGCGCGGGCCGGCTCGCGCAGGTACGCACCGCCTGGCGGATGACCCGGCAGGCCGACCCCCGCATGCCTCTGGTCGTCGCCGCGGTCGGGGTCGGCGTCCTCGTGGTCCTGCTCGTCGTGGGCCTGGTCGCCGGCCAGCCCGTCTACTTCGCGGTGCTCGGCCTACCCCTCGCCCTGCTGGCCGGGATGGTGGTGTTCTCCCGGCGGGCCGAGCGGGCGGCGTACCGGCAGCTGGAGGGCCAGCCCGGGGCGGCCGCCGCGGTGCTCGGGTCGCTCCGCCGCGGCTGGACGGTCACGCCCGCGGTCGCCCTGAACCGCAACCAGGACGTGGTGCACCGGGTGGTGGGACGGGCCGGCATCGTGCTCGTCGGGGAGGGCGCCCCGAGCCGGGTGACCCACCTGATGGCCGCCGAGCGACGCAAGCTGGCCCGGGTGGCCGGGCCGGAGGTGCCGATCCACGAGCTGCTCGCCGGCGACGGCGAGGGGCAGGTGCCGCTGCGGCGGCTGCAGGCGCGGCTGGTCCGGCTGCCCCGGGCGCTGCGGCCGGGCGAGGTGAGCGCCCTGAACAACCGGCTGCGCGCCATGCCCACCCAGCCGGTGGCGCTGCCGAAGGGACCCCTGCCGCGGGGGGCCCGTCTGCCCCGGCCGCCCCGGCCGCGCTGACCCCCGGTTGACTCCCCGCTCGGCCTCCGCCTCAAGCGGGTCAGCGCCGCACGAGGACCGTCCCGGCGGCCTGGTCGTGCAGCCCGCGGCCGTCGCGGTCCCAGAACAGGGCTGGGAAGACCAGGCACAGCAGCAGGGTGCGCACCAAGGCCCGGACCAGGCCGGCCGGGCGGCGGCCGAGCGCCTCCACCCGCAGCCCGAGCAGCCGCTGCCCGACCGTGGTGCCCAGCGTCCCGTCGAGCAGGACGTACGCGGCGGCGAACACGGCCAGGGTCACCCAGCCCAGCGACGCCGGGCTGGGACGCAGCAGGCCCCCGGCGATGGCCAGGGAGGCGACCCAGTCGACGGAGACCGCGGCCAG
>JBMOMH010000076.1:0-13001 GCA_049323135.1 Actinomycetota bacterium
CACGCTCTCCCACGCCGGCTGCGGCGGCGACCTGCTGGTCTGCCACACGCTGAGTGACCCGGCGTCCTGCACGGTGATCTGCCTGGCCTGCGCGGCCGTCGGCGACCTCGAACTGACCACCGACCCCCGGCTCAACTGACGGGAGCCCCACCATGCCCACCGTTCAGCCCTCCTGGCTGTCGCCCACCCTCACCTACACCGCCTCGCCTCGCCGCCCCACCCCGGGGCCGGCCGCAGGTGCCGGTCCGCTATGGGGTGCTCAAGTCGAGGTCCGTTCGGCCTGGCAGGTCGCCTACGGCCAGGACGTCATCCCGCTGGGGTGGTTCGACCACGACGCCCGCTACGCCCTGGTCCTGCACGCGGACGCCGGGGTGGCCGGGCTGGCCCGGCAGATGACACCGGCGGCGGAGTGGGAGCCGTTCGGCTGGCTGTCCCGGAACCCCCGCCTGGCCTCAAGGTTCGGCACCTCGCTCGGGCACATCTTCGGCCGGACCCGCATCGGCCCCCTGTTGGTGGTGGCCGGCGACCGGCAGGTCGCCCTCGCCCGCGCCGAGCCCCTCTCCTCGCTGGACCAGGTCCCCTGGACGATGGTGCCGGTCACCCCGTTCGAGGAGGAGGACCCGTTCTGATGCACGCCACCGGCTTCGACGTCGTCGCCCCCGGCCAGTACCTGGTCCACTTCGCCGACGGCCCGGACGTGCTGGTCGACGACATCGACGCCCACGACGTGGAGGTGTCCTGATGCCCACCCGCGCCGACCTGCAGGCCGTGGTCCGCGCCCAAGGCTTCGCCCCGAGTACGGCCACCCGGGCCGTGCTCGGCTACGTCCAGCCCCCGGGGCAGGACCTGGTGGTGCTCACCACCGACCTGGTGGCCACCGCTACCTGGTGGCAGCCGTTGTGCGGCGGCACCACCTACGGGGTCGCCCGGGAGGGGCACTACTACGGGTGGAGCCTATGGGGCCCGTACGCCAGCGGCCCCGCGCGGATCGCGCTCTGGCGCGAGCGCAGCGTCCTGATCGGCCGACTGGGCGACGACGCCACCCTGCAGGTCCAGGCCGAGTGGACACTGCTGGCTCCGGCCGACTACGTCCCGGATGCCGCGTGAGCCAGACCCTCCAGGCCCGCTGCCTGTCCTGCACCCGGGTGATCGGCGGCCAGGTCCACCAGGTGCTGGATGCCGCCCGGGACCACCAGGACGAGGAGCACTTCGTCGAGGTGGTCGCTCTGCCCGACCTGCGGATCGTGCCCCGGGACCTGTGGCTCTGAGGGGTTAGACTCGGAACATGGCGCGCGTGGTCCCCGACGACGAGACCCTGGCCCGGCTGCTCCGGGAGCACACCCAGACCGAGATCGCCCGGATGTACGGGGTGTCCGACGTGGTGGTGCACAAGCACGCCAAGCGGCTCGGGCTTGCCCCCGGCCGGCCCCGGTACGACACCTACCTGCCGTGGACGCTGGCCCCCGAGCACCGGCACTCCACGGTGGCCACCTACCTGCGCACCCTGGGCCGGATCGAGGCCGGCGGGGCGGTGCCGGAGGTCAAGGCCAAGCCGGCCCGCTCGTTCGCGGCCAGGCTGCGTGAGCAGGGCAAGGTGGTCACCTACTCCCCGGCCACGGGGTTCCGCGAGGTCAAGGCCCGCCCCGGTGAGGACCTGGTGCGCCGGTGACGTCGCTGGTGCACTTGACGCGCAGATGAGGTCCGCATAACGTAGATGCATGTCGTCGGTGCGGGACACCCTGGACCTGGTGCTCACCCCGGCCACCGTGCTGGCCGCCTACCCCCGCCGGTCGGACCCGGACCGGCCGCTGAGCCCCTACCTGATCGAGCGGCTGCCCCAGCCGGTCCGCGACCTGGTCAAGGAACGGCTCACCCCGTCCACCGAGGCCTACCTGGTGGCCAACACCGGGACCCTCCTGGCGGTCGAGGTCCGCAACAAGCGGGCCTGACACCGAGCCCCCCGGGCCGTCCTGGTCCCCCCCGTTGCCAGCGCACGGCCCGGGGTCCACCCTCGCCTGACACCTAACCCCGGTAACGTCGGGACGTGGCGGTCCACGGCCGGGACGACCCCCCCTGTGAGACCTGCTGCGCGTCCTGCTGGACCCACTGGGGCTCGCGCGCAGCCGCCGCGGCCTGCTGCCGGGAGCGGCGGCGATGATGCAGGAGCCGACCTGGTGCTGCCGGTGCGACCTGCGGGTGGTCGACGACCCGGAGCGGCCCCGCGGCGCCCGGCACTCCCCGGCGCTGTTCTGCGCGCTGTGCCGGGCCGAGATCGCCAACGAGTTCGCCGCGGAGATCGACGGATGAGCACCTGCACGGCCTGTTGGTGGCACGAGCACCCGGTCGAGCCGCGACGCGGCTGCCGGTGCTGTGGAGCCGACCACTACCGCGCCGAGGACCCCGACACCCCCTGGCGGGACCTGCGCCCGGAGACCGACTGAGTCCACCCCGCGATCTAACCCCGGTTAGGTAGACTGTCGGCATGGTCGAGATCATCTCCCGGGCCGCCTGGGGCGCCCGCCCGCCCAAGGACGACCCGACGCACGTGCCGCCGGCCAAGCGCAAGGCGGTGATGTTCCACTACTCCACCGGCCAGGAACTGGGCCGGGAGAACACCAGCGAGTGGGTCCGGGAGATCCAGAAGTTCCACCAGGACGATCGCGGTTGGGATGACATCGGCTACAACTTCCTGATCGACCGCTACGGGCGGATCTTCGAGGGCCGCGGCTTCACCGTCCAGGGCGCGCACTGTCCCGGGCACAACGTCTCCGCGGTCGGGATCTGCTTCCTCGGCAACGACGACCCCGGGGTGGCCGACCTCACCCCGGCGGCCAAGGCCGCCTTCCGGGACCTGACCGCCGAGGTGGCCAAGCGCAACGGCGAGCCGGTGGTGCTCGGCCACCGCGACGGCAGGCCCACCCTCTGCCCCGGCGACGAGATCTACGCCTGGCTCAAGGCCGGGATGCCGCTGGAGGGCGAGCCGGCCGCGGTGACGGTCCCGGGCCCGGCGCCGGCCCCCCCGCCCCCCGGCCACCCTCAGCGGCTGCTGATGCTGACCAGGCCGCTGCAGCGCGGCCCGGACGTGCTCGCGGTCCAGCAGCGGCTCTTGGACCTGGGCTACCCGCTGCCCAGGTACGGGGCGGACGGCACCTACGGCGCCGAGACCGAGGCAGCGGTGGTCGCCCTGCAGACCAAGGCCGGGCTGCGCAAGGACGGCATCGTCGGGCCGGACACCAGGGCCGCGCTGGAGCGCGGGGTGCGCGCCCACGCCGCCCCGGTCGCCCCCGCGGCGCCCCGGGGGCACTACGTGCCGCCGCTGCCGGAGTTCCCGCTGCCGGCCGGCTGGTACTTCGGACCCAAGGCCGGCCCGGCGCACTCGGTGTCCGGGTTCTACGGGCGGGTGTTCGCCGGCCGCCGGGACAGCGACTGGATCAAGGCGTTCGTCGACCAACTCATCGCCCGCGGCTGGCCGGCCGGCAAGGGCCGCAAGTACCTGACCCGGTTTGGCAACGACGGCCGGTACGGCGCCGAACTGCGCGCCCTGGTCACCGCGTTCCAGCGTGACCAGGGCCTGGCCGCCGACGGCCTGATCGGCCGGGACACCTGGACCGCGGCCAGCCGGAACCCGGTGACCTGATGGCGGTCAACGCCGACCTGGGCCCCTCCGGCTCCACCTACGGGCTGGCCGACCCTCGGCTGCACCGCAAGGCGACGGTCACCGCCGAGGAGCGGGACCTGGCCCTGGCGCACCTGCACCGCTACGGCGCGCTGGATTGCGCCGCCGCCCTTGGACTCGACTGACTCCTGGACTTGACGTCTAACCCCCATTAGGTTAGACTTGGGGTGTCAGGAATGGTGCCCGAGGAGGAGCCGATGACGACGGTGGTGCAACGGTGAGGACCTTCGCCGAGCCCGACGTGCGCGCCCTGCGGGAGCGGGCCGCCTGCCTGGACGCCCCGCCGGAGTGGTTCGAGGCCACCGAGTACCACCACGCCACCCAGGCGCTCGCGCTGTGCGCCGCCTGCCCGGTGGTGGACCTGTGCGACTACGTGGTCGCCCCGGCCGAGTCCTACTTCGACGGGGTGGCCGCCGGCCGGGTCTGGCGCAACGGGGCCGACGTCGCCGAGGTCCGCCGCGACCCCTCGCCGTACGCCACCTGTGGCACCGAGTACGGCTACGAGGTGCACCGGCTGCACGGGGAGAAGGCCTGCGTCCAATGCCGGCTGGCCAAGGCCGAGGCCCGCCGCCGCCGCAAGGACGGCCAGTACGTCGGGCGCGGACGCCGCGCCCCGGTGGAAGGGACACCCGCATGACCCGCAAGGGCGCCTACCAGAGCGCCGCCCGCTCGCTGCTGCCACCGGCGCCGCTGGTGCGCGTCGACGGCCGCCAACCGTGCGCTCGCTACCCCGAGCCGTTCTTCCCGGCCGAGCCCGGGGACGACGGCTACAACGCCAGGCGCGCCGAGGCGGACGCCCTGTACGCCAAGACGCTGTGCGGGTTCTGCGACTTCGCCGCGGACTGCCTGGCCTACGCCCTGAGCGTGCACGAGCGCGGCATCTGGGGCGGCACCGACGAGGCCGACCGGGAACGCATCCGCCGCCAGGCCGGAGTCCGGGCCAACCACCCGACCCCGCCGCGCACCCCGGGCCCGCTACCGGCGCGAGCAGGAGCAGCGGGCCCGTCGCCGCGCCGCCGAGGCCGCCGCGGCCCAGGGCGCCGCGATCCCCCTGACCGAAGCCTCCTGAGCAGACTGGAGCCCCCCATGGCCGGCGAGACCAAGATCACCGTGATCGGCAACCTGACCACCGACCCGGAACTGCGGTTCACCCCGTCGGGTGCGGCGGTCGCCAACTTCACCGTGGCGTCCACCCCGCGCACCTACGACAAGCAGGCGGGCGAGTGGAAGGACGGCGAGACGCTGTTCCTGCGCTGCTCGGTGTGGCGGGACGCGGCCGAGCACGTCGCCGAGTCGCTGACCCGCGGTTCCCGGGTCATCGTCACCGGGAACCTGGTGGCCCGCTCCTGGGAGACCAAGGAGGGCGAGAAGCGCACCTCCTACGAAGTGCAGGTCGACGAGGTCGCCGCCTCGCTGCGCTACGCCACCGCCAAGGTCACCAAGGCGGCCCGCTCGACCGGCGGCGCCGTACCCGGCGCGCCGACCTGGGAACCGGCCGCGCAGCCCGGCTGGGGCGCCGGCACCTGGGCCGAGGACCCGCCGTTCTGATGCTCGCCGCACCCGTCGAGACCGTCGAGTGGGAGGCGTCCTGCCCCTGCGGGACGCACCCGACGCTGTGGCGCGGAGCCCTCGACGGCGACGGCCGGACCCGGTCGTGGCTGGCCGGCCCGTGTCCCCAGCGCCCCGTGCCCTAACCCCGGTACACTCCGAGGGTGGCGATCGACCGCCCGGAGGGCCTGACACCGCTGGACGAGGCAGCCGTCGCCATGCACGAGATGTTCTGCTCGCTGCAACGGGCCGGGTTCAGCCACGACGATGCCCTGCAGATCGTCACCGACCTGGCCCGCGGCGAGTTCGTCGAGGAGGACTGAGTGGTCGACCTCAGCGAACTCGGCTCCACCGGGCTGCGCCGATCCGGCGGCACCCTCCTCGACGAGCCGCTGGCGGCGCTGCGCGGCCAGCGGGGCCGCAAGATCTACGCCGAGATGGCCACCGACCCGGTGGTCTCGGCCTTCCTTTTCGCGGTGGAGAAGGCGGTCTCCTCCCTGGACTGGCGGGTCGACCCGGAGGAGGACGAGGCCGGCAGTGAGCAGGACGCCGAGTTCGTCGACTCCTGCCTGCACGACATGTCCGACTCCTGGGACGGCACGCTCGGCGAGATCCTGTCGATGCTGGTCTACGGCTGGGACTTCGCCGAGATCGTCTACAAGCGCCGGCTCGGCCCCGAGCACCGCGACCCGTCGAAGCGCTCCAAGTACACCGACGGGAGGATCGGCTGGCGCAAGTGGGCCACCCGGGCCCAGGACACCCTGTACGAGTGGGCCTTCGACGAGGACGGCGGGCTGGCCGGGATGGTCCAGATGGACCCGCTGGCCGGCGCCGGGGTGGTCACCATCCCGATGGAGAAGGGCCTGCTGTTCCGCACCACCACCCGGCGCAGTTCCCCCGAGGGTCAGTCCCTGCTGCGCGGCGCCTACCGGCCCTGGTACTTCAAGAAGCGGATCGAGGAGATCGAGGCGGTCGGGATCGAGCGGGACCTGGCCGGCCTGCCGGTGGCCTGGGTGCCGCCGGCCTACCTGGACCCGAACGCCGGGGCCGCCGAGAAGGCGATCCTGGCCGAGATCGTGGCCATCGTGCAGGGGATCAAGCGCAACGAGCAGGACGGCGTGGTCTGGCCGCTGGCCTACGACGAGCACGGCAACAAGCAGTTCGACCTGACCCTGCTGTCCACCGGCGGCACGCGCCAGTTCGATACCGACGCGGTGATCGCTCGCTACGACCAGCGGATCGCCATGAGCACCCTGGCCGACTGGCTGCTGCTCGGCCACGAGAAGGTCGGCTCCTTCGCCCTGGGCAACACCAAGATGGACGTCTGGACGATGGCGGTGGATGCGGTCGCCAAGGCGATCGCCAACGTGGTCAATGCACACGCGATCCCGCGGCTGCTGCGGCTCAACGGCCGCAAGGTCACCCACACCCCGAAGTTGGCCTACGGCGACGTGACCACCGTCGACCTGACCGCGGTCGCCGACTTCGTCGCCAAGACGATCGACGCCGGCGCGCTGACCGCCGACGACCCGCTGGAGGAGCACCTGCGCACGATCTCCGGGCTGCCGCCGATGGAGGCCACCCGGGCCGAGCGTGAGGAAGCCGAGCCGGACCCCGACCCGGCCGCCGCGCTGGCCGCCCTGACCGGCCAGCAGCCGCCCCCGCCCGATGAGGGTGCCGACGACGAGGCGGCGTAGTGCCCACGTCGGCCGAGCGCCGGCTGGCTCGACTGGTCCGCACCGCGCTGGCCGCGCTGGCCGGCACCGCGCAAGGCGAGCGGCTGCGGGCCGCGATCGCCGGCGGCGACGAGCGGGCGGTGCTGGCCGCGCTGGACTTCCAGACCCTGATCGCCGCCCTCGCCCCGGCCCGGGAGGTCATCGCCGAGGCCACCGCGCTGGCCGGGGCCGGTGAGGCCGCCCGGCTGGGGATCGGGCTGTCCTTCGACTCGGTCGACCCCCGGGTGGTCGGCTACGCCGAGGCCCGCACCGGGCTGATGGTCCGGGACATCACCGAGGCCACCCGCGCCGGGGTGCGGGCGGTGGTGGTCGCCAGCGTCCGCGACGGCCTGCTCACCGTCGACGACGTCGCCGCGATCCTGGCCCGCGGGGTCGGCCTGCACGCCCGGTGGGCCCGGGCGGTGCGGGCCGCCTACGCCGCGTCGCTGCGCACCGGGCTGGAGGCCGGGGCCGCCGACCCGGCCGCCCGGGCCCGCCGCCAGGCCGAGCGGGTCTCCCGCCGGCTCACCGAGGCCCGGGCGCTGATGATCGCCAGGACCGAGACCCAGTACGCCCAGAACGCCGGGCGCTGGCTCAGTTGGCAGGCCGGGGTGGAGGCCGGCTACATCGACCCGAACGCGACCAAGGTGTGGTCCGCCCGGGACCCGTGCGACCAGTGCCGCGCCCTGGACGGCACCCGCATCCCCTGGGACGCGGACTTCCCCGGCGCGCTGGCCATGCCGCCGGCCCACCCGAACTGCGAGTGCAGCGCGGTCCTGCGCGGCCCCCTGCCCTGATGCCCTAACCTGGGTTAGACGCCCTGGAGGTCCCCATGCCGTGTGTCCCCGCCGAGGCCCTGGTCGCCGCGCTGGACGACCAGGCCCTGCTCGACGCGCACCAGCGGGCCTGCGACGAGGAGCACGCCGCCTGCCCGGACGTCGTCGAGGCCCACCACGCGCTGGTCGTCGAGGCCGCCCGCCGGGGCCTGACCCTGGACACCTTGTGCATCGAGCCGATGCGCAAGGTCGCCGTGCTCGTCGACGCCGAGCGGGTCGAGGTGGCCGCCGCGTTGGCCAAGGCCGACGACCTGCCGGTGGCGATGATCGCCGCGCTGCGGGACGCCCACGACCGCGGCGTCGCGTTCGCCGACGTGCTGCACTACCTGACCTGGAACGGCTACGAACTGGCCGTCGTCCCGCTGGACGAGACTGACCCGACCGAGCGCGGCGCGCTCGACCGGCTCACCCTGGGCTCGGCCGCCGGGGCCAGGGACACCGGGGACCACTCCGGCGCGATGGTCGCGCTCTACCTGGCCCCCGAGGCCGCCGCCGCCCTGGCCCTGGAGGGCCACGAGAAGGCCGAGGACCTGCACATCACCCTGGTCTACCTGGGCGAGGCCCGGGCGTACACCCGGGCCCAACGCCTCGCGGTGATCACCGCGGTCGCCTCGGCGGTGCGCGGCCCGCTGGTCGGCCGGGTCGGCGGGGTCGGGAAGTTCACCAACGAGGACGCCGACGTGCACTGGGCCGCCCCGGACGTGCCCGGGCTGGCCGAACTGCACGAGCGTGTCGTCGCCGCCCTGGCCGACGTCGCGGTCGAGCCGCAGGGGATGGCGGTCGAGCACGGCTGGACCCCGCACATCACCCTGGCCTACGCCACCCCCGGCACGGACCTCAGCGTCGAGGCGCCGGCGGTGGACCTGGTGTTCGAGCGGGTCACGGTGGAGTTCGGCGACGAGCGGGTCGACCTGGACCTGACCCCCGCCTGGGACCTACCCGAGGAGATCTGGGAGTCCGCTGGCCCGCTGCGCCGTCTCGCCGACGCGCTGCTCGGCCCGCGGCGGGCCACCGGCGCCGCGCCGCTGCACTTCCGCAAGGACGCGGTGCGCCGGTTCACCCTCGGCCCGTGGTACGTGCCCGGCCAGGCCGACGCGCACGGGGAGTGGACCGACGCCGACACTCTGCAAGCCGCGCTGTGGGACTACGTGCGCGGCGGGGACCGCCGGGTCCGGCTGCAGCACAACACCGACGTGGTCGCCGGGGAGTGGGTGGAGGCGGTCACCTGGCCGCACGAGGTCACCGTGCCGATGACCAGGGCCGACGGGACGACCACCGAGGTCACCTACCCGGCGAACACGGTGTTCCTCGGCGTGGTGTGGGAGCCGTGGGCCTGGGACCTGGTCGAGACCGGCCGGCTCAACGGGTTCTCGATCGGCGGCAAGGCGGTCCGCCAGCCCACCGCCGGCCCGCAGTAGGACACCACCCAAGGGAGACAGCCCATGCCCTCGTTCCGCGAGACCCGCAACGCCGCCCGGTTCGCCGTCCTCGACGACGCCGGCGACGTCCTGGACCGGCAGGGCCGCAAGATGGTCGCCCGGCCGGCCGCGCCGACCACACCCACCGCCGCGGACAACGCGGCCGTCGACGGCGTCTACGGCGCCGAGGAGGCCGGCGTGATCACCAACCTGCGCACCCGGGTCGCCGAACTGGAGGCCGTGCTGCGCGCCGCCGGCCTGATCACCTGACCTGGGCGCCCGGCTGGCTAACCCCGGTAGAGTATCGAGGTGATCGAGCCGCTGCGCGCCGCCGTCCAGGAGGCGCCCGAGGTGCCCCCAGTGGTGCAGGCCTGGATCGCCCAACTGCTCGACGGCTCGTTCCTGGCGCTGATGCGGTCCTACCCGGCCGAGCAGGTCGACGTCCGGCTGTCCGCTTCCCGGGGCCGGGTCCGGCGCACGCCGGTGCTGATGTTCAACGGTGGGCCGCAGCCGATGGACGACATCGGATGAGACTCGCGGTGGCGGACCCGCCGTACCTGGGACGCGCCGAGCGGTGGTACGGACCAACGGGGCGGGGCAGCGGCGGCGGCCTGCACCGGGCCGACGCGCACCCCGCCGCCAGCGAATGGGACCGCCTGGAGCGACACCACGCACTGGTGGACGAACTCGTGGCCGGGTTCGACGGCTGGGCGCTGTTCACCGGCGCCGCCAACCTCCGCGTCATCCTGCCGCACTGTCCTGACGACGTGCTGGTGGCGTCCTGGGTGGTGACGAACGCCGTGCCGTCCGGCTCGCGCATCCTCGCCGGCTGGGAGCCGGTGCTGGTCTACGTGCCGGCAGCGCGCCGTGGCCGCGCGTCCTCCGGCCTGGTCGTCCGCTCGGCGCACGTGGCGGCAGCGCCACGCCGTGGGTTCACCGGGGCAAAGCCGGCGAGTGTCTGTCGTTGGGTGCTGGACCTGCTCGGCTACGTCCCCGAGGACGACGAACTCGTGGACCTGTTCCCGGGCTCCGGTGCGGTGACGACCGAGGCGGCACACCTCACTCTCCTCTGACGAAGGTGCTTGACTCTCAACCTCAGTTAGGTTAGACTTGGGGAGTCAGGAAGGAACCCAACCCGGGAGGTGAGGCGGGTGGACTCCAAGGACGCCGCCCTCGGCGCGCTGTTCGCCTCGGACCGCCAGGGCCCGCTCGACGCGGCCCGTCGCCACCAGTTCCTCGACGTCCGCTTCGAGATGCTGGTGGCCCGGCTTCGGCAGGTGAGTGCGCGGTGGCCGTGATCCGCCGGCCACGCTGGCCCCGGGATGCCGACGTGCGCCGCTGCGGCGGCTGCGGCGGCTGGCTGTACCGCGGACGGCAGTGCCCGGCCTGCTTCCTGCTCCACCTGGACCGGGAGGGCCTGTGATGCCCAAGGTTCATCGCATCGGCCACCACGACCTGGCCGCCCTGGCCCGCAAGTACCGGCGCCTGGGCTGGGACGTGACCTACAACAAGAGCACCCACCTGGTCTGGACCAAGCCCTGCGGCTGCTGCTCGGTGCGCACCGCCGGCACCCCGCGCACCAGCGGGCTGCGCCAGGCCCTCGCCCGGGTGCGGGCCCTGGAGGAGCGGCCGTGTCCGAACACGAGGTGATGCGGCTGGCGTACGCCGCCGCCCTGGGCCTGCCCGAGACCGCCACCGCAGAGCGGGTGCTCACCGCGGTCGCCACCTGGGCCGCTGGCCTGCCGGACGCCACCGAGGCGCTGGGGGCGGTCGCCGCGATCGCCGCCGACCTCGGCCTGCACGACCACGTGCTGGCCGCCGTGGACCGGTGGGGAGCATCCTTGACTTCCCACCCCGGTTAGGTTAGACTTGGGGAAGAAGGAGAGAGGAGGCCCGATGGGCACAGTGAACCAGACCGGCGCCGGCGTTCACGCCGACCGCCGGACCCGCCGCAACCGGTCCCGCGCCGCGGTCAAGCGGTTCCACATCGTCGAGGAGTACGACGAGTTCGACTCGCGCGGCGACGACCTGCTGTACAGCGGCTGGGGCGACGGCGTCTGGGGCAAGAGCACCTGGACCGGCCTGCCGGCCACCACCGAGACCCAGGACGACGGGCTGGACGCCTACCAGCGCTGGCTGCGCGACCACCCCAACGGGCCGGCCGACGACGACGGCCAGGAGTGCCCGGTCTGCGCCGGCACCGGCGAGGACCCCACCTACACCCCGGCCGGCAAGACCGACGCCCGGGCCTGCCCGGCCTGCGACGGCTGGGGCTTCTCCGACCGGCTCAGCCCGGTGTTCTACGACCCAGCCACCGGCAAGGAGGGCACCGAGCCGCCGCAGGCCAAGGCCCTGGTCGCCTGGGCCGACCGGCACGCCGAGGCCGAGGAGGTGCTGTGCACCTCCTGCCTCAACGACCCGACGGTCATCTACTGCTCCAAGTGCGGCATCGGCAAGGACGACGACGACGACGTCGCGGTCTGGGTCGGCGGCGGCTACACCCGCGCGGACAAGCACTCCCACTGGTGCCGCTGCACCCGCTGCCTGGACCAGATGGACGCCGACCTGCACCCCGCGCACTGCGACTGCGCGACCTGCGTGAACTCCCGGCCTATGGTCCTGTCCGACGCCGCCGAAGCGGCGATCGAGAACCTGCGCCGCAAGAAGGGCGGCTGGCCCCGCGCCGGCGACTAGAGACAGGAGAACCCCATGAGCCCCACCGACTTCACCCGCATCGCCGTCGTCGTCCCGGCCAACGACCCGGACACGGCCTACCGGATCGACCTCGGCCCGGACGACGAATCCGCCTACCGCGCGTTGAGCGCGGCGGTCGGCGGGTTCATCGAGATCGTGCGCCTCAGCGACCGGGTCGACATGGTGCTCAACGAGGTGGGCAAGTTGCAGGGCCTGCCGGTCAACCGCGTCGCTACCGGCCTCGGGCAGTCCTACGGCGGGCTGGACCCGTCCGACGTCGTGGTCGGCGACGTGGTGCTGATCGGCAACGACGGCTCCCCGGAGACCGTCGGGCTGCACTCCGACGACCTGGCCGACCTGGACGCCCCGGAGGTGCCCGGTGGGTGAGGTCATCGACTTCAACGCCGCCCGCAAGGTCATCGAGGCCAAGAAGGACACCGGCCGCTGCCCGACCTGCGACCGCATCCGCGCGGTCTGCCGGTGCGACGTGGTGGCCCGGCGGTCCAACGACGCCAGCGTCGCCGAGCAGCGCGCCATCCTGGAACGGCTCCGCGGAGACAAGCCGTGAGCCTGGACCGTGCCCCATCAAGGCCGGTGTACGTCGGCAAGCCGGTCGGCGGGTTCGTCCGGCTCTGGCACATCGAGTTGGACGGTCGCCTGGGATCTGTGGGGCAGACCTGGTGCGGCCGGCGGTTCCGCGGCGTCACCGCACGACGCACCACCCCGCCCGGGGTGGACGACCAGCAGTGCCCCCTGTGCCAACGGGCACGGGAGACCAACCAGCCCCGGCCCTGGCGGCGGGGGAGGTAGGAGAGAGACACATGAAGCGCACCCTGTCCCTGGCCTTCGCGGCCGTCCTGGCGCTCGGCGTCAGCGGCGCGGTCGGCCTGACCCAGCCCGTCCCGGAGCCCGCGTCGGCCAGCGTGTCCGGCGGCGAAGGTGGCACCGAGACCAACGGCGGCGGCGGCACCGGCGGCTACTACGAGGGCTACTACGGCGGCGCCGGCGGCGGGGACGTCAACCCCGATGGCACGGCCGGCACCACCCCCGCCCCTGCCCCGGAGCCCGCGCCCCCGCAGCCTGCGCCGCAGCCCGCGCCGCAGCCCGCGCCCGC
>JBMOMH010000077.1:0-12737 GCA_049323135.1 Actinomycetota bacterium
GGCTGGTTGGCGCGGCGGCGACCGGCACGGTCCCCGCCGAGGGCGTCCTGGGCCTGGTCCCCACCGGGCGGGGCAACGACTTCGCCCGCCAGCTCGGCCTGCCCGCGACGCCGGCCGCGCTCGCCGAGGTCCTGCTGGCGGCGCGCCCCCGACCGGTGGACCTGCTGGAGACGGCCCCCCGGCTGGTGGTCGGCAGCGTCTACCTCGGGATCGACTCGGTGGCCAACGGACACGCGAACCGCGCCCGGTGGCTGCCCGGCGGGCTCGCGTACACCTACGGGGGGCTGCGGGCGGTGCTGGGCTGGCGCCCGGCGACGTACGTGCTCGTCGTCGACGGGGTGACCTACCACGAGCGCGGCTACACGGTGGTCGTGGCCAACTCCGGCTTCTATGGGGGCGGCCTGCACGTCGCGCCTGACGCCGTGGTGGACGACGGGCTGGCCGACGTGGTCGTGGTGCGGCACTGTCCGCGCCGGCTGTTCGGCACGGTGCTGCGGGAGCTGCGCCACGGCACACACGTGCGCCGCCCCGAGGTCGTGGTCCGTCGGGGGCGAGAGGTCACCGTGCACGCCGACCGGCCGCTCCCGGCGTACGGGGACGGGGACCCGCTGGCCGTGGACGCGCCGGTGGCGGTGCGGGTGCGGCCCGGGGCGCTGCCGGTCCTGGCCCCACCCCTGTCCCAGCGGTGAGGCTCGCCGGGTGACCGGGCTGCCGGCCGGGCAGAATGTGCCGGTGAGCGAGGCGGTGCCGGACTACCGGCCCAGGTTCCCGGCCGCGACCGGGCTGGGCATTGGAATCCTCGGCTGCGGCCGCATCGCGCAGACCGCGCACCTGCCGGCGTACGCCGCCCACGGCCTGGACGTCGTCGGCGTCTGGAGCCGCACCGCCGCCACCACCGCCCGGGTCCGCGAGGAGTTCCCGTTCGTCCGCCGCGTCTTTGACACCCCCGAGGCGCTGCTCGCCGACCCCGAGGTGCACGTCGTCGACGTGGCCACGAGACCCGAGCAACGCCTGGAGTGGGTGGCCGCGGCGGTCCGCGCCGGCAAGCACGTGCTGGCGCAGAAGCCGCTGACCCACGACCTCGACGGCGTGCCGGCGCTGCTCGCCGAGGCGGACCGGCGCGGGGTGCGCGTCGCGGTGAACCAGAACGGCCGCTGGGCGCCCGCGTGGCGGCTGGCGACGCTGCTCGTCGAGCGCGGAGCAGTGGGCGACGTCGTGGGCGTCACCCACCTGCACGACAAGCCGCTGCCGCCCCTGGCCGGCACCCACTTCGACGACGTCGCCCACATGCTGCTCTCCGACTACCTGCTGCACTGGGTCGACATCACCCGCTGCTGGCTCGCCGGCAAGCGGGTCGTGAGCGTCCAGGCCGAGGACCACCGCACCCCCGGGCAGCCGGCCACCGCGCAGAACCCCTGGTCGGCCAGCGTCTCGCTGCGCTGCCACGACGGGGCCAGCGGGTTGCTGCGCGTCGTCGGCGACGTGGTGGCCAGCCGGCCTTCCTGCCCGTTCTGGCTGCACGGGACCCGGGGCACCCTGCGCGGCACCATCCTGGCCGGGCAGGACACCCTCGAGTTGGACCGGGACGGGACCACCACGGCGTACCCGCTGCAGGGTCGGTGGTTCACCGACGGCTTCGCCGGGGCCATGGGGGAGCTGCTGTCCGCGGTGGTGGAGGACCGCGAGCCCTACCACTCGGCCCGCCACAACCTGCCGTCCCTGCGGCTGATGCTGGCGGCCCGGGACTCCGCCGACCGGGGCGGGGCGATACTGTCCGTCGACCCGCTCCCCCTCTAGCCCGCCTCCTGCCTTCCTCGAGCCCCCTGGCGGTGTCCCGCGCCGATGACGTTCTCCCCGATCGACGAGGTCGCCCTTGCCGGCGGCCAGGGCACCGTCTACGAGCACGGCTGGCAGAGCTGGAGCCCTACGGGCACGTACCCGTGTCGTGCCTCGTCGCCGCGCCCGGCCACCGACTGGCAGCAGCGGATGCGGTTCCGCCCAGGCCACCCCCCACCCCCGGGCGGGTTCCAGGGGGAGGGCCTGCTGGTCGTCGACCCGGGCCACGGGGGGCCGGTGCTCCGGTACGCCGCCGACGGGCACGCCGACGCCGTGCCGTCGATCCGGGCCGAGCTTGTCGGCGACCGGCTGATCGTCACCAGCGATGGGCCGGTGACCGTCACCGTCGGCCCGGACGGGGCGGCCGGCGCGGCCGGGATCGGGACGGCGCTGGCCGACTTCGGGGTCCAGTACGCCGCCGACCGGGGAGCCGGGACACCGCGTCGCCCCCCGACGGCCTGGTGCTCCTGGTACCACTACTTCCTGGACGTGACCGCGGCGGACGTCGTGGAGAACCTCGACGCGATCGCCCGGCACGACCTGCCGGTGGACGTGGTCCAGGTCGACGACGGCTGGTCGGCCGGCCCCGGCGACTGGCTGGCCACGAACGAGCGGTTCGGCTCCCTGCCCGACCTGGCCGACCTGGCCGGGCGGATCCGGGACGCCGGGCGGCGGCCGGGCATCTGGGTGGCGCCATTCCTCGCCGGCGGGTCCAGCGATCTGGCCCGCCGGCACCCGGACTGGCTGGTCGGGGACGCCGGCTGGAACTGGGACCAGCCGCTGCACGGCCTGGACCTGACCCACCCCGGGGTACGCGACCACCTGGCCGCGGTGTTCGGCTCGCTGCGCAGGGCCGGCTTCGACTACGTCAAGCTCGACTTCCTGTACGCCGGCGCGCTCCCGGGCCGGCGGCACGAGGACGTGGACCCGCTGACGGCGTACCGAAGCGGGCTCGCCCTGGTCCGCGAGGCCCTCGGCGCGGACACCTACCTCGTCGGCTGCGGCGCACCGCTGCTGCCGAGCGTCGGCCTGGTCGACGCGATGCGCGTCGGGGCGGACACGTACAACCCGAGCGATGAGGACGAGGACGGCACAAGGGCGCTGCGGGGGGCCGCCGGCGTACGGGCCCGCGCCTGGCAGCACGGGCGGTTCTGGGTGAACGACCCCGACTGCCTCATCGCCCGGCCCACCTTCCCGCGCCGCGCCGAGTGGGCACGGGTGGTCGCCCGGTACGGCGGCCTGCGCTCGGTCTCCGATCGCATCGCCGACCTGGACGGCTGGGGGTTGGCGACGACCCGGACCCTGCTCGGCACGGTGCCGCCACCCACGCCGTTCCCCGTCGAGCACTGACCGCGCCGTCCCCTCCGAGGCGGTCCCGAGGAAAGGGTCCCACCGTGCCCGAGGTCGTCCAGCTCACCGCACCGCGGACCGCCGTGCTGGTCCCCTGCCCCGCCGAACCGCTGGCACCCGGCCAGGTCCGGGTCCGCACCTGGTACTCCGGCATCTCCGCAGGCACCGAGCTCACCACCTACCGCGGCACCAACCCCTACCTCAGCATGCGCTGGGACGCGTCGCGGCGGCTGTTCGTGGAGGGCACCCCGACCTTCGACTACCCCGTGACGGGCTGGGGCTACCAGGAGGTCGGGGAGGTGTCCGAGGTCGCCCCCGACGTCACCGCGCCGGCCCCGGGCGACGTCGTGTACGGGATCTGGGGCCACCGCAGCGACGCGGTGCTGCCGGCGGCGACCCTGGTCGGGCAGCGGCTGCCGCCCGGGGTACCCCCGCTGCACGGCGTCTTCGCCCGGGTCGGGGCGATCGCGCTCAACGCGGTGCTGGCCGCCGAGCCCCATCTCGGGGAGCGAGTCGCGGTCTTCGGGCAGGGCGTGATCGGGCTGCTGGCCACCCGGCTGGCGGTGCTCAGCGGCGCGGAGGTCCTGGCGGTCGACGCCGTCCCCGCCCGGCGGGAGCTCGCCGCCCGGTTCGGCGCCGTCACGGTGCTGCCCGCGGACGCCGCCGGCGGCGCGGGTGCGGCGGTACGCGACCACACCGGCGGCGTCGGTGTGGACGTCGCCATCGAGCTGAGCGGCAGCTACCCGGCCCTGCACGAGGCGACGCGCAGCGTCGCGGTGGACGGGGTGGTGGTCGCCGCCGGCTTCTACCAGGGCGAGGGGGTCGGCCTGCGGCTCGGGGAGGAGTTCCACCACAACCGGGTGCGTCTGGTGGCCAGCCAGGTCGGGGGGACCCCCACGGCGCTCGGCGTACGGTGGAACCACGCCCGCCTGCTGACCGTGTTCATGACGCAGCTGGCCACCGGCGCCGTCGACGTGGCACCCCTGGTCAGCCACGTCGTGGCCGCGGAGGACGTCGGCCCGGCGTTCCGCCTGCTCGACGAGTCCCCCGCCGAGGTGCGGCAGGTGGTGCTCCGCTTCCCCGCCGCCCCCTCCTGACCCCGCCGGGTTGACCAGGCATACCTGTAGGTGGTCAACGGGGCGGCGGGGTGGCCGTGGTCAACGGGCGTCCTCGAGCAGCCAGTCCAGGGCGACCGCGGCCGTCCAGGACTGCCGGGCGCTGCCCAGCGGCTCGCCGGTGAACGGCTCGTAGTACTCGGCGAAGCTGCCTTCGGCCAGCTGCTCCAGGCCAGCCCGGCGCAGCCGGTCGGCGGCGTCGGTCGCCCCCTCCCGGCGCAGCGCCCAGTCGAGCAGCCAGCTCATCACCGGCCACACCGGGCCCCGCCAGTAGGTGCGGGGCTGGAAGTACGCCGCCTCCGGGCTGGTACTCGGCGGCAGCGGCCAGCGCAGCCCCGGGTGCCCGGCCCACGCCGGACCGAGCAGCAGGTCGACCAGGTGGGTCCGCAGCGCGTCCGGTACGCCGCCAGCGACCAGCGGGGCGAACCCGGCGACGGTCTGCGTGCGCAGCGGCTCCCCGGTGCGCAGGTCCAGGTCCCCGGCCAGCCCAGTGGCCGGGTCGACCTGGGCCAGCACGGCGGTACGCGCACGGGCGGCGTACCCCCGCAACTCCTCCGCGGTCCCGGGGTCGACCCGGTCGAGCCGGTCGGCCAGGTCGGCGAGGACGTCGCAGGCCACCGCGAAGACGGCGGTGAACAGGACATCGCCGACCTGGAAGCTCAGGACGGCGCGCATCCGCTCGGGGTCGAACCCGGCCCGGCGGGCCTCCTCGACCAGCCACAGGTAGCGGTCGTACTCGCCGTCGGTGGGGCGCTGCGCCCGGTCGCCGACGTGTCCGACGTCCCGACGGGTGTAGGCGGGCAGGTCCGGCCCCACCTGCACCCGACCGTAGGGGCCGTCCCACCGAGGGGAGTTGTCCAGGCCGCTCTCCCAGCCGTGGTAGATGACCAGCAGGCCGCTGCTGGGGTCGGTGCGCGCCCGGGCGAGAAAGCGGTGCCAGGCCAGCAGCCGCGGGTAGCAGTCGGCCAGCCACTCCGCCGCGACGGCCCGGTCTCCCCGCCGCTGCGCCAGCTCGACGATCCGTTCGGTCGCGAGGGCGTGTACCGGTGGCTGGCACAGCCCGCTGGTCGCCGGCGTGCGCGGGGCGTCGGCCGACGCCTCCGCGCAGCCCCACCAGCCTGGCCCGGGGAAGTAGTCGCCCGGGTCGGCCGCGAAGACGATGTGCGGCAGCATGCCGTTGCGCCACTGTCCCCGGAACAGCGCGTCGAGCTCGCCCGCGGCCCGGCGTACGTCCAAGCGGGCCAGGCCGAGGGCGGTGAAGCAGGCATCCCAGCTCCACTGGTGCGGGTAGAGCGTCGGCGCCGCCTTGGTCGCGCCCCCGAGGCTGTTCTCGCCCAACACGTACGCCGCCCGTGCGGCCAGCAGCGCCCGCGCCAGGTCCAGTGACCGAGTCATCGGGGCAGCGCGGTGGACGTGGCCAGGTTCAGGCCGGTCTCCGCGTCGAACCAGCGAGCTCGCTGCGGGTCGACCTGCACCCACACCGGCGTCCCCGGGGCGAGCACCTGGTCGCCGTACGCCTTGAACTCCTGCCCGTCGACGCCGACGGTGAACAGCACGTGGCTGCCCAGCGGTTCGGTGACCTGGACGACGCAACGCAGCGCCCCGTCCACCCGGGAGAGCTGCGGCCGCAGGTTCTCCGCGCGCAGGCCCAGCAGGACGTCCCCGGCGGGCAGGCCCGGTGGCGCGTCGACCCACTGCTCCCCCACCTGGGCGCGGAGCCGACCCTCCTGTGCCACCAGGCGGGCGCGGAGGAACGCCATCGGCGGGCTGCCGATGAACCCGCCCACGAAGGTGTCCGCGGGCTGGTCGTACACCTCCAGGGCGTCGTCGTACTGGACGATGCACCCGTCGCGCATGACGGCGACGCGGTCCCCCAGCGACAGGGCCTCGGTCTGGTCGTGGGTGACATAGACGCAGGTGGTGCCCAGCTCCTTGACCAGCCGCTTCAGCTCGGCCCGGAAGTTCAGCCGCAGCAGGGCGTCGAGGTTCGACAGCGGCTCGTCCATGAGCAGCACCTGCGGCTCCATGACGATGGCCCGGGCGACGGCGACCCGCTGGCGCTGCCCTCCAGACAGCTGGGCGGGCTGCCGGCCCAGGTACGGCTCGAGGTGCAACAGCCCGGCCGCCCACTCAACCTTCCGCCGGATCTGCTCCCGACCCAGCTTGCGCATGGCCAGGCCGAACCCGATGTTGTCGAAGACCGACTTGTGGGGGAACACCGCGTAGGACTGGAAGACCATGGCGAGGTCGCGCTTCCGGGGGGGCAGGTAGGTGACGTCTCGACCGCCGATGTGCACGACGCCGGCATCCGGGACCTCCAGCCCGGCGAGCATCCGTAGCAGCGTGGTCTTGCCGCAGCCGGACGGGCCCAGCAGGACGACGAACTCGCCGTCAGCAACGGAGAGGTGGACGTCGTCGGTGGCCGGGCTCTTGCCGCCCGGGTAGGTCTTGCTCAGCCCGGCGATCTGGATCTCGGCCACCTGCGAACGCTCCTAGCGGACGACGGATCCCCACATGCGGAACAGGTAGCGCCGCATGACGAGGATGAACAGCATGGACGGCAGGACGAGGGCGAAGCCCCCGGCGAAGCGGAAGGCCAACGGGCTGTAGTTCAGTGTGCTCAGCAGCTGGGCGGGCAGGGTGCGGTTGGTCAGCGTGAGGATCGTGGCCGCGAAAACCTCGTTCCAGGAGAGCACGAAGGTGAAGATGCTCGAGGCGGCGACACCGGGCAGGGCCAGCGGGACCACCACCTTGCGGAACGCCCCGGCGCGGGAGCAGCCGAAGACCAGGGCCGCCTCCTCGACGTCCTTGGGGACAGCGACGAAGATGCTCGCCGTGATGAGCACCGTGGTGGGCATGGCCAGCATGGTGTGCGCCAGCATGACCGACAGCAGTGAGTCGTAGATGCCCAGGTAGGTGAAGGTGAGGGAGAGCGGGACCGCCAGGATGATGATCGGGAGGGCCCGGGTCAGCAGGATGAACAGCTGGTAGGCGTCCCGGCCGCGGAATGCGTACCGGGCTACGGCGTACCCGGCGGGGATCCCGACGAGCAGTGACAACAGCAGCGTCCCGACACCGACGATGACGCTGTTCTCCAGGGCGGTGCGGACTCCGGCAGCGGTGAGGAAGAACGACATCGTCGTGCCACTGACGTGGGTCGGCAGCAGCGGCAGCGGGAACCGGTCCAGGGAACTGCGGGAGCTGAAGGCCGCCAGGGTGATGAGGTACAGCGGGACCATCATGAACAGGGTGATGGCCACCGCGGCGACGTACATGAGGGCGCGGTTGCGGCGGCGGCGCCGCAGCGGCGAGGTGTCGGCGACCAGCGACCGGCTCCCCGTAGCCGACACGGACAGGGCGGGGCCGGGCACCGGTCAGCCCACCCGGGAGGTGCGCAGCAGGCGCAGGTAGAGGACGCTGGTCACCATGGAGATCGCCAGGATGAGCATCGCGAACGCCGCGGCCACCGAGGAGTTCTGCAGCGAGGCGTAGTAGGTGTAGGTCTCCCCGACGAGCACCGGGAAGTTGTCCCCGGTCAGCGCCTGCACCACCGCGAAGGTCTGGAACGCCAGGATGGTCCGCAGGATCAGGGCCACCTGCAGGCTGGACTTGAGCAGCGGCAGGGTGACGTGCCACAGCCGCTGCCAGAAGCCCGCGCCGAACACCTGTGCGGCCTCGTCGTAGTCGCGCGGGATCATCTGCATGCCGGCGACGACGATGACGAGGACCAGCGACGTCGCCCGCCACAGCTCGGCGACGACCACGGCGAAGAACATGGACGTGGTGTTCTGGTAGCTGAGCCAGGAGTAGCCCTGGCCCAGTCCCAGCAGGGACAGCGTGGAGTTCAGGTACCCCCGGTCGGTGAAGATGGACAGCCAGACCAGGCCGGCCGCTAGGTCCGATACCGCCAAGGGCACGGCCCAGCAGTAGAGGAAGAAGCCGCGGAACCGCGGCCTGGCCTCGAGGATGAGCCCCATGCTGAGCGCCAGCAGTAGCTGCAGGGGGACGGCGACGACGACGATGAGCAGCGTGTTGCGCACCGCGTCCCAGAACCTCGGGTCGGCGAGCATCCCGGCGTACGGCGCGAGGCTCAGCTGACCCGTTCCGCCCAGGGACATGAGCACGCCCTGCACGAGTGGCCACAGGAACAGGGTGACCAGGACGAACACGGAGGGGAGCAGCAACAGGTACGCCGCTCCCGTTCCCTGCCCGACCTTCCTCGGGGCCCCCTTCCCCGCCCGGGCCGGGGCGTCCCCCCCGCCCCCCGCCGCGGGGGAGGTGACCGCGCCTGCGGTCACTCAGCCCACCTTGCAGGGGCCCGTGCTCGGCGGGTCCGGCTCCCAGCAGGTGGCCCCGGCGGCGTCGATGAGCTTCTGCATGGCCTGCGCGGCACCCGGCAGGGCCTGGGTGGGGTTGGTGCCCTTGAGCACGACCGCGGTGAACAGGTCCTTGTAGACCTGGGTGAACTCGCCCTCCTTGCTGCCCAGGCCTGCTGGCGGCAGCGCCAGCAGTGCGTCGCTCGCCTGCTGCTGCGCAGCCACGGCCTTGGCTTCCAGGGCGATCCCCCCGCCGATGTCGCTGGGCACGCTGGTCTTGGTGGCGGGGAAGAAGGCCAGGTCCTTCAGCACCGCGACCTGCGCCTGCGGGGTGGTCAGCGCCTTGATCAGCTCGACCGCCCCGGCCTTGTTCCCGCCGCCCTTCGGGATCGCCAGGGCGGTGACCACCGCCATGAAGCCGCGGCCCTTCGGTCCGGCCGGGGCGGGGAAGGCCACGAAGTCGTTGGGCTTGGCGTTGAGCGCGTTGACGAGCCGGGCCACGTGGTCCCAGGCGACGAGGACCTCGCCGCGGGCCATCGGCTCCTGCATGAAGTCGTAGCTGGTCGACGCCGGAGCGCAGGTCTGCCACAGCTTCTGCGCGTAGGACCACATGGCCGCCGCGTCCGGGCCGGAGAACTTGCTGATCGCCCCTCCGGTGAAGGAGGGATACATGAACCCCTGCCAGAACCGGTGCAGCAGTCCCTTGGGGCCGGCCGGCAGCCCGAGGACCGGTCGGCCGAACTTGGCCTTCAGCGCCACGCCCCAGGCCAGCAGCTGGTCGTAGGTCAGCGCGTTGACGTCGGCCCCGCTGGGCAGCGTGTCCAAGGCGGACTTGTGTGCGGCCATGATGAACGTGGCCTGCGACCAGGGGACGTACAGGGTGTTGCCGGTCCCCAGCTTCGCCAGCTGCAGCAGGTTCTTCGCATAGCCCCGGTCACCGAGCTGGCCGATGACGTCGTCGAGCGGCTCGAGGTCCTTCGCCACGGGGGCCAGCTGACCGTGCAGGGCGCCGAGCAGGGAGATCCGCCCGCTCTTGGTCTGCACCGCGGTGCGCACCTGGTCGGTGAAGGGCCCGGGGTCGGCGGTGACGAAGTCGACCTGCCCCGGGTAGACCCCCTTGAGGATGGTGCGGAACTTGCCCGCTTCCTCCAGCGGGGTGAACTGGGTGCTGAGGAAGACCACCGACCCCCCACCGGTGGCACCCGGGGCGGGCGCAGTGTTACCGCCGGTGAGCCGGCCGCAGGCGGCCAGGACCGGGGCGCCGACCGCGCCGAGGCCGGCCAGGGTGAGCAGCCGTCGACGGCTCAACCCCGGGGCCGGGCCGTCCAGCGGTGCGTGCTCGGTCACGGTGTCTCCTTGTGCAGGTCCCCGTCGAGGTCGCGCTCACCCTAGGTAGGGCGTGGCGACCGGTCAAGGCTCGCTTTTAGAGCACCGGCCGGCCGTACATCTCCCCTGGCGGGTCGGCGATGAGCTCGACCCGTGTGCCGTCCGGGTCCCGGAAGTACACCGAGGTGCCGCTCTCAGTCTGGTAGGGCACCCCCGACGCCGCGAGGTTGCCCTGCAGCCGCTCCCACCGGGCGGGCTCCACCGAGATGGCGATGTGGTGCAGTCCGCCGAGCACCTCGGCGTACGGCGCCAGGTCCAGCCCGGGGAAGTCGAAGAACGCCAGCAGGTTGCCGTGCCCGAGGTCGAAGAAGAAGTGGGTGGACCCGGGGTAGTCCCGGTTCTCGAACAGGTCGGTGAGCGGGAGCTCGAGAACCTCCTGGTAGAAGCGGATCGTCCGCTCGACTCGATGGGATTTGTCGTGCGCAGGTGGATCCAGTGTTCGGCGGGGTAGTCGTAGAACGCGAGCAGGACGTCGAGGTGCTCGGTGATCTTCGCGGTGGCCTTGGGCCACTTGGCGCCGTAGTCGGCCTCGAACGCCTTGGCGGCCTTGGCGGCGTGGTCCTTGTCCTCGGCGTTGTAGATCTCCGCCAGTGCGGCCTTGGCGCCCGGGTGCGCGGACTTGGGCAGCGCGGCGAGCACGTTGGCTTGGACGTGGAACCAGCACCTCTGCTCCTTGGTGTCGGGGAAGACCTCGCGCAGCGCCTTCCAGAACCCCAGGGCTCCGTCGCCGACGGCCAGCACGGGTGCGCGCATGCCGCGGCGCTTGCAGTCGCGGAGCAGATCGGCCCACGACTCCGAGCTCTCACGGAAGCCGTCGGAGACCGCGATGAGCTCCTTCTTCCCATCGACCCGGACCCCGATCATCACCAGCAGGCACACCTTGTCCTGCTCCAGGCGGACCTTGAGGTGGATCCCGTCCACCCAGCAGTAGACGTAGTCGGTGTCCTTCAGCGACCGCTTGTTGAACGCGGCCGCGTCGTCTTGCCACTGGGCGACCAGCCGGGTGATCGTCGCCGGCGACAGGCCTGCCGCAGAGCCAAGGAACTGCTCCAACGCTGGCACGAAGTCACCGGTGGACAGGCCGTGCAGGTACAGCAGCGGCAGCACCTCGGCGACCTGCGGGGACTTCCGCGCCCAGGCCGGCAGGATCGCCGAGGAGAACCGCTTCCGCTCGCCGGTCTCGGCGTCGATGCGCTTGTCGTTGACCCGCGGCTGCCGCACCGGCACCGCGCCGGCCGCCGTGGCCACTTCCCGTTCGGCGTGGTAGCCGTTGCGCACCACCAGCCGGTGACCCGCCTCGTCGACCAGGTCTGCGAAGGCCTCGACATACGCGGCCACCTCGGCCTGCAACGCCGCGGCGAGCATCTGCCGGGCACCGTCGCGGACCAGCTCGTCGAGCAGCGACCCGCCCACCGCGGCCGGGGCATGCTTCTTGGACTCGTTCTCCTCGTGGACTACCTTGAGCACGGGCGTACCTTTCCGAACCAGCGCGCCAACGCCGGTCCTGATCAGAGCTATCGGACTTTCAGATCATCCTCGGGAAGGTGCGCTCCTTCGCGTCACCAGGCCGAGGGCCATCCACAGGTTCTGATCATTGCTCACGTCGAGCTGGCGACCGCGATCTGGGTGCACTGGTTCAACACCGAGCGGCTGCACGGATCGATCGGACGGATCCCCCCGGTCGAGTTCGAAAGCACCTGGCAGGCAGCGCAACCGGCCACCGGGCACCGGGCGAGCTCCTCCGACGGGCAGGAAGCCGCGTGACCCCCCGCACCCCGTCACGTGACGATCAGCGTGACGATGCGCCCGCCGCTTCAGCACCGAACCGGCGCGTCACAGACCGCTCCTGTCGCAGCTGCTCGGCGTCGTTCATCCCGGCCGGTCGGCAGGTCTACTGCACGCCAGCGTGCCGGCAGAAGGCCTACCGCGGCCGCGCCACCGGCAACGACATCCAGGCGGTCAGCACCACCCCGCCACGGCGCCACCGCCGCCAGGTGACCGTCTACCAGTGCCCCAACTGCGAGCAGGCCTACCTCGGTGAACAGTGGTGTCCCGACTGCCAACGTCCCTGCCAGCGGCTCGGCTACGGCGGGCTCTGCCCGCACGGCGAGGAGCCTGTCTCGATTGACCAGCTCCTCACTGCAACACCATGATGGCCTCACCGGCGACCGCCGGGAGAACCCACCGTCCATGAAACCCGGGGCGGTTCATTCTGTGGAACCATCGCCGTCGGCATTCCGTTACATCGACCAGGAGGTTCTTGCGTGATTCGTGAGGTAGTTGAGACCGGCTGTAGGCCATGGGCGAGTCAGCGTCGCCGGAGGGACCAGACGGGTGAGCAGGCCGTGAGCAGGCCATGAGTCCTGGTGATCGCCGGGGCCGGAGTGGCTGTCTGGGTGCCCTGGTCTTGGCGGTGGTTCTGATCGTCATTGTGGTGGTGATCGCCGCTGTCGTCATCGGGGTCCTGCTGATCACCAACGCCGGGGCGGTGCTGGCCTGGGTCAACGGGGTGCTCAAGCAGATTCAGCAGCTGCCCTTCATCGGCGGCGGAGGCGGCGGTTGACCGGCTCCGCACCTGATTGGATCAAAGTGGGGTCTCCATCTCGCTGCCGTAGGATTCGGGCGTGGCGCTGCTCGCTGGTCGGGACTACCCGAGCTCCTACGCGGAGCTGCGTGCCTGGTTCAACGAGGACTGGAAGTGCCTGGACTTCCTGGACTGGTTGCGCTGGCCTGA
>JBMOMH010000078.1:0-12727 GCA_049323135.1 Actinomycetota bacterium
AGTGGCGCGGCCTGGGCTTCATCACCCACTCTGCGCTGCGGCTGCGTGAGGAGTTCGCCGCGTACGACGCGGAGCGCCGCTTCGCCGTACCCGGGGTCCGGGTCGCGGACCCGAAGGCCTGCCAGTGCGGTGAGGTGCTCAAGGGCGTGCTCAAGCCGTGGGAGTGCAAGGTGTTCGGGACGGCGTGCACCCCGGAGACCCCGATCGGCACCTGCATGGTCTCCTCCGAGGGCGCCTGCGCGGCGTACTACAACTTCGGCCGGTTCGCCCGGCAGCGGGTCCGGGAAGCGACCCGGGTGTGAACGGGGGCGAGCCGCGCACCGCCGCGTGGGCCGAACGCGCCGTCCGGGAGGCCGCGGCCGAGGCGTCGTACGGGCGAGACCACCTCACCCGCGAGCAGCAGGTGCTGGCGCGCATCGAACGGGTCCGGCAGCGCCGCCCGAAGGTGGCCGAGGAGCGCATCACGCTGGCGCACGGGTCGGGCGGCAAGGCCACCCACACCCTGGTGGAGGCAGTGTTCCTCGACGCGTTCGACAACCCGCTGCTGGCCGAGCTCGGCGACGGCGCGGTGCTGTCGGTGGACGGGCTGCGGCTGGCCTTCACCACCGACTCGTTCGTGGTGTCACCGCTGTTCTTCCCCGGCGGCGACATCGGCGAGCTGGCGGTGAACGGCACGGTTAACGACCTGGCCATGTGCGGGGCCCGCCCGCGGTACCTGTCCGCGGGCTTCATTCTCGAGGAGGGGTTCCCCGTCGCCGACCTGCAGCGGATCGCCGCGTCCATGGGCCGGGCGGCGAGCGCAGCCGGGGTGTCACTGGTCACCGGCGACACCAAGGTGGTGCAGCGTGGCAAGGCCGACGGCTGCTACGTGAACACCGCCGGAGTGGGCGTGCTGGCCGCGGAGGTCACCCTGCACCCCTCTACGGTCCGGCCGGGGGACGCGGTCCTGGTGTCCGGCCCCATCGGCGAGCACGGCATCACCATCATGCTGGCCCGCGGCGAGCTGGACCTGGAGACGGACCTGGTCTCCGACACCGCCCCGCTGTACGAGCTGGTGGCGGCCCTGCTCGACGCCGTACCGGGCGGCGTACGCCTGCTGCGGGACGCGACCCGCGGCGGCGTCGCCACGGTCCTCAACGAGCTGGCCACCGCCGCCCAGCTGGCGGTGGTGCTCGACGAGTCGGCCGTGCCGGTTCGCCCCGAGGTCACCGGCGCCTGCGAGCTGCTCGGCATCGACCCGCTGTACGTCGCCTGCGAGGGGCGCCTGGTGGCCGTGGTGGACGGGCAGCGGGTCGACGCCGCGCTGGCCGCCCTGCGAGCCCACCCGCTCGGCAGCGGCGCCGCCGCCGTCGGGCAGGTCCGGGACGACCCCCCGGGGCTGGTGCTGCTGCGCACCACGTTCGGCGGGACCCGGATCGTCGACATGCTGGTTGGCGACCCGCTGCCCCGCATCTGCTGACCCTCGGCCAGCGACCCGGTGGCAGACGGGTCTACACCGCTTCGCTGCCGGACTCGAGGCGCTCAGCGATGGCCGAGACGTCGTCGAGAGCCCCCGAGGCGACGGCCATGACAAGGTCGTATGCCTCGTCATTGGTCATGGTGAGCCGCCGCCCGTTCAGGCCGTAGAAGGCGATCACCCCGGCAAGCCCCAGTCGCTTGTTGCCGTCGACCAGGGCGTGGTTGCGTGTGATGGAATGCAGCAACGCCGCTGCCTTCTCGTGGACCGTCCCATATGCGTCCGTACCGAGCGCCGACGCCTGCGGGCGGGCCGCCGCCACCTCCAGCAGACCGACGTCGCGGACGGCTGCCGGTGCACCGATGGCCCTGTGGGCGATGTACAGCAGATCCTCGACGTCGAGATAGATCACCGGCCGAGCCGCTCCAGCGCCTCGGCGTAGCGCGGCAGCTCACGGTCGAGCACCGCGTCGAGCAACTCCCGTCTGCTGCTCCGCTCGATGTAGTCCCGAACGGCATGGCGGGCGACCTCCTGCATGGAGCGCCCTTCGCGCTCCGCCCGCTTGCGCAGCGCCTCGGTCTCCTGCTCATCGAGCCGCAGTGTCATCGCCATAGTGCCGTATGGTACCAGGAGCGATACCGCCCGCCCTGGGCCGCGCTCAGCCGGCCGTGCGGCCCCGGGCCGCGGCCACCACGGCTTGGCCCAGGCTGACCCCCCCGTCGTTGGGCGGCACCCGGGAGTGGGTCAGCACGTGGACCCCCTGGGCGGTGAGCCCGGTCAGCACCCGGTCGAGCAGCACCACGTTCTGGAACACCCCGCCGGACAGGGCCGCGGTGGACAGGCCGGTGCGGTCCCGGACCCTCAGCACGGCGGTGACCAGGCCGGCGGCCAGGCCGTTGTGGAACCGGGCGGCGACCCGGCCGGGCGGTACCCCGGCGCCGAGGTCGTCGAGCACCGCGGCCACCAGGTCCGTCCCGTGGAGCAGGAGCGGCTCCCCGCCGGACACCTCCATCGGGTAGCTGCCGGTCTCCGCAGGGTCGACCAGGTGCTCCAGGCCCACCGCCGCCTGGCCCTCGTAGGTCACCACGTCGCGCACCCCTACCAGCGCGGCGACCGCGTCGAACAGCCGACCGGCGCTGCTCGTCGGCGGCGCCGCCCAGGGGTGGCCGGACAGGGCCCACACCTGTCCCCACCGGTCGGCGTGGCGCGCGGCCACGGCCAGCCCGGCGCCGTCGTGACCCAGGGCGTGCAGGTACGCCGCGGCCATCCGCCACGGCTCGCGCACCGCGGCGGCGCCCCCCGGCATCGCGACCGGGGCGAGGTGCCCCGCCCGCCGGAAGCCGGCCAAGTCCGCGACCAGAACCTCCCCGCCCCACAGCGTCCCGTCCGCGCCGTAGCCGAGCCCGTCCAGGGCCAGCCCCACCACCGGCCCCGGATGCCCGTTGTCCGCCAGGCAGGCGGCCACGTGGGCGTGGTGGTGCTGTACGCCGACCAGCTCGACGCCGGTCCGGTCCAGCGCGTACTTCGTGGACAGGTACTCCGGGTGCAGGTCGTACGCGACCACCTCGGGGTGCACGTCGAACAGGCCGCAGAAGTGCTCGACCCCGGCGGTGAACGCCTGCCAGGTCTCGAGGTTCTCCAGGTCACCGACATGGTGGGACAGGAAGGCGCGGCTGCCCTTGCCGAGGCAGAACGTGTTCTTTATCTCCGCACCGCAGGCGAGCACCTCCCGGGGGAAGACCCAGGGCACCGTCAGCGGCTCGGGAACACAGCCCCGGGAGCGGCGCAGCGGCAGCTCCCGACCCCGCACGACGCGCACCACCGAGTCGTCGGTGCGCACGTGGATGTCGCGGTCGGAGGTCAGGAACGCGTCGGCGATGCCGGCGAGCCGGCGTACCGCGTCGTCGTCGAGGTAGGCGATCGGCTCGTCGGACACGTTGCCGCTGGTGAGCACGAACGGCCGGCCCAGCTCCTGGGCCAGCAGGTGGTGCAGGGGCGTGTACGGCAGCAGCACCCCCAGGTCCCGGTACCCGGGAGCCACCGACGCCGCGACCACGCCGCGAGGGTCGTCGCGGGGGAGCAGCACGATCGGCCGGCGGCGGGACTCCAGCACCGTCGCCGCGGCGTCGTCGCACCGGCACAGGGCTCGCACCGTGGGCAGGTCCGGGCACATCACCGCGAACGGCTTGTCCTCGCGGTGCTTGCGGCGGCGCAGCGTCGCCGCCGCCGTCTCGTCCGCCGCGAGGTGGTAGCCGCCCAGCCCCTTGACGGCGAGCACCCGGCCCGCGGTCAGCAGCCCGGCGGCGGTGGTCACGGGGTCCCCGGGCAGCGGCCGCCCGGTGGCGTCGACCAGCCGCAACGTCGGGCCGCACCGCGGGCAGCACACCGGCTGGGCATGGAACCGCCGGTCTGCCGGGTCGTCGTACTCGGCCCGGCAGCGGTCGCACATCGGGAACGCGGCCATTGTGGTGGAGGCCCGGTCGTACGGGATGCCGGTGACGATGGTGAAGCGGGGCCCGCAGTTGGTGCAGTTGATGAATGGGTACCGGTAGCGCCGGTCGGCCGGGTCGAACAGCTCGGCCAGGCAGTCCCGGCAGGTGGCCGTGTCCGCGGACACCAAGGTCTGCGCTGCGTCCGGTGCGACGCTGTTGAGGATCTGGAAGCCCCGCTCGCCGACGGGCGGGATGCTCTCCACCGCCACTCGCTCCACGACGGCGAGCGCGGGCGGTCGGGCGCCCAGCGTGGCGACGAAGTCGGCCACCGCCCGGGGGTCGCCCTCGACCTCGACGAGCACGCCTCGGCCGTCGTTGCGGACGAACCCGCCCAGTGCCAGCTGGGCCGCGACGCCGTGCACGAAGGGACGAAACCCCACCCCCTGGACGATCCCCTCGACGCGTACCCGGGCCAGGGTCCGCTCCGCAGGGTCCATGGGGGTCGGCTCCCTCAGGCCGGGTCGGCCAGCGCCTGCTGGGTCAGCTCCCACAGCACGTGGTACGTCGTCGTCTGGGCCTCCTGGACGCGGTGCACCGACGCCGACGGGACGACGAACAGGTGGTCGATAGTGTCCGCCTCGGCCATCCGGCCGCCCTGGTAGCCGGCGAACCCGACCGTGAGCAGGCCCCGCCGGCTGGCCTCCTCGAAACCCCGCAGCACGTTGGCCGAGCCGCCGCTGGTGGAAAGGCCGACCGCCACGTCCCCGGCCCGCCCCCACGCGGCGACCTGGCGGGAGAACACCACCTCGAAGCCGACGTCGTTGGACAGTGCGGTGAGCACGGCGACGTCGTTGGTCAGCGCGTACGCCGGCACGGGTCGGGCGCCCGGGGGCGGGCTGCAGAACAGCTGGGCCAGCCGCTGCGCGTCCGAACTGCTGCCGCCGTTGCCGAAGGCGAACAGCCGGCCCCCCCTCGGCGAAGGCACGGCCCATTGCCGCGGCGCACTCGGCCAGGCGCCCGGCGTACCGCTGCACCATCGTCTGGCGCAGCTCCACGATCTCGGCGGCCTTGGCCTCGGTGGACCGGCGCACCTCCGCCAGCACCGCCGCCAGGTCACCCTCACCGGCGTACAGGAAGGGAAGGGGTAGAGCGACTCGACACCGCTCACGGCCGGCGCCCCAGCACCGCGATGGCCTCCTTCGCGTGGACCAAGATCCGGTCCCCAGGGGTCGCGGCGACCAGTGCAACGCTGACCTCCTCGGTTCCGGCACCGGTGTCCACCAAGGCCAGGTCCGGCCCGAGCAGGGCGGTGACGGTGACCTCGACCGCCTGGTCGGCGCAGGTGACGCACACCTCGTCGTGGCAGCTCACCGGACCAGCTCCGGGCCGAGGACCCCGGGCTGTTCGAAGAACACGTGCACCAGCTCCCAGAGCCCGTGGTAGGTCGTCACGTGGACCTCCTTGACCACCTGGGGGTCGTCGCTGCGGGCCACCAGGGCGTGGTCCACCGCCGGGCTGGCCGCGATGGCGCCCCCGTCGCCGCCCCCGGCGCCACCCACCAGGGCCACGGTCAGCAGGCCCCGCTCGTGCGCGGCCTCCAGGCCCCGCAGCACGCTGCGGCAGCCCCCGTCGGCGGACACCCCCAGGGCGATGTCCGCCGGCCGGCCCAGCAGCCCCACCTGGGCGGCGTACACCTCGTCGAAGCCGCGGCTGGCCGCCAGCTCCGTCAGCGTCGCCACGTCGTTGGTCAGAGCCAGCGCGGGCAGAGCCCGCTTGCCGACCACCACCGGGTGGATGAACTCGACCGCGACGTGGTGGCTGTCGCTGGCTCCCGACCCGTTGCCGAAGACCAGGAGGGTGCCGCCCCGGTGGAACCGCAGCGCCATGTCGTAGCAGGCTCGCGCGACTCGTTCGGCGTCCTCGGCCAGCGCCTGCCCGGGCCGACCCGCCGGGCGAACGCCGCCACCGCCGCCTCCACCGTCGGAGCCGCCGGCTGCCCCGTCATCGCCGCTCCCTGGTGTGCCCGCCCTTGGGCTCGCCCGTCCCGCCTGACCCGGGGCCAGCGGGCCGACAAGCCCCGCAGTGCCCGGGCCGTTCTTGGCCTGCTCTCATCTGGGCCGGCCACACTGGCGGCGTGCACATCCTCGTGGTGGACGACGACCCCGCGGTGCGGGACTCGCTGCGGCGCGCCCTGACGTTCAACGGGTACGACGTCACCGTGGCCGAGGACGGGCAGGCCGCCCTCGCCCAGATCGCCGCTCGCCGGCCCGACCTGGTGGTCCTCGACGTGATGATGCCGCGGCTGGACGGGCTGGAGACCTGCCGGCTGCTCCGCTCCACCGGCAACGACCTGCCGGTGCTGGTGCTCACCGCCCGCGACGCGGTGGCCGACCGGGTCGCCGGCCTGGACGCCGGGGCCGACGACTACCTGCCCAAGCCGTTCGCGCTGGAGGAGCTGCTGGCCCGGCTGCGGGCACTGCTGCGTCGCGCCGGCCCGGGCGGCCCGGCCGGACCGGTCCTCCGCTACGCCGACCTCAGCCTGGACCCGGCGACCCGCGAGGTGCACCGGGGTGAGCGGGCGGTGCCCCTCACCCGCACCGAGTTCGCCCTGCTCGAGATGCTGCTGCGCCACCCTCGCCAGGTGCTGACCCGCGGCCAGATCCTCGAGGAGGTGTGGGGCTACGACTTCGGGGGGGCGTCGAACTCCCTGGAGGTGTACGTCGGCTACCTGCGTCGAAAGACGGAGGCCGGGGGCGAGCCGCGGCTGATCCACACCGTGCGTGGGGTTGGCTACGTGTTGCGGGACAGCCCACCGTGACCCTTCCCCTGGCCCGGTGGCCGCGGCTGCAGGCGCTGAGCCTGCGCGCCCGGCTGGCCGCCTTCGTCGCCATCGCGGTCGGCGTCGCCGTCGCCGTGGCCGCGGTGGCCGCCTGGCTCACGGTGGGGGTTCAGCTGCGCCGCAGCCTCGACGACAGCCTGCTCAGCCGGGCCCGCGCCGCCGTCGGCAGCCCCCTGGGGGACCCGTCGCTGCTGGTCCGCCTGCCCGCCGCCGCGCTGGGCGCCGCCGACCTGCGCGTGGCCTTGCTGCGCGCCGACGGTACGGCCATCTCCGCCGAAGGCGCCCTCAGCGCCCCGCCCCTGGGGCCGCCGGAGCTGGCGGTGGCCCGCGGGCAGGCGTCCGAGTCGGTCCGCTCGGCGCAGCTCGACGGCAACCCGTACCGGGTGGTCGCCGTACCGGCCGGGCGGGGCGCCGCCTTGGTGCTGGCCCGGTCCACCCAGGAGACCGACCGGGCCCTGGAGGCCCTCGGTGGGGTGCTGCTGCTCACCGGGGCGCTGGGCATCGGGGGGGCCGCCACGGTGGGGCTGCTGGTAGCTCGCGCGGCCCTCCGCCCGGTGGACCGGCTCACCGCGGCCGCTGAGCACGTCAGCCGCACCGAGGACCTGCGGCCGATCGAGGTTCCCGGCAGCGCCGAGCTGGGGCGGATGGCGGCCAGCTTCAACGCCATGCTGGCCGCCTTGGCCCGGTCTCGCGAGCGGCAGCGCCAGCTCGTCGCCGACGCGGGGCACGAGCTGCGCACCCCGCTGACCAGCCTGCGCACCAACCTCGACCTGCTCGCACAGAGCGAGGCCGCCGGCGCGGCGGGCCTGCCCGCCCCAGAGCGGGCGCAGCTGGTGGCCGACCTGCGCGCCCAGGTGGAGGAGATGTCCGGGCTGGTCGTGGACCTCGTGGAGCTGTCCCGGGAGGACCGGCTGGCCGCCGGGCCGGAGCCGGTCGACCTGGCCGCGGTCGTGGAGCGGGCACTGGACCGGGTCCGGCGTCGCGCGCCGGAGGTGCACGTGGCCGCGGAGGTGGAGCCCTGGCTGGTGGTCGGGGACCCAGGGGAGCTGGAGCGCGCCGTCACCAACCTGCTGGACAACGCGGCCAAGTGGAGTCCGGCGGGGGGCACGGTGCGGGTCACCTTGCAGCGCGGGGTGCTGCGCGTCGCCGACGCCGGGCCGGGGATCGCCGAGGCGGACCTGCCGCACGTCTTCGACCGCTTCTACCGCGCCCCCGCCGCCCGGGCACTGCCCGGCTCCGGCCTGGGCCTGGCCATCGTCCGGCAGGCCGCGGAGCGGCACGGCGGTTGGGTTCGGGCGGGCCGAGCCCCCGAGGGCGGTGCGGAGCTGCTCTTCGCGGTGCCCGGCCATCCGGCCGGTTCTTCGCAGACTCCTGGCTGACTCTCAGGCTGCTCTTGGGTTGCCCGGGGAACCTGGGCCCATGACCGAGACGACCACTCCTCCCGCTGGCGCCCAGAACCCTGTCCTGGGCGTTCCGTCCGAGCAGATTTCTGGTCCGGTCGGCGAGCCGACCGGCGTGCTTCCTCCGTACGTCGCCCCGCACGACCCGTGGGCGCCGCCGCCACCGCCCCCCTCCGCGCCGGCCCGGGTCGCCGGTCCGGAGCGGCGACCCGGGCGGGGCGTGGCCACCCTGGTCGCCGTCGCCCTCGCCGCCGGCCTCGTCGGTGGCGGTGCAGGGGCGGCCCTCACCGCCGCTGTCGACCGGCCGGCGCCGGCCACCGCCACGTCCCTGGGCACCACCAACGCGCCGGTGTCCGCCCCCGCCCCGGCCGCCGGCTCGGTCGCCGAGGTGGCCAGCAAGGTCCTGCCCAGCGTGGTGTCCATCACCGTGCAGACCAACCGCGGCGGGGACACCGGCTCGGGCATCGTGCTCACCGCGGACGGCTTCGTCCTCACCAACAACCACGTGGTGTCCGCGGCCGCGGGCGGTGGACAGATCACGGTGACCCTCAACGACGGCCGCTCGGTGGCCTCCCGCATCGTCGGGCGGGACCCGGTGTCGGACCTTGCGGTGCTGAAGGCCGAGGGGGTCAACGGGCTCACCCCCGCCGCGTTGGGCAACTCTTCCGCGCTGGCCGTCGGGGACACCGTCGTGGCCGTCGGCTCGCCGCTGGGCCTGTCCGGGACCGTCACCTCGGGCATCGTCAGCGCCCTGCACCGCCCGGTGAGCACCGGCGGCGGCAACGGGGTGTCCGGGGCGTTTGAGGCCATCCAGACCGACGCGCCCATCAACCCGGGCAACTCCGGCGGTCCCCTGGTCAACCTCTCCGGCCAGGTGGTGGGCATCAACTCCGCCATCGCCAGCCTGGGTGCCTCGGCCGGCGGCCAGGCCGGCTCCATCGGCCTGGGCTTCGCGATCCCGATCGACGTCGCCCGACCCATCGTGGACCAGCTGATGAAGGGCCAGCCGGCCCGGCACGCCGAGCTGGGGGTCCAGGTCGGCGACGCCACCAAGGCCGGGGTCCCCTCCGGGGCCCTGCTCGGTGCGGTCGCCCCCGGGTCGCCCGCGGCCCAGGCCGGGCTGCAGCCGGACGACGTCATCGTCGCCCTCGACGGCCAGCGCATCGACAGCGCCGAGGCGCTGGTCGCCGCGGTTCGGGCCCGCCAGCCGGGGACCAAGGTGTCGCTGACGATCACGAGGGGCGGGGCCACCCGCACCGTCTCGGTCACCCTCGGGACGGCGGCGGCGACCACCGGCTGAGCCGGCGCAGGCTCTCGGCCAGCTGCGCTGCGGCGGCCAGCACCGCCGGGGCGTGCAGCCGGCCCGGGGTCCGGGTCAGCCGCTCCAGCGGTCCGGACACCGACACGGCCGCGACGACCCGGCCGTGGGGCCCCCGCACCGGTGCGGACACCGAACCGACGCCCGGCTCCCGCTCCCCGACGCTCTGCGCCCAGCCCCGGCGGCGGACCGCGGCCAAGGTCTGGGCGGTGAACCGCGCCCCCGCCAGGCCGCGGTGCAGCCGCTCCGGCTCCTCCCACGCCAGCAGCACCTGCGCCGCGGAACCGGCCGCCATGGTCAGCGCGGTTCCCACCGGCACCGTGTCCCGCAGGCCGGTCAGGCGCTCTGCGGCGGCTACGCAGACCCGCCGGTCGCCCTGCCGGCGGTACAGCTGGGCGCTCTCTCCCGTGGTGTCCCGCAGCCGGGCCAGCACCGGGCCGGCCGCGGCCAGCAGCCGGTCCTCCCCGGCCGCGGCGGCCAGCTCGCCCAGCCGGGGGCCGAGGACGAACCGGCCCTGCAGGTCCCGCCCCACCAGGCGGTGGTGCTCCAGGGCGACCGCCAGCCGGTGCGCGGTCGGGCGGGCCAGCCCGGTCGCAGCCACCAGGCCGGCCAGGTTGGTCGGCCCGGCCTCCAGCGCCCCGAGGACCAGGGCCGCCTTGTCAAGCACGCCGACCCCGCTAGAGTTGTCCACCAGCCGATACTGCCGTCTCGGATAGTGAGACGCAAGTGGCGACGGTGCGAAGGGAGCGTCATGGGACGCACGCTGGCGGAGAAGGTCTGGGAGGCGCACGTCGTACGCCGCGCCCCGGGGGAGCCGGACCTCCTCTACATCGACCTGCACCTGGTGCACGAGGTGACCAGTCCACAGGCCTTCGAGGGGCTACGGCTGGCCGGCCGGCCCGTTCGGCGACCGGACCTCACCATCGCCACCGAGGACCACAACGTGCCCACCGTCGGCATCGACCTCCCGATCGCCGACGCGGTCTCCCGCACCCAGGTGGAGACGCTGCGGCGTAACTGTGCAGAGTTTGGCATCCGGCTGCACCCGATGGGCGACGCCGAGCAGGGCATCGTGCACGTCATCGGCCCGCAGCTGGGGCTCACCCAGCCCGGGATGACCGTGGTCTGCGGCGACAGCCACACCTCGACCCACGGCGCCTTCGGTGCCCTGGCCTTCGGCATCGGCACCAGCGAGGTCGAGCACGTGCTTGCCACGCAGACCCTGCCGCTGCAACCGTTCCAGACCATGGCCGTCACCATCGACGGAGCGCTCCCCGACGGAGTCACCGCCAAGGACGTCATCCTCACCGTGATCGCCACCATCGGTACCGGCGGCGGCCAGGGGTACGTGGTGGAGTACCGCGGCAGCGCGGTGCGCGCCATGTCCATGGAGTCCCGCATGACGATGTGCAACATGTCCATCGAGGCCGGGGCGCGGGCCGGGATGGTCGCCCCGGACGAGACGACGTACGACTACCTGCGCGGCCGACCCCACGCGCCGAGCGGGGACGCCTGGGAGGCCGCGGTACGCACCTGGCAGGACCTGCGCAGCGACGACGACGCGGTCTTCGACAAGCAGGTCGTGCTCGACGCGGCTCGGCTGGCGCCGTTCGTCACCTGGGGGACCAACCCGGGGCAGGGCGTCCCGCTGACCGGGCGGGTCCCCGACCCCGACGGCTTCGCCGACCCCGCCGACCGGTCGGCCGCGCAGCGGGCCTTGGACTACATGGGGCTGCGGCCCGGGACGCGGATGCAGGACATCCGCGTGGACACGGTCTTCCTGGGCTCGTGCACCAACGGCCGCATCGAGGACCTGCGCGCAGCGGCGGAGGTCCTGCGCGGCCGGCGGGTCGCCGACGGCGTACGGATGCTCGTCGTACCGGGGTCCATGCGGGTGAAGCAGCAGGCCGAGGCCGAGGGCCTGGACCGGGTGTTCACCACGGCGGGTGCCGAGTGGCGGCACGCCGGCTGCTCGATGTGCCTGGGCATGAACCCGGACAAGCTGACGCCCGGGGAGCGCAGCGCGTCCACGTCCAACCGCAACTTCGAGGGCCGGCAGGGTCGGGGCGGACGCACCCACCTCGTCTCCCCGCCCGTCGCGGCGGCGACCGCGGTCACCGGGCACCTCGCCGCGCCGACCGACCTGGAGGCCTGACCCGTGCAGCAGTTCACCGTCCACACCGGCCGCGCCCTGCCCCTGCGGCGCAGCAACGTCGACACCGACCAGATCATCCCGGCGGAGTACCTCAAGCGGGTCACTCGCACCGGTTTCGCCGACGGCCTGTTCGGCGCCTGGCGCCAGGACCCGTCGTTCGTGCTCAACCGTCCCGAGTACGCCGGGGCTACGGTGCTGGTCGCCGGCCCGGACTTCGGTACCGGCTCCTCCCGGGAGCACGCGGTGTGGGCCCTGCAGGACTACGGGTTCCGCGCCGTGCTGTCCTCCCGGTTCGCCGACATCTTCCGGGGCAACTCGCTCAAGGGCGGCCTGCTCACGGTGACCCTCGAGCAGGCCGTCGTCGAGCAGCTGTGGGACCTCGTCGAGACCGACCCGTCGGTCGAGGTGACCGTGGACCTGGTGGCCCGACAGGTGCGGTGCGGGTCGCTCCGCGTCTCCTTCGACATCGACGACTACACCCGCTGGCGGCTGCTGGAAGGTCTCGACGACATCGGCCTCACCCTGCGGCACGTGGCGGCCATTGCCGCCTTCGAGGCGACGCGCCCGTCCTTCCTGCCCACCACGGTGCCCGCCGCGCCACGGTTCTAGACCCGTCGCACGCCCGAAACACGAGGGCTGCCCTTGCTGCCGGAACGGGCGGGAAGGGCCTAGACTCCCTGCGACACAGGCACGACGTCGGCCGGAGTCGTTGTCACACAACCTCGGTGCGGCCTAGCGTGCGAGCGAGCCGGACGCGGGTCCGGCACCGGTCTCCGGAGGGGAAGCAGTGAACAAGGCCCAGTTGGTCGAGGAGCTCACCGCCCGGTTCGAAGGCAACAAGCGGGCAGCCTCGCACGCTCTCGAGTCCGTCGTCGACACGATCACCCGTGCGGTGGCCAAGGGCGAGAAGGTCGCCATCACCGGGTTCGGCTCGTTCGAGCGGGTGGAACGCGCCGCACGGTTCGCCCGGAACCCGCGCACGGGAGAGCGGGTGCGGGTAAAGAAGACCGCGGTGCCACGGTTCAAGCCGGGCGCGGAGCTCAAGGCGGTCGTCAGCGGCGCGAAGAAGCTGCCGCGGGTGGCTGCGGCCACCGCGAAGTCCGTGGCCGGCGGCGCCGCCGCCCGTG
>JBMOMH010000079.1:0-1182 GCA_049323135.1 Actinomycetota bacterium
CGGCGCTGCGGCGTCTCACCATGCGGTCATGCCGTCGCACATGCCGGAACGCACTCAGGGCTGGCCGGCGGACCGACTGCCCCGCGGGCGCCGGTCTCCGTGCTCCTCGGCGGTTCCTTGATCGACCGGAGTTCCTTGATCGACGGGAGTTCCTTGATCGACGGGGGTGGTGGGGGGGCCGCCGCCGGGCAGGCGGACGTCCTCCTCGCGGCCGGGACGGCGGCGGGCACTGAGGACGAAGCCGACGACCCCGGTCAGGCAGACGAGCAACGCCGTCCAGATGTTCAGCCGCAGCCCGAGCACCTGCTCGGCGGGGTCGACGCGCAGCGCCTCGATCCACACGCGGCCGAGGGTGTAGAGGACGACGTAGCCCCAGAAGACGCGGCCGTGCCCGAGGCGCAGCCTCCGGTCCAGCCAGATCAGCAGCAGCGCTGCCGCGGTGTTCCACAGCGCCTCGTAGAGGAAGGTCGGGTGGAAGGTGGCGACGTCCTCCAGGCCCGGTGGCCGGTGCTCCGGGTCGATCTCCAGGCCCCACGGCAGGTCCGTCGGGCCACCGAACAGCTCCTGGTTGAACCAGTTGCCGAAGCGGCCGACCGCCTGCGCGAGCAGGATGCCGGGTGCGACGGCGTCGGCGAACGCGGGCAGGCGGACGCCGGCCCGCCGGGTCCCGATCCAGGCGCCCACCGCGCCGAGTGCGATGGCGCCCCAGATGCCGAGGCCGCCCCGCCAGATCGCCAGGGCCGCCAGCGGGTCGCCGTCCGGGCCGAAGTAGGCGTCCGGGCTGGAGACCACGTGGTACAGCCGCCCGCCGACCACCCCGAACGGCACGGCCCACACCGCGACGTCGGTGACGACCCCCGGCTCGCCGCCCCGGGCCCGCCACCGTCGCTCCCCCACCCAGACGGCCACGACGATGCCGAGCAGGATCGCCAGTGCGTACGCCCGGATCGGCACCGGGCCGAGGTACCAGACGCCCTGGTCGGGGCTGGGGATGCCGGCCGGCAGGCTCACGCGTTCACCCGGCCCCGGCGCACGCCCCCGGCCAGGTCCGCCGCGAGGACGGCCACGGCGTCCGGCCCGCCGTCGGTGAGCGCCTGCACGAGCGCGGAGCCCACGATGACGCCGTCGGCGAACGAGGCGACCTGTTCGGCCTGGCCGGCGGTGGAGACGCCGAGCCCGACG
>JBMOMH010000080.1:0-12656 GCA_049323135.1 Actinomycetota bacterium
GACGCCGTCCGCACCTACCTCGTCCCGTTCGCGCGCAGCTTCCTGTACGCCGGGGTGGCTACGCTGCTGGCCCTGCTGATCAGCTATCCGCTGGCCTACACCATCGCCTTCAAGGCCGGCCGGTGGAAGAACGTCCTGCTCGTGCTGGTCATCGCCCCGTTCTTCACCAGCTTCCTGGTCCGCACGCTCGCCTGGACGGCCATCCTGGGCGACCAGAGCGCCGTCGTCCGCGCGCTGCGCGCGGTGGGGCTCCTGGGCCCGGACGGCCGGCTGCTGGCCACCTCCGTCGCGGTTGTGGCGGGCATCACCTACAACTTCCTGCCCTTCATGACCCTGCCGCTGTATGCCAGCCTGGAGAAGATCGACGGACGGCTGGTCGAGGCCGCCGGGGACCTGTACGCCTCGGCGTGGACGGCGTTCCGCACGGTGACCTTCCCGCTGTCCCTCCCCGGCGTGGTGGCCGGCACGCTGCTGACGTTCATCCCGGCCGCGGGGGACTACATCAACGCCGAGCTGCTTGGCACCCCCCGGCAGTACATGATCGGCAACGTCATCGACAGCTCCTTCCTGGTCCGGCTGGACTACCCCACCGCGGCCGCGCTGTCGGTCACCCTCATGGGCGCGATCGTCGTCCTGGTGATGCTGTACGTGCGTCGCGCCGGCACCGAGGAGCTGGTCTGAGGTGCGCGGGCCCCGGCTGACCTGGCACCGGCTGGGCCGGTGGTGCGCCAACCATCTCGTCACGTTCTTCGCGGCGCTGGTGCTGGTCTACCTCTTCCTGCCCATCACCGTCGTGGTGCTGTTCTCGTTCAACTCCCCGGCCGGGAAGTACAACTACACGTTCAACCGCTTCACCCTGGACAACTGGCTGCGCCCCTGTGACGCCCCGGGCCTGTGCCAGGCGGTGACAACCAGCCTGCAGATCGGCTTCGTCGCGACGGTGGCCTCCACCGCCCTGGGCACGCTGATGGCCTTCGCCCTGGGCCGGCACCGCTTCCGGGGCCGGGCGGGGACGAACCTGCTCATCTTCCTGCCCATGGCCACCCCCGAGGTGGTCATGGGCAGCAGCCTGCTCGCGCTGTTCGTCGCCCTGCAGGTCCCGCAGGGGTTCGGGACGATCCTCATCGCCCACATCCTGTTCAACATCAGCTTCGTTGTGGTCACCGTGAAGGCGCGCATCGCCGGGCTGGACCCCCGGCTCGAGCATGCCGCGATGGACCTCTACGCCAACGAGTGGCAGACGTTCCGCCGGGTCACCCTCCCGCTGGTGTTTCCCGGCATCCTCGCCGCGGCGCTGCTGGCGTTCTCGCTGTCCTTCGACGACTTCATCATCACCAACTTCAACTCCGGCAAGACGGTCACCTTTCCGCTCTACGTCTGGGGCGCGGCGCAGCGCGGCGTACCGCCGCAGGTGAACGTCGTCGGCGCGGCGATGTTCCTGCTCGCCCTGGGCCTGACCCTGGGCACCCAGCTCGTCCCCCGGCGGCGCACGGCCCGGGCCCGGTGAGCCGGTACGGCGCCCAGTACGGCGCGGACCTGACCTTCCTGGGGGTGCCCCCGTGCGACCTGGCCGACCCGGCGTCGTACGCCGACGCGGACGTGGTCGTCCTCGGCGCGCCGTTCGACGGGGGGACCTCGCACCGCCCGGGGGCCCGGTTCGGGCCGGCGGCGATCCGGCAGGCCTGCTACCTGCCGCACGACGGGTCCCGCCCCAGCCTGGCCCTGCGGGTGGACGCCCTGCAGGACCTGCGGGTCCGGGACGCCGGGGACGTGGAGCTGTTCAGCGGGGACGCCGCCCGCGCGGTCGCCGACCTGGAGCCGGCGGTGTTCCGCGTCGCCGCGGCCGGGGCGGTGCCGGTCGTCCTGGGGGGCGACCACACCATCGCCTGGCCGGACGCCGCCGGCGTGGCCCGCCACCACGGGTTCGGCCGGGTCGGCATGGTCCACTTCGACGCGCACGCGGACACCGGGGACGTCGAGTTCGGCTCGCTGGTCGGCCACGGCCAGCCGATGCGCCGGCTCCTGGAGTCCGGCGCGGTGCGCGGGGACCGGTTCGTGCAGCTCGGGCTGCGGGGCTACTGGCCGGGGCCGGCGACCCTCGCCTGGATGGCCGGGCAGGGGCTGCGGTCCTATGGCATGGAGGAGATCCTCGCCCGGGGGATGGACGCCTGCCTGACCGACGCACTCGCCCGGGCCATGGACGGCTGTGTCGGGGTGTTCCTCTCCGTCGACGTCGACGTCTGCGACCCGGGGTGCGCCCCGGGGACCGGCACCCCCGAGCCGGGCGGGCTGTCCGCCCGGGAGCTGCTCGGTGCGGTCCGCCGGGTCGCCCGGGAGGTCCCGGTCCTCGGCCTGGACGTGGTCGAGGTGTCCCCGCCGTACGACCACGCGGAGATCACCGCGTACCTGGCCAACCGGGTGGTGCTGGAGGTGCTCGGCGGGATCGCCCGCCGCCGGGCCGACGAGGCCGCCCGGGTCCCCTGGGACCCGGGCAGGCCGCTGCTGGAAGGACGGTGAGGCGTGCGCATCCTGCTGGTGGGCGCCGGAGGGGTGGGGGACGCGGTGGCGGCGATCGCCGCGCGCCGTTCCTTCTTCGAGGCGTGTGTCGTCGCCGACCGGGACGCGGCGCGGTCCCGCCGGGTCGTCGACCGGGTGGATGACTGTCGGTTCACCGCCACGACGGTGGACGCGGGGGACGCGGCCGCCGTACGGGAGCTGTGCCGGGCGTACCGGATCAGCCACGTGCTCAACGCCGTGGACCCGCGGTTCGTCCTGCCCGTCTTCCAAGGGGCGCTGGCCGCGGGGGCGGACTACCTGGACCTGGCGATGTCCCTGTCCCGCCCGCATCCGCAGCGGCCCTACGCCGAGCCCGGGGTGAAGCTGGGCGACGAGCAGTTCGCCGCCGCCGACGCCTGGGTGGCGGCGGGTCGGCTGGCCCTGGTCGGCATGGGTGTCGAGCCGGGGCTGTCCGACGTGTTCGCCCGGTACGCCGCCGACCACCTGTTCACCCGGGTGGACGAGGTGGGGGTGCGCGACGGGGCCGACCTGGTGGTGGCCGGCTACGACTTTGCCCCCTCCTTCTCGATCTGGACCACGATCGAGGAGTGCCTCAACCCCCCGGTGGTGTGGGAGCGGGGGCGCGGCTGGTTCACCACCGAGCCGTTCAGCGAGCCGGAGGTCTTCGACTTCCCGGCGGGCATCGGCCCGGTCGAGTGCGTCAACGTAGAGCACGAGGAGGTGCTGCTGGTCCCGCGCTGGCTCGACGTCGGTCGGGTGAGCTTCAAGTACGGGCTGGGGGAGCGGTTCATCGAGGTGCTCCGCACGCTGCACCTGCTGGGGCTGGACCGCACCGAGCCGGTGCCGGTCGGTGGGGTGCGGGTCGCCCCCCGGGACGTGGTGGCCGCCTGCCTCCCCGACCCGTCCACCTTGGGGGACCGGATGACCGGGCAGACCTGCGCGGGGACCTGGGTGCGGGGCCTGGGCCCGGACGGTCGGGCCCGGGAGGTGTACCTGTACCACGTGGTGGACAACGCCTGGTCGATGGGCGAGTACGGATCGCAGGCGGTGGTCTGGCAGACCGCGGTGAACCCGGTCGTCGCGCTGGAGCTGCTCGCCGCCGGCACCTGGCAGGGTTGCGGGGTGCTGGGTCCGGAGGCCTTCGACGCCGTGCCCTTCCTGGACCGGCTGGCCGACTACGACGCCCCCTGGGCGCTGCGGGAACAGAGCCCGGCGGCCTCGGTGGGTGCGGCACTTCCTGGGTCGGCGTGAGGCCTCCTGGGTCGGCGTGTCGCCCGGCGGCGGCCCGGTCAGGAGCCGGCGGGGAGGCCCAGCCGGGCGGCCAGGTCGGCCAGGGTGGCCTCGAACAGTGGCTCGGCGTCGGTCAGGCAGAAGTGCAGCTGCCCGAACACCTCCAGGGTGACGCTGCCGTACAGCCGGACCCAGCAGTCGAGGAACACGGCGACCGCGCCCAAGGGCAGGGCCAGGCCGAGCATCCCGCCGAACTCCTCGAGCTGGCCGGCCAGCGCGGGGGGCACCGCGGGCACCGGGAACGGCCGGTGGACCCAAAGCTCCACGAAGGGGGCGAGGAACACCTCGGCGAAGCGCATGCCGGCCTCGTGGTGGGGGCTGCCCGCGTGGCTGTCCGGGTAGGGGACCGGGGAGGCGAACATCAGGGCGAACTCCGCCGGATGGGCGACCGCCCAGGCGCGGAAGGCGCGCGCCGCGGCCAGCAGCCGGCCCGCCGCCGCCGGTGCCTCGGCCGCCGGCGCCTCGGCGGTCGGCCGGGCGCCACCCGTCGTCGCCCCAGCCGGCGGCCTGCGGTCCGCGGCGTCTCGCGCGGTCCGTAGTGCCCCGGCCAGCTCGTCGTAGAGGTCGGCGCACAGCGCGGCGACGAGGTCGTCGCGGCTGGGGAAGTACCGGTACAGCGCCGGCGCGCTTAGGCCCATCGCCCGGGCGATGGCCCGCAGGGAGAGCCCGGCGGGACCGTCGGTCGCCAGCGTCGCCCGGGCGGCCTGCTTGATCTCGGCGACGGTGGCCTCGCGCAGCCGCTCCCGCCGGGTCGGGGTGCGGGTCGGGGTTAGGGTCACCGTCGCCTCCCTTGACAGTGCGGGCTCAACCATGGCAGAGTGAACGCCGTTCACCTCAGTGAACGCTGCTTAATCAAGCATACGCTGATCACCGTCGGCCTGCCAGCGCCAATCCTCGGGGAGGTCCCTGCCGTGTTCCCGTGGCTCGGCCGGTTCGCCTACCGGCGCCGGATCCTGGTTCTGGCCGCCGGCCTGCTCTTCGTGGCGGCCGGCGCGGTCTGGGGGACGGGGGTGTTCGGGGCCCTGTCCGGGGGCGGCTTCGAGGACCCGGCCACCCCCTCGGCGCGGGCCGCCGCTCTCGCCGAGCGCACGCTCGGCCGCGACGGCGCCGACGTCGTGCTGCTCTACACGAACCCGACGCTCCCGGTCACCGACCCGGCGTACCGCGCCGCCGTCGAGCAGGTCCTCGCCGGGCTGCCCGGCGACCGGGTCAGCGGGGTGACGACGTACTGGGCGACCGGGGCGGCACAGCTGGCGTCCCGGGATGGGCGAGCCACCTCCGTCCTGCTGCGCCTGGCCGGCGCCACTGAGGACGAGCGGGCCCGCACCTATCGGGACGTGCGGCCCCTGCTGGAGCGGGCGCCGCCCGGGTTCACCGTCCAGCTCGGCGGCCCCGCGGTGGTCCTCTCCGACGTGAGCACCCAGGTGGAGCGTGACATCGCCCGCGCCGAGCGGATCTCCCTCCCCCTCGTCCTCGTACTGCTGCTCGTCGTCTTCGGGGGGCTGGTGGCCGCGAGCCTGCCGCTGGCCATCGGCGGACTGGCCATCCTCGGGGCCTTCGTCGTGCTCCGGCTGCTCACCCTGGTCACCAGCATCTCGGTCTTCGCCATCAACATCGTGACCATGCTGGGCCTGGGCCTGGCCATCGACTACGCCTTGTTCGTGGTCAGCCGGTTCCGGGAGGAGCTCGCCGGCGGCGTTCCCGTGCCGGCGGCCCTGGAGCGCACCATGGCCAGCGCCGGACGCACGGTAGCGGTCAGCGGGGTCACCGTGGGCGCCGCGCTGTCCGGGCTGCTGCTGTTCCCGCAGGGGTTCCTGCGCTCGATGGGGCTTGGTGGCATGGCGGCCGTGGGGGTGGCCGTGCTCGGTGCGCTCACCGTGCTGCCGGCGCTGCTGGCCGTGCTCGGCCGGCGGGTCGACGCGCTGCGCCTCCCTCGGCACCGGCGGCGGGAGCCGGCAGCACACCGCGGCGCGGCGCGCCACGCCGCCGGTGAGGGACCCGATGAGGGGCCCTGGTCCCGGGTGGCCCGCAGCGTGATGCGCCGGCCGTTGGCCTACCTGGCGGTCACCGTGCCGGTCCTGCTGCTGGCCGGAGCCCCGTTCCTGGGCGTCCGGTTCGGCGGGGTGGACTCCCGGGTGCTGCCCGCCGGGGCGGAGAGCCGGGTGGTCGCCGAACGCCTGGCGGCCGACTTCCCCGGAGGTGGGCAGTCGACCCTGCGGGCCGTGGTGAGCCTGCCCCGACCGGCCGCGGCCAGCGGGCCGGAGCTCGCGGCGTACGCCGAGCGGCTGCGGGCCGTGCCGGGGGTGGACACCGCCGGCGTAGGCCGGGCGGCGGGGGACACCGCCGAGGTCACGGTGACCTTTGCCGGCGACCCGATGAGCCCGGCGGCCCGGACCCTGACCGAGCGGGTGCGCGCCGTCCCCCCACCCGCGGGGGCCAGCGTCCTGGTCGGCGGGGAGACCCCGGCCCTGGTGGACCTGCTGGCCAGCCTCGGCGCCCGGCTGCCGTGGATGGCCCTGATCGTGGTGGGTGTCACCTTCCTGCTGCTGTTCCTCGCTTTCGGGTCGCTGGTGCTGCCGCTGAAGGCCCTCGTGATGAACGTGCTGTCCCTGGGCGCCACCTTCGGCGTCCTCGTGTGGATCTTCCAGGAGGGGCACCTCTCCGGGCTGCTCGGCTTCACCGCCACCGGCACCCTGGACGCCACCAACCCGGTGCTCATGCTCGCCATCGTGTTCGGCCTGTCCATGGACTACGAGGTGTTCCTGCTCTCCCGGGTGCGGGAGCAGTGGGACCGGACCGGTGACAACGTCGCCGCGGTGGCCACCGGGCTGCAGCGGACCGGCGGGATCATCACCAGTGCGGCGCTGCTCATCGCGGTGGTCATCGGCGCCTTCGGCACCTCGGGCATCAGCTTGGTCAAGATGGTCGGTGTCGGGCTGCTCGTGGCCATCATCGTCGACGCCAGCGTGGTGCGGATCCTCGTCGTCCCCGCCACCATGCGGCTGCTCGGCCCGGCCAACTGGTGGGCTCCCGGGCCGCTGGCCCGCTGGTGGGCCCGCACCGGACTGAGCGACCGGGAGGAGCCTGCCGCGGGCCGCCTCCGGCCCTCCGCCCCCGAAGGACGGGTCTCGGCGAGAATGGACCGGTGAACCGGCCCCGGGACCTCGTCGTGCTGGGCTCCACCGGGTCGGTCGGGACCCAGGCGCTGGAGCTGGCCGCCGCCCATCCCGACCGGTTCCGCGTGGTCGCCCTGGCCGCGGGTGGGGACCGGGTGGACCTGCTGGCCCGCCAGGCCCTCGCCTTCGGCGTCGCCGCGGTCGGGGTGGCCCGGGCCAGCGCCGCCCAGGACCTGCAGCTCGCCTGCTACGCGCAGGCCAGCCGGCGCGGCTTCGCCACCGGCGACTACCCGGTGCCCACGCTCCTCGCCGGGCCCGACGCGGCCACCGAGATCGCCCGCTGGCCCGCCGACGTCGTCCTCAACGCGATGACCGGCTCGGCCGGGCTGGCCCCCACCCTCGCCGCGCTGGACGCCGGTCGCACGGTGGCGCTGGCGAACAAGGAGTCCCTGGTGGCGGGCGGGTCCCTGGTCACCGGCCGGGCCGTGGCCGGGCAGCTGATCCCGGTGGACTCCGAGCACTCCGCGCTGGCCCAGTGCCTGCGCGCCGGCCGGGCCGAGGAGGTGGCCCGGCTGGTCCTCACGGCGAGCGGCGGGCCGTTCCGGGGCCGCACCCGGGCGGAGCTGGCCGACGTCACCCCCGCCGAGGCGCTGGCCCACCCCACCTGGGACATGGGCCCGGTGGTGACGGTGAACTCGGCCACCCTGGTCAACAAGGGCCTGGAGGTCCTGGAGGCGCACCTGCTCTTCGGGGTGCCCCTCGACCGCATCGACGTCGTCGTCCACCCCCAGTCGGTGGTGCACTCCATGGTCGAGTACGCCGACGGTTCGACCCTGGCCCAGGCCAGCCCGCCGGACATGCGGCTGCCGCTGGCGGTGGCCCTGGGCTGGCCCGACCGGGTGCCCGGGGCCGCGGCCGGCTGCGACTGGAGCCAGGCGCAGACCTGGGAGTTCCTCCCCCTCGACGAGGAGGCGTTCCCGGCGGTCGCCCTGGCCCGGGCGGCGGGGCGGGCGGGGGGCACCGCACCGGCCGTCTTCAACGCGGCCAACGAGGAGTGCGTGGCCGCCTTCCTCGACGGCCGGCTGGCCTTCCCGGCGATCGTCGACACCGTGGCCGCCGTGCTCGCCGAGCACGCACCGGGCCCGGCGGGGAACTACCTGACCGTCGAGGATGTTCTCTCCGCGGAGGGCTGGGCCCGGCACCGGGCCCGGACGCTGGTCGCCGCTGCGCAGGAGGTAGCCCGCTCGTGATCGCCACGGTCGTCGGGGTCGCCGTCCTGGCCGTCGGGCTGCTCGCGTCCATCGCCCTGCACGAGGTGGGCCACCTGCTGCCGGCGAAGCGGTTCGGCGTACGGGTGACCCAGTACATGGTCGGCTTCGGTCCCACCCTGTGGTCCACCCGCCGCGGGGAGACCGAGTACGGCGTGAAGTGGATCCCCCTCGGCGGCTACATCCGGATGGTCGGCATGTTCCCCCCGGCGCCGTCGGCGGCGCGCCCGCGGCGGCGGGGCTGGCTGCCGCGTCAGTGGCGCCTGATGATCGAGGAGGCCCGGCGGACCAGCCTGGCCGAGGTTCGCCCCGGCGAGGAGTCCCGGGCCTTCTTCCGGCTCTCCGCGCCGCGCAAGCTGGTGGTGATGCTCGGCGGGCCCACCATGAACCTGCTGCTCGCCGCCGTCGTCTTCGGCGTCCTGCTCAGCGTGGTGGGCACCCCGCAGCTCACCCCGCAGGTGGCCGCCGTCTCCCAGTGCCTCACCCCGGCCGCGTCGGCCACCGCCGCCCCGCCGGCCTGCGGACCGGCCGACCCGCCGACCCCGGCCGCGGCCGCCGGGCTGCGGCCCGGGGACCGGATCGTCGCGTTCGACGGGCGCGCCGTGACCTCCTGGGACCAGCTGGCCGGCTGGATCCGCGGCGCCGCGGGCCGGCCGGTGACCCTCGCCGTGGACCGGGGCGGGGTGCGCCAGGAGGTCACCCTCACCCCAGTGGCCACCCCCCGCCGGCTGGACCCGCAGCGGCCCGACCGGGTCAGCATCGTCGGCTTCGTCGGCATCGAGCCGACCCTGGCCCAGGTCCGCGCCCCGCTGGGGGCGGTCCCCGGCCGGATGTGGGAGTTCACCCGGGCCGCGTTCCGTGCCGTGGTGGCCATCCCGGCCCGGATGGGCGGGATCTGGCAGGCCGCCTTCGGTGGCGCCCAGCGCGACGTCAACGGTCCGATCGGCATCGTCGGCATCGGCCGCATCGGCGGGGAGGTCGCCGCGGCGAAGGACATCCCCCTGTCCTGGAAGGTCGGCGACATGCTGGGCATCCTCGCCGCCCTGAACATGTCCCTGTTCATCTTCAACCTGCTGCCGCTGTTGCCCCTCGACGGCGGGCACGTGGCCGGCGCCCTGTTCGAAGGTGCCCGCCGGCAGGTCGCCCGATGGCGCCGCCGCCCTGACCCCGGGCCCGCCGACGTCGCCCGGCTGCTGCCCCTCGCCTACGCGGTGGCGGTCCTGCTGGTCGGCGCCAGCGCACTGCTGCTCTACGCCGACGTCGTCAACCCGATCCGGCTGGCCGGCTGACCCGGTCGGCTCACCCGCCGCCGGGGCGATACTGGAGAGGACCGGCCCGCCACCAGAGAGGTGCCAGCACCGCCCATGACCGCCGTCGACCTCGGCCTGCCCGCCGTTCCCGCGCCACCGCTCGCCGTACGCCGGCCCAGCCGGCGCCTCGACGTGGGCGGGGTCCCGGTCGGCGGCGGCGCCCCGGTGTCGGTCCAGTCCATGACCACCACCCCGACCGCCGACGTCGACGCGACGCTGCAGCAGATCGCCGAGCTGACCGCCGCCGGCTGCCAGATCGTCCGGGTGGCAGTTCCCAGCCAGGACGACGCCGACGCGCTGCCGGCGATCGCCCGCAAGTCGCAGATCCCGGTCGTGGCCGACATCCACTTCCAACCCCGCTACGTGTTCGCGGCCATCGACGCCGGCTGCGCCGCGGTCCGGGTCAACCCCGGCAACATCAAGGCCTTCGACGACAAGGTGGGCGAGATCGCCCGGGCGGCGGACGCCGCCCGGGTGCCGATCCGGATCGGCGTGAACGCCGGGTCGCTGGACCCGCGCCTGCTGGCCAAGTACGGCCGGGCCACCCCGGAGGCCCTCGTCGAGTCCGCGCTGTGGGAGTGCTCCCTGTTCGAGGAGCACGGCTTCCGCGACCTGAAGATCTCGGTGAAGCACCACGACCCCGTGGTGATGATCGCCGCGTACCGGCTGCTCGCCGCCCGGTGCGACTACCCGCTGCACCTGGGCGTGACCGAGGCGGGCCCGGCGTTCCAGGGGACGGTGAAGTCGGCCGTCGCCTTCGGCGCCCTGCTCGCCGAGGGCATCGGGGACACCATCCGCGTGTCCCTGTCCGCCCCGCCGGTGGAGGAGGTCAAGGTCGGCATCGCCATCCTTGAGGCGCTCGGGCTGCGCGAGCGGGGCCTGGAGATCGTGTCCTGCCCCTCCTGCGGCCGCGCCCAGGTCGACGTGTACGCCCTGGCGGAGGAGGTCACCGCCGGCCTGGCCGGGCTGCCGGTGCCGTTGCGGGTGGCGGTCATGGGCTGCGTCGTCAACGGTCCCGGCGAGGCCCGGGAGGCGGACCTCGGGGTGGCCTCGGGCAATGGCAAGGGCCAGATCTTCGTCCGCGGGGAGGTCGTGGCCACCGTGCCCGAGGCGCGGATCGTCGAGACGCTCATCGCCGAGGCGCTGCGGTTGGCCGACCAGCTGCAGGCCGACGGCGTACCCTCGGGCCAGCCCGAGGTGCGCATCTCCTAGCCCGCGGCCCCGAGCGTGGACGACGGCCGGCCGGCCGGGGGAGGAGCCCAGGTGCTGTCCACCGCCCCCGTCCGCGTGCTCACCGAGCAGGACCGGCCCAGCGTGCTCGAGCTGCTGGACCAAGACCCAGTCACCAACGTGTTCGTCGCGTCCCGGGTGCAGGCTGCCGGGGGACTCGAGCCGTGGCGGCTCGGCGGCGAGCTGTGGGGCCACCTCGTCGACGACCGGCTGGTCTCCCTCTGCTACGCAGGGGCGAACCTGGTCCCGGTGGCGGCGACCCCCGAGGCGGTGGCGGCCTTCGCCGACCGGGCCCGCCGGCAGGGCCGGCGCTGCTCGTCCATCGTCGGCCCCGCCGACGTGGTGGACCCGCTGTGGCGCCGGCTGGAACCCGAGTGGGGGCCGGCCCGGGACGTCCGCCGCTGCCAGCCACTGCTGGCCACCCGGCGGCCCGCCCCCGTGCCGGCCGACCCGGCCGTCCGGCGGGTGCGTCCGGACGAGGTGGACGTGGTGCTGCCCGCCTCGGTGGCCATGTTCACCGAGGAGGTGGGCGTGTCCCCGCTGCTGGGCGACGGGGGGGCGGCCTACCGGGCGCGCCTGGCCGAGCTGGTGCGGGCCGGCCGGGCGTTCGCCCGGATCGAGGGCGGCGAGGTCGTGTTCAAGGCGGAGGTGGGCGCGGTGAGCCCGGCGGCCTGCCAGGTGCAGGGGGTGTGGGTGGCCCCCCGCTGGCGCGGCCGGGGGCTGTCGGAGGCCGGGATGGCCGCCGTGGTCGAGGCGGCGCTGGGGGAGATCGCCCCGGTGGTCAGCCTCTACGTCAACGACTTCAACCGGCCGGCGCGGGCGGCGTACGCCCGGGTTGGCTTCACCCAGGTGGGCACGCTGATGTCGGTGCTCTTCTAGTCGGCGTAACGGCGGCACGTACCCGGGCGCCGTAGGCTGCGCTGGTGGCCCGGCTGCTCGTCGTCGAGGACGACCCGACGATCGGGGCGTTGCTGGAGAGTGGGCTGCGTGCCAACGGGCACCAGGTCCGGTGGGAGCAGACCGGCCGTGGTGCGCTCGCCGCGGGGCGGGGCGACGAGTTCGACCTGGTGCTGCTGGACCTGGGCCTGCCCGACCTCGACGGGGTGAGCGTGTGCCGGGAGCTGCGGCTGCTGCAGCCCGGCAGCGTCCTGGTCATGCTGACCGCTCGTCGGGACGAGATGGATGTGGTCGTGGGCCTGGACGCGGGCGCGGACGACTACCTGACCAAGCCGTTCAGCCTGGTCGAGCTGCTGGCCCGGCTGCGGGCGCACCTGCGCCGGGCGGCCCCGGCGGCCGCCGAGACGGGGCCGCTGACCTTCGGTGACCTCGTCGTCGACCTGGCCGCCCGTCGGTGCCTGGTCCGGCAGCGGGAGGTCGAGCTGCGGCCCAAGGAGTTCGACCTGCTGGCCCGGCTGGCCACCGAGCCCGAGGTCGCGGTGAGCCGGGAGACGCTCATGAGCGACGTGTGGGACGAGAACTGGTTCGGCTCGACCAAGACCCTGGACGTGACCATGGCGTCGCTGCGCCGGCGGCTCCAGCTGGCCGGCGAGGCGGAGGGTGCCGCCCGCCTGCCGGTCATCACCACGCTGCGTGGCCACGGGTACCGCTTCGAGCAGCCCCGGTGAGCAACACCGGTCAGCGGGCCGAGCCCTCGAGCCCGTCCGGCGGATCCGCGGCGTCGACGGCCGGCTCGGCCCGCCGGCGCTGCCAGTGCCAGGCGACCAAGGCGGCCAGCACCACGAGCGCCAGCAGGCCGGCGCTGACCTCCCCGGCGACCCGTTCCACGGTCCGGTAGGAGGCGCCGGCGAAGTACCCGAGCAGGGTGAAGGCGATGCCCCAGGTCACCCCCCCGGCGGCGTTGTAGAGGAGGAACCGGGGGTAGGGCATCCGGGCGGCGCCGGCCAGCCCCGGGGTCACCGCCCGGA
>JBMOMH010000081.1:0-1162 GCA_049323135.1 Actinomycetota bacterium
ACCGTCGCCTCGCCCTCGATCATGGCGGCGACGATGTCCCCGTTCTCCGCGACCGGCTGCTGCCGCACGACGACCCAGTCCCCGTCGCAGATGGCCGCGTCGACCATGGAGTCGCCGGTCACCCGCAGCAGGAACAGGTTGCCTTCGCCGACCAGCTGGCGAGGCAACGGGAACACGTCCTCGACGAGCTCTTCGGCCAGCACCGGTCCCCCGGCCGCGATCCGACCGACCAGGGGCACGTACGAGGGGCTGGGGCGGGAGTCGAGCTCGCCGACCTCCTCGGCGGGCCTGCTCGGCGCGGAGGTGGGGCGCCGGGCCTGCGCAGCCGTCCTGGGGTCCGGAACGTCCCCGACGTCCCGGATCTCCACCGCCCGTGGCCGGTTGGGGTCTCGGCGGAGGAAGCCGCGCCGCTCGAGCATGGCCAGTTGGTGGGCCACGCTGGACGTGCTGGTCAAGCCCACGGCCTCCCCGATCTCCCGCATGCTCGGTGGGTAGCCCCGCCGATCCACCGCCTCCCGGATCACCTCAAGGACCCGCCGCTGACGCGGGGTCAGCCCGGTCGCGTCCGGCGGCGGATCGGGGAAGTCCCGAACCGACGGGCGCACGGGCTTCGACGATTCCGGGCCCGCTGCCGGGGTCCCCCTCCCTAGTTCGTCCCTGTGCTCGTTCCTGGCCTCGTCCCTGGGGCCCGCCGGCGACCGGCCACGGCCTCGGGTGCTGCGCGGTCGTTCCACGTCGACTCCCTGCCTCGTCCTGCCTGCTGAGGTCCTCGGTGCCGGCCGCTCCACCGGTGTCGTGGCCGTCGGCGTCACGCTAGCCCTCGCCCACGACACTTTCAAACACATGTTCGAACGTGTCGTGACTTTGTCGGTGGGTCGCGGTACAACATCCCCGTGGTCAACGTCGAACGCCTGTTCGAGCCCCGGAGGTCCCCCATGTCCCCAGTTCTGCTCCTCGACCGTCCCGCCCCGGCCGCCCGCCGGGAGGCGGCGCCGGGCTGCCCGGTGCCCGGGGGCCGCCCCGAGACGCCGGGCGACGGCCGCCCGAGCGCCTCGGCAGGTGGTCGCCCGTACCGCGCTCGCCGGCGGGTCCACCGCACGTGGGGCCCCGCGCGGGTGACGCCCGGCGGGCGCCGCGGGCCGGTCCCGGTCATCGACCGGTC
>JBMOMH010000082.1:0-681 GCA_049323135.1 Actinomycetota bacterium
GGGCAGGCCGCCCGGCCCCCGTGCGGAGGTGCCGCGGCACACGAGTACGTGGACCGCCCGGCGTACCGGCACGCCTACGCCCAGCCGGGCAGCTACCAGGTGACCGTGCGGGCCACGGCCGGCTGCGCCGAGGGTGGCCCGGCGCTGGACCGGTCCGTGCGGCTCACGGTCACCGTGGTCCCGGTCGCCCCCGAGCCGGCGCCGAGCGGCACCACACCCGGCCCGTCCCCAACCCCGAGTCCCGGAAGCACGCCGGGGGCCGGCCAGGCGGCCCCGTCGCCCGCGCCACGGGCCACCTGACCCGGCCCCGCTGGCGCCGGTGCCGCCAAGCCTCTAGGGTCCACGGCACATCTGAACACCTCTACGGGAGTGCCGATGGACGCGCAGCCCGTGGTCGGCATGGACGCCTGCGTCGCCCCGGACCCGGACCCGGCCCGGGTCGAGGCGACCCGGGCGCGGCTGCTCGACCGCCCGGAGGCCGCCCGGCTGGCCGACGTGTTCCGGCTGCTCGGTGACCCCGGACGAGTACGCATCCTTTACGCCCTGCTGGAGGCCGGCGAGCTGTGCGTCTGCGACCTGGCCGCGACAGTCGGCGCCAGCGACACCACCGTGTCGCACGCGCTACGGCTGCTGCGCATGGCGGCTGACTGCGCAGGCACTGCGCATCCTCATGGAGGTGGC
>JBMOMH010000082.1:691-12440 GCA_049323135.1 Actinomycetota bacterium
CGCCGGGCCTGGACGTCGAGGAGGTCCGCCAGCGGATCCTCGCCCTGCCCGGCGTCGCCGACGTCCACGACCTGCACGTGTGGACCCTCACGTCCGGGATGGAGACGGCCACCGGACACGTGGTGCTCGCCGACGGCGCGGACTACCATGCCGTCCTCGACGGGGTCACCGCCCTGCTCGCCGAGGACTACCACGTGACGCACGCCACCATCCAGTGCGAGCCGGCCCACCACGAGGAGCACGCGAACCCGGTGTGACGCCGCCCGTTCAGCGGGCGAAGTAGACGATGCTGACCAGGCCGGCCGCCACGCAGTAGGTGGCGAACGGCATCAGGTTGCGGGTGCGGAAGAAGCGGCTCAGCACCCGCACCGACACGTATGCGGCGACGAAGGCGGCAGCGCTGCCGGCCAGGACCTGCCCGCGGATCCCGTTGCCCAGCGGGCCGAACAGGTCAGGGAGCTTGTAGACGCCCGCGGCGAAGATGATGGGCGTCGCGAGCAAGAACGAGAACCGCAGCGCCTCCTCGTGGGTCAGCCCGCGCAGCAGCCCACCGACCATCGTGATGCCGGAGCGGCTGATCCCCGCCAGCAGGGCCGCGGTCTGCACCAGCCCGATGATGCCGGCGTCCCGGACGCTGACGCGCTGCGCGATGACGGCGTCGGCCACCTCCCCGGGCTCGGCGGCATGCGAGGGGCGGCTGCTGACGCGGCGCCGCACCCGCTCACCGGTGAAGAGGATCAGCCCGTTCACGGTGAGGAACACGGCCGCCGCCAGGGGCTTGGCGAACAGCGTGCGCAGGGCATGCTCGAGCAGCAGGCCGGCCAGCCCTGCGGGGATCGTTGCGAGCACGATGAGCCAGGCCAGCCGCTCGTACGGCGTACTCACCCGGCGGCGCCCAACCGACGTGAAGAACGCGGCGATGATGCGCACCCAGTCCCGCCAGTAGAACAGCAGCAGGGCCACGGCCGTCGCCACGTGCAGGCCGACGACGAAGGCGAGATAGGGCGACTCCGGTCGGACCTGGTCCGTGACGATGCCCTGCCAGGAGCCGCCCAGCCAGGCGGGAACGAGAATCGAGTGGCCGAGGCTGGACACCGGGACCAGCTCGGTAGCACCTTGCAGGAGCCCGATGACGACCGCCTGAAGGAAGGTCAGTTGGCTCACGGTGCGGGCTCCCGGACGTCACAGCGGCGGCGCGCCGGGAACGGCGCGCCTGGGGGGGGCCGCGGGCCCGGGCCCCCCGCCCCGTCACGCTACCTGGTCGCCCCGGAGCAACCGATTCCTGACAGTTGTCCCTGTCGCCGCAGGCAACGCAGCGGCCCTCCCCGCCTAGCGATCATGCAGGTCTCAACCCTGCCGCGGCAACGAACTGCATGATCGCTACGGAAGGGGAAGGAAGGCCGGGCGGGCGGGCTACCCGGCGGGGGGAAGGAGCAGGACCTGCCGGACGACCTGGCCGGAGGCGAGCGCGTCGAAGCCGGCGTTGAGCTGCTCGAGGCCCAGCGTGCCGGTGGCCAGGGCGTCCACGGGAAGGCGACCGGCCTGGTAGAGGGCCACGTACCGCGGGATGTCCCGGCGCGGCACCGCCGAGCCCATGTAGGAGCCGACCAGCCGCCGTTCCTCGGCGACCAGGCTCACCGCGGGGACCTCGAGCCGCTCCTGGGGGTGCGGCAGCCCGACCGTCACCGTGGTGCCGCCCCGGCGGGTGGCGGCGTACGCCGTCGCCAGCACCCGGGCGCTCCCCACCGCCTCGACGGCCACGTCGGCCCCACCCCGCGTGATCTCCCGGACCTCGGCGACGGTCGCCTCGCTGTCCGCCCCCGCCTGGACGCCGTGGGTGGCGCCGACCCGCGCGGCCAGCGCCAGCTTGCCGGCCACCGGATCGACGGCCACGACGGGGTGGCAGCCGGCCAGCCCGGCCCCCATGACGGCGCTGAGCCCGACCCCGCCCAGGCCGAACACCACCACCGCGGTCCCCGGCTGGGCCCGGGCGGTGTTCAGCACCGCCCCCACGCCGGTGAGCAGCGCACAACCGAACAGCGCCACCCGCTCCAGCGGCAGGTCCGTGGGGACGCGGACCAGGGAGGCGGCGGCCGCGACGGTGTGCCCGGCGAAGCCGGACACCCCCAGGTGCTGGTGCAGGGGCTGCCCGTCGCGGCGGAACGGCCGGCGGCCGGAGAGCAGGGTGCCGGCGGCGTTGGCGGCCGCGCCGGGTTCGCACAGCGCGGGCCGGCCGGACTGGCACGGCACGCAGCCCCCGCAGGCGGGGACGAAGGCGAACACGACGTGGTCGCCGGGAGCCACGGCGTCGACGCCCGGGCCCACGTCCTCGACCACCCCGGCCGCCTCGTGGCCGAGGACCATCGGGGTGGGTCGGGGCCGGGACCCGTTGACCACGGAGAGGTCCGAGTGGCACAGCCCGGCGGCGGCCACGCGGACCAGCACCTCGCCGGGTCCGGGCCCGTCCAGGTCCACCTCGGCCAGGGAGATGGGCCGGCTCTCGGCGTACGGCGCCGGCCGACCCATCTCCTCGAGGACCGCGGCGGTCGTACGCACTACCGGACGTACTCCTGGGCCAGGTCGCGCCGCTGGGTCTCCTCGGCGAGCAGGACGGCGACGAGGGTGATGACGGCGGTCGCGAGCAGGTAGAGGGAGATCGGTACGGACGAAGCGTACTTCGACAGCAGCGCCACCGAGATGAGGGGGGCCAGGCTGCCGGCAAAGATCGAGGCCAGCTGGTAGCCGATGGAGGCGCCGCTGTAGCGCACCCCGGTGCCGAACAGCTCCGAGAAGAACGCGGCCTGGGGCCCGTACATCGCCGCGTGGAACACCAGCCCGATGGCGACGGCGAGGATGATGGCCAGCGGGGACTTGGTGTCCAGCAGCAGGAAGAAGACGAACGCCCACACGCCGATGCCGGCGGCACCGGCGAGGTAGAGCGGCCGCCGGCCGACGCGGTCGGACAGTGCGCCGAACAGCGGGATGGCCACGAAGTGCACGGCAGAGGCTACGAGCACGGCGTTCAGCGCCTGGCCGCGGCTCAGCTTCAGCTGGCTGGTGACGTAGGTGAGGACGAACACGGTGAACGTGTAGTAGGAGACGTTCTCCGCGAAGCGTGCGCCCATGGCGACCAGCACCGGGCGCTTGTAGTTCCGCAGCACGTCGAGGATCGGCGCCCGGCGGCGTACCTTGGCTCGCTCCACCTCGGCCTGCAGGGCCTGGAACACCGGTGACTCGGTGATGGTGAGCCGAACGTACAGGCCCACGAAGACCAGGACGATGCTGAGCAGGAAGGCGATGCGCCAGCCCCAGGACCGGAAGGCGGCGTCACTGGTCAACGCCGACACCAGCGACAGCACGCCGACCGCGAGCAGGTTCCCCGCCGGTACGCCGGCCTGCGGCCAGCTCGACCAGAAGCCGCGGCGGGACGCGGAGCCGTGCTCGGCCACCATGAGCACCGCGCCGCCCCACTCGCCCCCCACGGCGAAGCCCTGCAGCAGCCGGCAGACGACGAGCAGCAACGGGGCCCACACCCCGATCTGGTTGTAGGTGGGCAGCAGGCCGATGGCGAAGGTGGCCCCGCCCATGAGCAGCAGGCTGGCGATGAGCATCCGCTTGCGGCCGATGAGGTCGCCGAAGTGCCCGAAGACCAGGCCGCCCAGGGGGCGGGCCAGGAAGCCCACCGCGTAGGTGGCGAACGCGGCCATCGTCCCCGCCAGGGGGCTGAACTTGGGGAAGAACAGGGTGTTGAACACCAGGGCCGCGGCGGTGCCGAAGAGGAAGAAGTCGTACCACTCGATGGTGGTGCCGATCGCGCTCGCGGTGACGACCTTGCCGATCGGGCTGCGGCGGACCGGGACGGCCGCCGACTGGTCCGAGGTGACCATGGGACTCCTCTCAGGGGGTGCCAGGATGGTAAAGGCCAGGTATGCCGTTGCGTATGTGTTGGCCAAACACAAGCGCACCCGCAGTTCTGTGGTCGACCACCGGGTGGCCGCCGTACGGGCCCGCTACGGCCGGCCAGCCCGCGCCCCCGGGACCCGGCCCGGTGCCGAACATGTGGTGCGACGACACGCCGGGGCGCAGAATGCGCGGCATGAGCCGCGGCTACCTCGAGCTGCTCGCCCGGGACGCCAGCGAGGTGGAGTTCGAAGGGCCCGAGCTGCAGGCGCGGGCCCGGGGGGCCGACCCGGGCACGCTCGCCGCACTGGCCCGGGACAAGGCGCTGGCCCTGCAGGTCCGCCGGGTGCTGGAGCGCCGCCGGCGCCGGGAGGCCGAGCTCGCCGCGCTCTTCGAGATCGCCGGGGACCTGGCGGCGCTGCGGGACCGCAGCACCGTCCTGCAGGTGATCGTGCACCGGGCCCGGCAGCTGCTGGGCACCGACGTCACCTACCTGACCCTGAACGACCCAGCCCGCGACGACACCTTCATGCGGGTCACCGACGGGTCGGTGTCCGCCCGCTTCCAGCAGCTGCGCCTGCCCTTCGGCATCGGCTTGGGTGGCCTGGTGGCGCGCACCGCGGTGCCCTACTACACGGCCCGGTACCTGGACGACGAGCGGTTCCGCCACATCGAGCTCGTCGACGCCGCGGTGGAGGAGGAGGGGCTGGTCGCCATCCTCGGGATGCCGTTGCTGCTGGGCAGCAGCGTCATCGGGGTCCTGTACGCCGCCGACCGGCGGGAGCGGGACTTCACCCGTGACGAGGTGAGCCTGCTGTGCTCGCTGGCCGCGCACGCCGCCATCGCCATCGACAACGCGCGGCTGCTGGAGGAGACCCGGGCCGCCGTGGCGGAGCTCGACGCCGCCAACGCGCTCATCCGGGCGCGCAGCGCGTCGGTGGAGCGGGCGGCGGCGGCGCACGACCGGCTCGCGCAGGTGGTGCTGCGGGGCGGCGGGGTGGAGGAGGTCGCCGGCACGGTGGGCGAGGTGCTCGGGGGCGCGGCCGCGGTGCTGGGCGCGGACGGGTCAGCGCTCACCGGCGGGCCGGCGCTGCCCGACCGCGCCGAGGAGCGGGCCGCGCTGCTGGCGGCGACGAGTGCGCCGGGCGGCGGGCTGGCGCAGCGTCACGGGGACCGGTGGACCGTCCCGGTGCGGGCCGGCCAGGAGCCGCTGGGCGTGTTGGTGCTCGCCGGCCGGTCGGACCTCGACGAGGCCGACCAGCGGATCCTCGAGCGGGGCGCGCTGGTCACCGCCCTGCTGCTGCTGTCCACCCGGTCGGCCCGGGAGGCCGAGCGCCGGATGCAGGGGGAGCTGCTCGGCGACCTGCTCGCGGCGGCCCCCCGGGACCCCGACGGGCTGCGGGAACGGGCCCGCCGGGCCGGGCTGGACCTGGACGCCCCGTACCGGGTGGCCGCGCTCGACCCGACCGTGCCCCACGCCGCCACCCCGGCCGGCAGCCACACTGCGCGGCTGGCGGCCGCCGCCGCCCGGGTCGCCGGCCCGCGGCACGGGCTGGCCGGCTGGTTCGGGGACCGTCAGCTGCTGGTGCTGCCCGAGCCGGCACCACCGGCGGGCGCGCTCGCCCACGAGCTGTCCGCTGCGCTCGGCGTGCCGGTCACCGTCGGCATGTCGGGCGCGGTCCGCGGTCCGCACGGGGCACCGGCGGCCCACGTCGAGGCGCTGCGCTGCCTGGACGCGCTGCGGGCGCTGCGGCGGGCCGGGGACGGGGCCACCGCCGCCGACCTCGGGTACGTCGGGCTGCTGCTGGCCGAGCAGCGGGACGTCCCGGCGTACGTGTCCGGGGTCCTTGGACCGGTCCTCGACTACGACCGCCGGCGCGGCACCGACCTCGTCGCGACGCTGCGCGCCTACTTCGCCCACGCGGGGAACCTGGCCCGCACCGCCGAGCAGCTACGCGTCCACGTCAACACCGTCACCCAGCGGCTCGACCGGGTGGGCCGTCTGGTCGGCGGGGACTGGCGGGAGCCGGGGCGCGCCCTGGAGCTCCAGCTGGCCCTGCGCCTGCACCTCCTGCTCGGTACGTCGACCGCCGGCTGAGCGCCGTCACTGCCCGGGGTCACAGCTGCAGCACCACCCCGGTCAGGGCCGCGGCCGAGACGGCCAGGGTCACCACCCAGCCCGCGGCCAGCAGCGGGAGCGAGGAGCGGTGCGGGCCCATGACCCGCCGGCTGCTGGCGACGAGCATCAGGTAGACCAGGCCGACCGGTGTCGCCAGGCCGCCGAGGACGCTGGCGACGAAGAGCAGCTGCAATGGTGCGACACCGAGGAACGTGCTGCCGGCGGCGAGTACGACGGCCACCGCCACCGTCGCGTAGAACCGCGGCGCCGCCCGTAGCCGGTGGGACAGGCCCCGCTCCCAGTCGAACTCCTCGGCGACCGCGTACGCGCAGGTGGCGAGGATGACCGGCAGGGCGACGAGGGCGCTGACCAGCAGGGCGGCGCCGAACACGTACGCTGCCGCCGGGCCGGCCGCCGGTTCCAGGGCGCGTGCTGCGTCCTGCGCCGTACGCACCGGCTCCCCCCGTCCGCCGAACGCTGCCGCCGAGGCGACGAGGATGAACCAGAACAGGGCGACCGCGACGGCGATGCCCGCGGTCGTCCCCGCCTGCTGGGAGCGCAGGCGCCGCAAGGACGAGCGCTGCTCGGAGCTCGCGATCGTCTGCCACACGTACACGTAGCTGGTCAACGTCGTTCCGACGATGGCGAGGGAGCCACCGACGTACGGGCCGGACAGCTCGAACCGGGGCAGCACCGTGGCCCGCAGGATCTGGCCCCAGTCCGGTCGGGCCAGCACCGCGGCGACCGGGAAGGCCAGCAGCAGCAGGGCAAGCCACTGCAGCACCCGCTGCACCTCGTCGTACGCGCCGAACACCAGCAGCGCGCTGACCACCGCCGCGAGCGGGAGGACCAGCCATCGCGCGTCGACGTGCACCAGCAGGCCCAGGGCGGTGGCACCGGCCTGCAGGTCGGCGGCGGCGGTGACGACGGACACCGGCAGCAGCGACAGCAGCAGCAGCGCCTGCGACCGCCAGCCGAACCGGGAGCGGACGCAGGTCTGCAGGTTGCCGCCGGCGACGGTGCCCACGCGGGCGCTGACCGCCTGCACGACCGCCAGCGCGGGCAGCACCAGCCAGACCAGCAAGGACAGGGCGTAGCCGGTGGTGGCCCCGACGACCACCATCGTGCCGACCGTCGTCGGGTCGGTGTCCGCCGTACCCGAGACCAGGCCGGGGCCCGTTGACGGGACGTCGTCGTGACCCTCGACCTCGCCGTCGGTTGCCGTCGCCATCAGGACGCGGCGTGCCCCGGTGGGGAACCGGCAAACCGCGGCCGGGCCGGTGCCGTTCCCCCGGCCGGTGGTCGGCCGCTGGGGTCAGCTGGCGGCGGTCTGCACCCGGTCGCGGACATCCACCGCGCCGCTGCCCTCCCGGGCGCAGTGCGCGCAGCAGAAGAAGTGCCCGTCCACCTCGGTGCCGTGGCCGACCACCTTGCAGCCACAGTGCTCGCACACCGGGGCCATCCGGTGTACGGCGCACTCGAAGCTGTCGAAGACGTGCCGCCGCCCCGCGGCGATCACCTCGAAGGACTTGTCGTAGTCGTTCCCGCAGACCTCACAGCGGGCCATGTCCGCCTCCTCCCTGGGTCACCGTGCCGTGCACCTGCCGGCCTACCCCGATCGCCGGTCCCGACCCGTCCCCGGACCGGTGGTTCCGAACCGTCCCGGCATACCACCTCTGCCACACTGGCCGCCATGGTGCGCTGGGCGGAGTTCGCCGCCGCGGAGCCCGACCTCGCCGGTGCGGTCGCGGCCCGGCTGAGGGCTCACCGGCACCACACGCTGGCCACCCTCCGCCGGGACGGCTCCCCCCGGGTCAGCGGGATCGAGGTGGAGCTGGGCGGCGGCGAGCTGCGGCTGGGCATGATGGCCGGGTCGCGCAAGGCGCTGGACCTGCGCCGGGACCCGCGGCTGGCGCTGCACACCGGCTCGGACGACCCGCCGGAGGGCGACCCGGCCGGCTGGCCGGGGGACGCCAAGATCAGCGGGGTGGGGGTGGAGGAGCCGGCCGGTGACCCGGAAGCGGGGCACCGGTTCCGGGTCGACCTGCGGGAGGTTTCCTTCGTGCGGGTAGGTCCGCCGGGCGACCACCTGGTCGTCGACTCCTGGGTGGTGGGACGCGGCCGGCGGCGCGACGTACGCCGCTAGCGGCCGCCCTCGCCGCCGTGGGACCGGCCGCGCGGTGCCGGGCCGAGTGACCGCGCCGCCCCGGTCCGGGATGCCGGCCCCGCCGCCCCGGTCCGGGATGGCCGCCCCGCAGCCCCGGTCCGGGATGGCGGCCCCGTCCACTTCCTGGGTGCTCGTGTCGCCTCCGGGGTGCTGGTGTCGCCACGACGATCAGGAAACCTGATCATCGTCACGCCGCCGGTGTCCGCGGCGGCTCAGCCCTGCGGCGCGCCGGCACCGAACGCCCGGCGTACGGCGTCCCGGCGCAGGCCCTCGAGCAGGTCCGCCTGCGCCCGGGCCCGGTCCAGCAGCCCGTCCAGCTGCCCCTGGTCCAGCCGCGGGTCCTCCGCGGCCAGGTCCCGCAGGGCCTGCCAGCCGGCGGCCTTGCCCGCCACCCCCAGCCGCAGCGCCTCCAGCTCGACCAGGTCGCTGAGCGGGGAGCGGCCGACGACCTGCCCGTTCAGCTTGAAGCGGCCCAGCTTCTCGGTGACCCAGCCGGCGTACACCTTGTAGTGCCGGATCGGCACCCTCAGGTCCTGCATGATCGCTACCAGGGCGGCGCGGTCCTCGGCGATCTCCGCGGCCAGCCGCTCCAGCGGGGGACCCGCCGGGGACCGCCGGCGCGCGCTGGCCGCCCGCCGGGCCAGCTCCACCCCCGCGGTGGCGCCGGCCAGGTGGTCGTTGAGGTAGATCCCGAGCAGGACCGCCCCGCCCCCGCCTTCCCACGCGACGCCGGCCATGTCACCCTCCCGGATAAGTGCGCAGGCCCCCCATCCTGCACCCGTCAGGCGGCGCGAGCGGCGGCCCGGACCGCCGCCCCGAACCGGACCAGCCGGCGGCCCTGGTAGAAGGCCGCGGCCAGCACCTGGTCGGACGGGGGGCCGCCGGCCGAGGCGTGCGCGGTGCCGTACGGGTTGCCGCCGGCCGGGGAGATGGTGTCGTCGGTGTAACCGGGCGGGACGATCACCGCGCCCCAGTGGCACATGGTCTGGTACAGCGCCACCAGCGTGGTCTCGTTCCCGCCGTGCGGGTTGATCGCCGAGGTGAAGCCGGTGGCCGCCTTGTTCGCGAGCAGCCCCTGCGCCCACAGCGGGCCGGCCAGGTCGAGGAACTGCTTGAGCTGGCTGGCCACATTCCCGAACCTGGTCGGCGACCCGAACGCGTACGCGTCGGCCCACACCAGGTCATCCGGCTGCGCCACCGGGATGTCCCGGGTGGCGGTCACGTGCGCCCGCCAGGCCGGGTTGGCGTCGATGGCGCTGTCCGGGGCGAGCTCGGCGACCCGGCGCAGCCGGACCGTGGCGCCCTCCTTCTCCGCGCCCTCGGCCAGCGCCTGGGCCAGCTGGTGGACGTTCCCGGTCGCCGAGTAGTAGACGACGGCGACGTTCAACGGCATGGGTCTTCCTCCTCCAGGGTCGCGCTCGGTACGGCGGCATGACCCGCCGTACCGGCCCATTCCCATGCGCTGAGGGACCCAACCGGGCCGCCAGGTTGGGCCGGGCCGGCCGGTCTCGTCCGGCCCCAATGGGGGTAGCGTCGGGTACGGCGTCATCTCGCCAGCGAGGAGGTCACCATGACCCAGCAGCAGGACGCACCGGCGGCCATGCTCGGTCACCGGCACGCCGAGGACCACGCCCGGGTGGAGCACGTCCACGCCGAGGAGCACGCCCGGGTCTCCGGGCAGCACCTGGCGGCGCGCGAGCAGGTCTACGCCCGGCACAGCACGGAACACGCCTGGCTGGCGGACCGGCACAGCGCCGAGCGGGACAAGGCCGCCGAGCTCGCCCCGCGCCGCAAGATGGTGCTGAGCACAAGGCACGCCGCCCAGCACGCCTGGCTGGAGCTGCGCCACGCCTCGCAGCTGGCCTGGCTGGAGGTCCGCGACGCGGCGGAGCGGATCCGGATGGACGGCCGGCACGCCGCCGAGCTCATCGGCCAGGAGCGGCGGCACGCGCGGGAGGACCGTGCCCGGGGCGGGTGAGCGTCGCGGCGCGGGTCGCGAGGACTACCACGACCCGACCGCCCGCCTGGGTGCCCCGCCGGCCCGGTCCGCGCTCACGCTGCGCCTGGTGCTCGCCGGCTTCGGCCTGCTCGTCTCGGCGGGCGGGGCGCTGGCCCTGTCGGCCGTCGGGGCGCCCGCGGCCGTCGTCGGCGTGTTCGCCCTGCTGGCCGCGGCGGCCCTGGTGGACCTGGTGGTTGTCGTACGCCGCAAGCGCCGCGGCGAGCCCGGGTAGGACCTGGCCCAGAGGGGCCTAGTGCGACGCACGAGACGGCGCACGCCGTACCGGCGGGAGCAGCGACAGGTCGAAGCCCCAGGAGGTGAGCAGCAGCCGCTGCGCGCCGTGCGCGGCTACCTGACCCTCGCCGGTGAGCACCGCGGCGCGGACGACCAGCGCCCGGCCCTGCGTGGCGACCGGCCAGGCCAGCACGACGTGGTCGTGGCCCGCCAGCACCGGGCGGCACAGCTGCACGGTCAGCTGCGCGGTGACCGCGCGCCCGGCCCGTGGTCCGTCCAGGGCGAGCGCCCAGAAGCAGGGGCAGTCCAGCACCGCCCAGACCTGCTCGGCGGCCACCGCCCCGTCCCCGGCGGGTCGCCACCGCCCGGCGACCACCGGCCGGTCGGCGAGCGGTGCCGCGGCCAGGTGCAGGCCGTGCGGCGGGCGGGGCCCGCAGACGAAGCAGTCCGGGACGGCGTAGCTGACCGGCAGCGGCCAGGTCGCGGCGGCCGCCGCGGCCACGTCGACGCGGGGTACCTCGGCGGCGTCGGGGCGGTCCCGGCGTACCTGCGACCAGGGCACGGCGACCGCGGCCACCGCCTCCCCCGCCCACAGTTCGACGTGCCCCGCGCCGGTCCGCCGGGCGCGCAGCGGCTCCGTCGCGGCCACCGGTCGGCGCAGGGTGACCTGCGCCGAGCCGCCGAGCGGCGCGGCCGCCAGCCCGGCCAGGTAGCCCCCGTGCAGCTGGCCGGGGAACCCGGTGACACGGGGGTCCAGGCGCACCGGGCCGAGGTCCGTCGCGCCGCCCGACGGCGCCGGGGTGCTCATGGCCGCTTCCTCCCGCCGACCGGCTGCGGTGTCGGGCGAGCAGGCTACCCGTCCGGCTACCGGTCCGGCCCCACCCGGGTGAGCAGGCCGTTGCCGTCCACCGCGTCCAGAGCCAGGCTGCGGTAGCCGGCCTCGTCGAAGAGAACGGTGACCGTGTCCGGGTCCCGGCCGTGGGTCATGACCACGCCCTCCCCGAACTGCGGGTGGCGCACCCGGGCCTGCACCGGGTAGGCGCCGGCCGCCCGCCGGGGGGCGGCGTCCCCGGTGCCGGCGGCGCAGCGGTCGCACCGCCCGCAGGGCTCCGGCAGGTCCTCGCCGAAGTAGCCGAGCAGGAACTGCCGCCGGCAGCCGGTCGTCTCGGCGTACCCGCGCATCATCTCGATCCGGGACCGCTCCAGCCTCAGACCTCCTGAAGTAGCACGGTGAGACCGCTGTGACCTGGTCTTTCGCCAGCGTGTCTCTCGGCGGAAGTCGTTGGCACTTGGTAGTGTCGCCGGGTGGCGGTCGGGGTTGCGGTGCAGG
>JBMOMH010000083.1:0-2774 GCA_049323135.1 Actinomycetota bacterium
CGCCACCCCCTGGGTGGTGTTCCGCCGGGTGACCCTGCCCGGGGTGGCCCCGGGCGTCGCGGCCGGCGCCGTGCTGACCTGGGCCCGGGCGCTGGGCGAGTTCGGCGCCACCATCACCTTCGCCGGCAACCTCCCCGGCACCACCCGGACCGTGCCGCTGGCGGTGTACGGCGACATCGAGGCCGGCGACCTCGGCGGCGCGGTGGTGCTGAGCCTGGTCCTGCTGGGCGTGTCGGTGCTGGTGCTCGCCGGCCTGCGGGAACGCTGGCTGCCGGGGGCCGGGTGAGCCTGGACGCGCGGCTGGCCGTGGCGCGGGACCGGTTCGAGGTCCGCGCCGAGCTGGCCGCGGCCCCGGGGGAGCTGGTCGCCCTGCTCGGCCCCAACGGCGCCGGCAAGAGCACCGTCGTCGCCGCCCTGGCCGGCCTGCTGCCGTTGCGGGCGGGTCGGGTTCTCATCGGCGGTCGTCTCGTCGACGACCCGGCTGCCGGCTGCTGGGTGCCCCCGGAGCGGCGCTCGGTCGGCGTCCTGTTCCAGGACCACCTGCTGTTCCCGCACCTGTCCGTGCTGGACAACGTGGCCTTCGGCCCGCGCTGCCGCGGGCTGCGGCCGGCCGCCGCCCGGGCGGTGGCCGCCGGCTGGCTGGACCGGCTCGAGTTGGCCGAGCTGGCCGGCGTACGACCGCACCGGCTGTCCGGCGGGCAGGCCCAGCGGGCCGCCCTGGCCCGCGCCCTCGCCGGGGACCCGGCCTTGCTGCTGCTGGACGAACCGCTGTCCGCCCTCGACGCGGACACCCGCTCCCGGGTGCGCGCCGACCTGCGCCACCACCTGGACGCCTACGCCGGGGCCAGCGTCCTGGTCACCCACGACGTCCTCGACGCCCTCGTCCTCGCCGACCGGGTGGTCGTCCTCGAGGCGGGCACCGTGGTCCAGCAGGGGACCCCCGCCGAGCTCGCCCGCGCCCCCCGCACCGACTACGTGGCCCGGCTGGTCGGCCTGAACCTGCTCCGTGGGGTCGCCGACGGGGCCGAGGTGGCCCTGCCCGGCGGCGCCCGGGTGGTGCTTCCGGTCCGCGCGCACGGCCCGGTGTTCGTCGCGTTCCCCCCCTCGGCGGTTACCGTGCACCCGGGGCGGCCGGAGGGCAGCGCCCGCAACGTGTGGCCCGGCCGGGTGGCCGCGGTCGAGGGGCGTGGGGACCTGGCCCGGGTCACCGTGGCCGCCGGCCTGCCCGCCCCGCTGGTCGCCGACCTCACTGCCAGCTCGGTGGCCGCGCTGCGCCTCGTCGTGGGCCGGCCAGTGTGGGTGTCGGTGAAGGCCACCGAGGTGGCCTGCTACCCCGCCTGAGCCGGCGCCGCCGCGGCTACAGTGCGCGCATGGCGCACGAGGACCTGCTGGCGTTCCGCCCCGACTACCCGATCCTGGCCCACCGCACCTACCTGGTGAGCAACTCCCTCGGCGCGATGCACCGGCGCAGCCGGGACCGGCTCACCGAGTACGCCGACCGCTGGGACGGCGAGGGAGTGGTGGCCTGGACGACCTGGGCCGAGGAGGTCCACCGGGTCGCCGACCTCGTGGGCCGGATCATCGGCGCGCCCCCGGGGACGGTGGTGCTGCGGGAGAGCGTCACCGACCTGGTCGGCGCGGTGGCCTCCTGCCTGGACTGGTCGGCGCGGCGCAACCGGGTCGTCTACAGCGACCTGGAGTGGCCCTCATCGCACTACCTGTGGCAGGAGCACCGCCGGTTCGGCGCAGAGGTGGTCGTCGTTCCCGGGGAGCCCGACCGGGTCCACCTGGCCGTGGAGCGGCTGGTCGCCGCCATCGACGAGCGGACCGCCATCGTGCCGATCTCCCTGGTGCTGTTCCGCTCGGCCGCCCTGGTCGACGTACGGCCGGTAGTGGCCCGGGCCCGGGAGGTGGGGGCGCTGGTGCTGCTGGACGCCTACCAGGCGGCGGGCACGGTGCCGGTGGACGTCGTCGACTTGGACGTGGACCTGTGCGTGGGCGGCTCGGTGAAGTACCTGTGCGGCGGGCCCGGCGCGGGGTGGCTGTACGCCAAGCCGGAGGTGGCCGAGCGGTTGCGTCCGGCGCAGGTCGGCTGGTTCGGGCACGCCCGGCCGTTCGACTTCGAGTTCGCCGAGGTGGCCTACGCCCCCGGGGTGCGCCGGTTCGCCGGGGGGACGCCGAACGTGCCCGCGGCCTACGCCGCCGCCGCCGGCTACGAGGGGGTGCTGGCCGCCGGGTTGGCGCGGATCCGGGAGCGGTCGGCGTCGCTGACCCAGCCGCTGCTGGAGGACGCCCTGGCCCGAGGCTTCACCGTGCGCTCCCCGCACGACCCGGCCCTGCGGGGCGGGCACGTCACCGTCGACCCGGGGGACGCCGAGGCGGTGCACCACGAGCTGCTGCGGCGCGGCTTCGTCGTCGACCACCGGCCGGGCTCGGGGATCCGGATCGGGCCGCACTTCTACAACACCGCCGAGGAGTGCACCGCGGTCCTCGACGAGATGGAGAAGATCGTCCGGGAGCGGTAGCCCGGAGCGGGTACGGCGCCGTCCCGGGCTCGTGCCACCATGGGGGACCGTGGACGGGGTGGCGACGAGGCGGTCGCGCGGCGGGCACACGGTCGCGGACATGGTCCGGTCGCTGGCCGTGGTGCTGGCGATGGTCGCCGCCATCGTCCTGCTCACCCCCCGGCAGAACCTCGAGGCCATCAAGGTCATCGACTACAGCCAGCAGCTGAAGGCGGCGCGCACGCTGGCGCCGTACCACGTCTACGCCCC
>JBMOMH010000083.1:2784-12381 GCA_049323135.1 Actinomycetota bacterium
GCCTACCCGCGGGCTGGCGAGCGACCAGCGTGCGCTATCAGCCGGACGTGGCCGGGGCGGCGACCTGGCACCTGGGGTTCGTCACGCCGAGCGTCCAGTACGCCGCGGTAGAGCAGTCCGACGGCCCCGCCGATCCGTTCATCGGGGCGATGACCAACTGGTCCCAGCCGCAGGGGGCGCTGCTGGTCGGCCAGGTGCCCTGGGAGAAGCGGTACCGGGCCGACAAGGACCAGCGGGCCCTGGTGCGGGTGTCCGGGTCGATGACCGTCGTCGTCACCGGCACCGCGTCCTGGACCGAGCTCATCGAGCTGGCCGCCGCTCTGCGCTGAGGGGCCCGGCCGGCAGAGGCGGGGGCGGGGGCTGGGTGGCCGCGGCCAGGCGGGCGCGGGCCCCGTCCAGCCACTCCTGGCAGATCGCGGCGAGCGCCTCGCCCCGCTCCCACAGGGCCAGGGCCTCCTCCAGCGTGGTGCCGCCGGTCTCCAGCCGGCGGACGACCTCGGCCAGCTCGTCGCGGGCCTGCTCGTACGTGGGTCGCCCCTCGGGCGTGGGTCGGTCCTCGGGCACGCCGGCACCCTAGCCGGCCGCCGGGCCCACGGTCAGGCCGAGCCGGCCTTCGGCCAGCCGGGCGGTCAGCGCCTCCCCGGGGGCGACCTGGCCGGGCTGGCGGACCACGGTGCCGTCGGCGCGCTGCAGCACCGCGTAGCCGCGGGCCAGGGTGGCCTGCGGGGACAGCCCGCCGATCCTGCCCCGGCAGTGCGCCAGGTCGTCGGCGGCCCGGTCCAGGCGGCCGGTGAAGGACCGGCGGGCCCTCTCCCGTAGCCCGGCCACCTCCGCCGCCCGCTGGTCCAGACCCTCCAGGGGCCGGGCCAGCACCGGGCGGGAGCGCAGGCCGGTGAGCAGGTGCGCCTCCCGGTCCAGCCGGCCGGCCACGGCGCGGCGGCCGCGGGCGCGCAGGTCGGCGACCAGCCGGCGCTGCTCGGCCACGTCCGGCACCACCCGCTTGGCGGCGTCGGTTGGGGTGGAGGCCCGGGCGTCGGCGACCAGGTCCAGCAGCGGGGCGTCCTGCTCGTGGCCGATGGCGCTGACCACGGGGGTGCGGCAGGCGGCCACGGCGCGGAGCAGGGTCTCGTCGGAGAACGGCAGCAGGTCCTCCACCGACCCACCGCCGCGGGCGACGACGATGACCTCAACGGCGGGGTCGGCGTCCAGCTCGCGCAGCGCGCCGACCACCTCGGTCACGGCGTACGGGCCCTGCACGGCCACGTTGCACACCCGGAACCGCACCGACGGCCAGCGGCGCCGGGTGTTCTCCAGCACATCGTGCTCGGCGGCCGAGCCGCGGCCGCAGACCAGGCCCACCACCTCGGGCAGGAACGGCAGCGGCCGCTTGCGCTCCGCGGCGAAGAGCCCCTCGGCGGCCAGGGTCCGGCGCAGCCGCTCCAGCCGGGCCAGCAGCTCCCCGACCCCCACCGGGCGGATCTCGGTGGCCGCCAGGGACAGCGAGCCGCGGGCGAGGAACAGCTCCGGGCGGGCGTGCACCACCACCCGGGCCCCGTCGCTGAGCGGGGGGACCAGCGCGTCGTACGCCGCCCGCGGGCAGGTCACCTGTAGGGACACGTCGGCCACCGGGTCACGCAGGGTGAGGAACACCATGCCCGCACCGGGCCGCCGGCTGACCTGGGTGACCTGGCCTTCCACCCAGACCCGGCCCAGCCGGCCGATCCAGTCGGCGAGCAGCCGGGACACGGTACGGACCGGGACCGGGTGCTCCGCAGAGGTCTCCAACGCCACCGGGCGAGGGTACGGCCGGCGCCTACCATGGGGGCCATGCCCCCGACCCGCCGTGTCCTGCTCGCCGCGCCCCGGGGCTACTGCGCCGGGGTCGACCGGGCCGTGGTGACCGTGGAACGCGCGCTGGCCCTGTACGGGCCGCCGGTCTACGTGCGCAAGCAGATCGTGCACAACCGGCACGTCGTGGCCCGGCTGGAAGGCCAGGGGGCGGTCTTCGTGGAGGAGACCGACGAGGTGCCCGAGGACGCGGTCGTCGTCTTCAGCGCCCACGGGGTCGCCCCGTCGGTGCACGCGGAGGCCGCCGCCCGGCAGCTGCGCACCATCGACGCAACCTGCCCTCTGGTGACCAAGGTGCACCTGGAGGCGCGACGGTTCGCCGCCGAGGACTACGACATCCTGCTCATCGGGCACGAGGGCCACGAGGAGGTCGTCGGCACCAGCGGCGAAGCCCCCGAGCGCATCCACCTGGTGGCCGGCCCCGAGGAGGTCGGGCGGGTGCAGGTGCGCGACCCCGACCGGGTCGCCTGGCTCTCGCAGACCACCCTGTCGGTGGACGAGACGATGGCCACCGTGGCCGCGCTGCGCGCCCGCTTCCCGGCCCTGCTCGACCCGCCCAGCGACGACATCTGCTACGCCACCCAGAACCGGCAGGCGGCGGTGAAGGAGGTGGCGCGCCGGGCGGAGCTGGTGCTGGTGGTCGGCTCGCGCAACTCGTCCAACTCGGTGCGGCTGGTGGAGGTGGCCCGGGAGAACGGGGCCGCCGCGGCCCACCTGGTCGACGACGCCAGCGAGGTGGACCCCGCCTGGCTGTCCGGGGTCACCACCGTGGGGGTCACCAGCGGCGCGTCGGTGCCCGAGTCGCTGGTCGAGGACCTGCTGGCCTGGCTGGCGGGGCACGGGTTCGACGAGGTGGAGACGGTGCGGACCGTCGAGGAGACGCTGCTGTTCGCGCTCCCCCCCGAGCTACGACGCGACCTGCGGGCCGCCCAGGGGGCCGGGTCAGCCGGCCGCTGACTCCCACGGCGGCAGCGGGCGGACGCTGCGGTGCGTCTCCGCGTCGGCGAGCAGCTCGGTGGCGGCCAGCGGCCGCGGGGACTGCTCCAGCGCCGCGGGGGGCGCCAGGTCACCGTCGACGACCTTGAGGTCGCGCAGCTTGCGGGCGGTGACCAGCACCCGGCCCTCCAGGGACCCCACCGCCTTGTTGTACGCCGTCACCGTGCCACCCAGGGCCCGGCCCAGGCGGTCGACGTGCTGGCCGAGGCTCCCCAGCCGGTCGTAGAGCTCCCGACCCAGCTCGAACACCGCCCGCGCGTTCTCGGTGAGCGCCGCCTGCTGCCATGCGTACGCCACGGTGCGCAGCATCGTGATGAGGGTCGTGGGGGTGGCCACGATGACCCGCTTGGCCATCGCCTGCTCGAGCAGCAGCGGATCGTGCTCGAGCGCTGGGGCGAGGAACGCCTCGCCCGGCACGAACAGCACCACGAACTCCGGGGCCGGGCTGAACGACGTCCAGTACGCCTTGGCGCCCAGGGCGTCGACGTGGTCGCGCAGGTGCCGGGCGTGCGCGGCCAGCCGGGCCGTCCGCACGTCCTCGTCGGTGGTCTCGGCGGCCTCCAGGTAAGCGGCCAGGGACACCTTCGCGTCAACGACCACGTTCTTGCCGCCGGCCAGCCGGACGACCATGTCCGGCCGCTGCAGCCCGTCGGCGGTGGCCACGCTCACCTGCTCGTCGAAGTCACAGTGCTCGACCATGCCGGCGACCTCCACCACCCGCCGCAGCTGCATCTCCCCCCAGCGGCCCCGGGCCTGCGGCGCGCGCAGCGCGGTCACCAGGGCCGCGGTCTGCCGGTGCAGCTGGTCGGAGCTGTGCCGGACGAGGTCGACCTGCTCGGTGAGCCGGGCATAGGCCTCCAGCCGCGCCTGCTCCAGGTCGTGCAGCTGCTTCTCCACCTTGGCCAGGGTCTCCTTCAGCGGGGCCACCAGGTGCTCCACGGCGAGCCGGCGCTGCTCCAGCTCGCCGGTCGCCGCCGTACCGGCCTCGCGCAGCCGGCTGTCGGCGAGCTCGAGGAACTGCCGGTTGTTCGCGGCCAGCGCCTCGGCGCTCAGCGCCCTGAACCGCTCGGTCAGCCGCGTCTCGGCGTACGCCGTCTTCTCCTGCTCGGCGGCGAGCTGGGTCTCCAGCCGCACCACGTCGGTCTCCCGCTGCTGGACGCGGGCGGCGAGCTGCTCGACCGACGCGCGGGCCTGGTCGCGCTCGGCGGTCGTCGCGGCGAGCGCGACCTGGGCGGCCGCCAGGGCGGTCCGGGCGCGGGTCAGCCGGGCCTGACCCACCAGGGCGGCGAGGGCCGCGCCGGCGGCCAGGGCGACCAGGGCGAGGGCAAGGGCGGGAAGGTCCATGCCTGGCATGCTGCCCGGTGGGTCCGACAGTTCCGGGCCGCCGCGCCGAGAGGGGGCGGGTCGGGCCGTTAGACTCGGCCCACATGGCCCTCACCGTCGGGATCGTCGGGCTGCCCAACGTCGGCAAGTCGACCCTGTTCAACGCGCTGACCCGCAACGACGTGCTGGCGGCGAACTACCCCTTCGCGACGATCGAGCCGAACGTGGGCGTCGTGGGCGTGCCGGACCCCCGGCTGGACCGGCTCGCCGCGATCTACGCCAGCGAGCGGGTGGTCCCCGCCACCGTCAGCTTCGTTGACATTGCCGGCCTGGTGCGGGGGGCGTCGGAGGGGCAGGGGCTGGGGAACAAGTTCCTCGCCAACATCCGGGAGTCCGACGCCATCTGCCAGGTGGTGCGGGCCTTCCGGGACCCCGACGTGGTGCACGTCGACGGCCGGATCTCGCCGAAGGACGACATCGAGACGGTCAACACCGAGCTGGTGCTGGCCGACCTGCAGACCGTGGACCGGGTGCTGCCTCGCCTGCAGAAGGAGGCCCGCCTGGTCCGGGACCGCCAGCCGGTCCTCGCCGCGGTCGAGCAGGCGCGCGAGGTGCTCGACGCCGGCGGCACCGTCTTCGGCGCCGGCCTGGACACGGCCCTGCTGCGGGAGCTGCACCTGCTCACCGCCAAGCCGTTCCTCTACGCCTTCAACGTCGACGAGGAGGAGCTGGGCGACGCGGCGCTGCGGGCCGAGCTGGCCGCTCTCGTCGCCCCGGCCGAGGCGGTCTTCCTGGACGCGCAACTGGAGGCCGAGCTGGTCGAGCTGCCCCCCGAGGACGCCGCCGAGCTGCTGCAGTCGATGGGGCAGGAGCACAGCGGGCTGGAGATCCTGGCCGGGGTCGCCTTCTCGGCCCTGGGCCTGCAGACGTTCCTCACCGCCGGGCCCAAGGAGGCCCGGGCGTGGACGATCCGCCGGGGGGCCACCGCGCCGGAGGCGGCCGGGGTGATCCACACCGACTTTCAGCGGGGCTTCATCAAGGCCGAGGTGGTCTCGTACGACGACCTGCTGGCCGCCGGGTCGGTGGCCGCGGCGCGGGCCGCGGGCCGGGTGCGCATCGAGGGCAAGGACTACGTCATGCACGACGGCGACGTGGTGGAGTTCCGCTTCAACGTGTAGGAGTCAGCCAGTCCGTTGAGCTTTCCGACCGCTGGCGCGGCCGATGTGATCTGGCTCGTTTGGGGCTGGCCTGGTCGGCGGTGAGCGTACAGAGGCAGCGGCTAGAGCCGAGCAGCAGGCGTGCTGCTCGGCTCTAGCGTTGCTTGCATTCGCAGGACGTCTCGCGCGATGCTTCGGGCTACCAACTTGCGGTAGCTCCCGCCCGGCGCAGGCGGCGTCCCCCTCCGGGGACTGCGGGGCGAGGAGGAGTGGGGCTCCTCCTCGCCCCCGAGGGCGGCGCACTGGAGCGTCCTCCGGCTTCTCAAGGCGCACGCCCGGGTATCAACAACACCATCAAGTCCCTCCGGTGTCATTGCTGAGCTCCGGCGGGGGGCCGAAACTGCCCGGCTCGACCTCAACGATGAGACCTCGCTGCTTGGCACGAAGGGTCGCCGTGGACGTGGCATTCTGAGGGTTGGCCCAGGTGGGCGGGATCAGAGCGCGCCGCTCCAGCTCCTCACGGATCTCTGTCCGCGTGAGAGGCCTTCCCGCTTCCCTGACCACCTGAGCGACTACCTCAGGGGACCGGAAGCGACCACCGGTAGGAGCCATGGTTCGTGCGGCGGTGCCCTCTCGAGGCTTGCCCCCGGTGTCGAAAGAGGACATAGCCGACTCCAGCCGCACAACTGACTGCGCCGCCTGCGGCTGCCCTGACGCCGGCTCGCGGGGCTCTTCTCCGAGGCGAGCCCAGACGGCGCGGAGGCTGTTGCGCAGCACGTCACGTGCTGCCTCTGCGCGACGCAGACGTTCGCTGAGGTGCGCAACCTCCTCGTCCTTCTCGCCCAGCTTCTGCTGCCAGAGCTGCTCCAGAGCTCGCAGCAGTGTCAGCTCCTCCTCGCTGACGAGGGCTGCGTCAGCGGACGTGTGGTGGGGCTGGTCAGACACGGAGTTTGTCATGTGCGAAGGCTACCGTGTCGGGTTGGCCAGCGCAACTGACCCCCACGGCAACACACACAAGAACACACACACCGTCGTTACCACAGGTGCAGCTTGGGGTTGCAACTCTGTCTTCCCAGTTGTGGTGTAGACCCGCCAGCGGTCTCAGCTGCCCCAAGCCGTGGCTGCGAAGTATGGGGAGAACGGACGACCAGGCACCCGGGTCTGCGACAGCCCGGCTCTACCCCGGGTTGTCGGGGCCCGCCCGATGGCGGTAGTGGCGGGACCCGTTGAGGGCCCTGAGAGCGGCCGCGGCCGCTTGTCAAGTAGCATCAAGAACTGCATCACATGATGCCTCCTTTGATGAGGGCGAGGCGACGATGAGGACGACGGTGACGCTTGACGATGCGCTGATGGCCCGGGCCATGGAGCTCACCGGTGTCACGGACAAGTCGGCACTGCTGCGGGCCGGGCTGGAGTGCCTCATCCGGGTGGAGAGCGCCCAGCGGTTGGCCGCGCTCGGCGGGACAGACCCGAAAGCGACGGCTGCGCCTCGCCGGCGTACCGCCTCGTGATCCTGGTCGACACCTCGGTCTGGATCGACCACCTGCACCGGGCCGACCCGCAGTTGACCGCGGCCCTCGAAGCCGACGAGGTCGGTCAGCACCCGTACGTCCTTGAAGAGCTCGCCCTCGGGTCCATCCCGGAACGGCCCCGGTTCCTGGTGCTCCTGGAGAGCCTGCGCCCCTTTCCGCTCCTTTCGCACGGGGAGCTGATGGCCCTGGTCGAGGCGCGCCAGCTGTGGGGGCGTGGCCTCAGCGCCGTCGACGCGCACCTGATCGGTTCCGTCCTGCTTGCCCCTGCCGGCCGGCTGTGGACCCGGGACTCGAGGCTGCGGTCGGTGGCGGACGAGTGTGGTGTCCCGCTGTACGCCGGTTGACGTGGAGGGAGCGGGAAACCCTGCCTCTAGGATCGCCGGTGTGGAGCAGCGCATTCTCGGTCGCACGGGACGTCCGGTCGGCGTCGTCGGTCTCGGTGCCTGGCAGCTGGGCGCCGACTGGGGCAGTGTCGACGAGGACACCGCGATGGCGACGCTGCGTGCGGCGGTGGACGCCGGGGTCACCTTCATCGACACCGCCGACGTGTACGGCGACGGGCGCAGCGAGCGGCTGGTCGGCCGGCTGCTGCGGGAACGACCCGACGCCGGCCTGGTCGTGGCGACGAAGATGGGCCGTCGGGCAGCCCCGCACGTCGCGGCCGCGTACCGGCTGGACCGGTTCCGGGAGTGGAACGACCGCAGCCGGGCCAACCTCGGCGTCGACACCATCGACCTGGTGCAGCTGCACTGCCCGCCGACGGAGGTGTACGACAGCGACGAGGTGTACGACGCCCTGGACACCCTCGTCGCCGAGGGCCGGGTCGCGGCGTACGGCGTCAGCGTAGAGACCTGCGCCGAGGCGTTGACCGCCCTGCGGCGCCCCAACCTCGCCACCGTCCAGATCATCCTCAACTGCTTCCGGCAGAAGCCGCTCGAGCAGGTGCTGCCTGCCGCGGCGCGCGCGGGCGTCGGCATCATCGCCCGCGTCCCGCTGGCCAGTGGCCTGCTGTCCGGCCGGTACGACGAGCACACCACGTTCCCGCCGGACGACCATCGCAGCTACAACCGGCACGGCGAGGCCTTCGACGTGGGGGAGACCTTCGCCGGGGTCGACTACCAGGTCGGCGTCGAGGCCGCCCGGGAGGTGGCCGCCCTGGCACCCCCCCGTACGCCGACCGCGGCGTTCGCCCTGCGCTGGGTGGTGGACCAGCCCGGGGTGAGCGTCGTCATCCCCGGGGCCCGCAACGCCACCCAGGCGCGCAGCAACGCGGCGGCCGCCGACCTGCCACCGCTGGACGCCACCGCGCTCGCCGGGGTGCGCGACATCTACGACCGGCGGATCCGCCCGCTGGTCCACCACCGCTGGTAGCGTCCGGCCGTGGGCGACCCCATCGCCGTCGCGGGCCTGGTCAAGACGTTCGGGCCGGTCCGGGCGCTGGACGGCCTGGACCTGCAGGTGCGGGCCGGGGAGGTGCACGGGTTCCTCGGACCCAACGGGGCCGGCAAGTCCACCACGCTGCGGGTGCTGCTCGGCCTGCTGCGGGCCGACGCGGGCACGGCGACCCTGCTCGGCGGTGACCCCTGGCGGGAGGCGGTCAGCCTGCACCGCCGGCTGGCCTACGTGCCCGGCGACGTCACCTTCTGGCCCAACCTCACCGGCGGCGAGGTCATCGACGTGCTCGGCCGGCTGCGGGGCGGGCTGGACCCCCGGCGCCGCGCCATGCTGCTGCACCGCTTCGACCTCGACCCGACCCGGCGGTGCCGCGCCTACTCCAAGGGCAACCGGCAGAAGGTGGCGTTGGTCGCCGCCCTGGCCAGCGACGTCGAGCTGTACTTGTTCGACGAGCCCAGTTCGGGCCTGGACCCGCTGATGGAGGAAGCCTTCCGAGACTCGGTGGAGGAGCTGCGCCAGACGGGCCGGACGGTGCTGCTGTCCAGCCACGTGCTGGCCGAGGTGGAGGCGCTGTGCGACCGGGTCACCATCATCCGCGCGGGGCGTGCGGTCGAGAGCGGGACGCTGGACGAGCTGCGACACCTCACCCGCACGTCGGTGACCGCCGACACCCACCGACCGGTCGACGGCCTGGCGGCGCTGCCCGGCGTACACGACATCGTGGTCGCCGACGGGCGGCTGCGCTGTGAGGTGGACAGCGCCGCCCTGGACGCGGTGCTCACCCGCCTCGCCGCGGCCGGCGTACGGTCGCTGACCGCCCGGCCGCCCACCCTGGAGGAGCTCTTCCTGCGCCACTACGACCGGGTACCGCAGCCCGCCGCACCGCACCGGGGAGGGCGGGGCCGGGCCGGCCGCCGGGGTCGGCACCGGTGACCGCCGGCACCGGCCTGCTGCTGCGCCTGGCGCTGCGTCGCGACCGGGTCTGGGTGGCCGCCTGGCTGGGCGGGCTGGTCGTCGTCGCCCTCGCCAGCGTCGCCGCTATCGACCGGTTCTACCCCTCCGGCATGGCCCGGCGGGCCCTCGCGGCGAGCGTCACCGCGAACCCGGGGCTGCGCGCCCTGACCGGTCCGCTGTTCGACACCAGCACCGGGGCGCTGGTCGCCTGGCGGGTCACCGGAACGTTGGCGGTACTGCTGGCGCTGCTCAACCTGCTCCTCGTCGTCCGGCACAGTCGCGGTGACGAGGAACAGGGGCGGACCGAGCTGGTTGGTGCCACCGCGGTGGCCCGCCCGGCCCCGCTGGTCGCCGCCCTGGTCACGGCCGCGCTCACCGACCTGGTGCTGGCC
>JBMOMH010000084.1:0-12381 GCA_049323135.1 Actinomycetota bacterium
CAGGTACGCCGCGGCCACCGCCCCGGTGTGCAGCAGCGGCAGCTCCACCTTCTCGTCCGGACCGTGCCACCCGTCGTCGGGCAGGCTGACGCCCAGGAACACCACCGGCGCGCCCAGCACCTGGCCCAGCTCCGCCTCCGGGCCGGACCCGCCTTCCCGGGTGAGGGCCACCTCGGTGCCGAAAGCCCGGCCCATCGCCCGCACCAGGGCCTGCTGGGCCGGGTGGTCCAGCGGGGTGCGGCAGGGCCGCACCCCCGGGCCGGTGAAGCGCACCTCGCCGCGGATGCCGTCGGGGAGGCGGGTGAGCAGCCAGTGGGTGACCCGCTCCTGGATCCGCCCGGGGTCCTGGTCGGGCACCAGCCGGAAGGACAGCTTGGCGTGCGCGCTGGCCGGGATGATGGTCTTCCCGCCGGGCCCGGTGTACCCGCCCCACAGCCCGTTGACCTCCGCGGTGGGCCGGGCCCAGACCCGCTCCAGGGTGGTGTACCCGGCCTCCCCGGCCAGGGCGGCCGACCGGGCGTGTCGCAGCCAGGCCGCCTCGTCGAAGGGGAGCCGGGCGAAGGCGGCCCGCTCGGCGGGGGTCAGCTCCACGACGTCGTCGTAGAAGCCGTCGACGGCAACCCGGCCGTGCCCGTCGTGCAGCCGCCCGAGAAGCCGGCACAGGGCGGTCAGCGGGTTGGGCACCCCTCCGCCGAAGGACCCGGAGTGCACGTCGACCTCCGGGCCGAACAGGTCCACCTGGCACTCGGTGAGCCCCCGCATGCCGGTGCACACGCTGGGCACCTCGGCCGACCACATGCTGGTGTCGGAGACGACGACGACGTCGGCACGGGGCCGGCGCTCCCGCAGCAGCGCGCCCAGGTGCACCGAGCCGACCTCCTCCTCGCCCTCGACCAGCACCTTCAGGTGCACCGCCGGCGCGCTGGCCCCCTGGGCGGCCAGGTGCGCCCGCACCCCGAGGAGGTGGCTGAGCACCTGCCCCTTGTCGTCGGCCGCGCCCCGGGCGTAGAGCCGGGTGCCCCGCACGGTGGGGGTGAACGGGGGCGAGTGCCAGCCGTCGGCCAGCGCCGCCGGCTGCACGTCGTGGTGGCCGTACACGAGCACGGTCGGTGCCTCCGGCCGGGCCGCCGGCCACTCGGCGTACACCGCGGGGTGCCCGGGGGTCTCCCACACCTGCACGGTGGGGAACCCGGTACGGCGCAGCGCGGCGGCCAGCCACCCGGCCGAGGCGGCCACGTCCGCGGCGTGCTCCGGCTGGGCGGACACCGACGGGATCGCCAGCCAGTCGACCAGGTCGGCGAGGAACGTGGCCCGGTGCTCGGCGACGTACGCCCGCACCCCGTCCGTCGCGGTCATGTCCGGCACTCTGCCACGATCCTCCGGTGAGCACCCACATCGGGGCGGCCCCCGGCGAGATCGCCCCCTACGTCCTGCTGCCCGGCGACCCGCTGCGGGCCCGGTGGATCGCCGAGACCCGGCTGACCGAGCCGCGCTGCGTGAACGAGGTGCGGGGGATGCTCGGCTACACGGGCACGTACGCCGGGACGCCGGTGACCGTGCACGGCAGCGGGATGGGCATGCCCTCCCTGGCGATCTACGCGCACGAGCTGTGCACCGAGTACGGCGTCCAGGTGATGGTCCGCGTCGGCTCCTGCGGCGCCCTGGCCCCGTCGGTGCGGCTACGCGAGGTGGTGCTGGCGATGAGCGCGGCCACCGACTCGGCGATGAACCAGCACCGGTTCCGCGGCGTGTCCTACGCACCGACCGCGGACTTCGGCCTGCTGCAGGCCGCCCACCGGGCCGCGGTCGAGCGGGGCGTGCCCGTGCACGTGGGCCCGGTAGCCAGCTGGGACGCCTTCTACCCGGCCGACCCCACCCTGCTCACCCAGCTGGCCGGGCACGGCGTGCTGGCCGTGGAGATGGAGACCGCGGCGCTGTACACGGTGGCCGCCGGACACAGTCGCCGCGCCCTGGCCGTGTGCACGGTCAGCGACTCCCTGGTGACCGGGGAGCAGACCGACGCGGCCGAGCGGGAACGCGGCTTCGCCACCATGGTGGAGCTGGCCCTGGACGTGGTCGTCGCGGCGGCCCGGGCCGACCGGACCGAGGGTGGCCCGCAGCCGGAGTGAAGCCGGGGTCGGCCGCGGTGAGGCCGGGGTAAGCCGGGAGCAGCCGGGGTCAGCCGGGGCCAGCCCCCGCCGGGCGGCGGCCGTCCAGGTCGACCAGCAGCGGGCGGTGGTCGGACAGCGGCAGCGCCGGGGTGTGCACGCCGCGCACCACGGCCGGGTCCAGGCCGCGGGCCAGCACATGGTCCCACTGCACCCGGGGCCGCGGCGCCGGGTAGGTGGGGGCCCGGGCGAGGGGCCGCCACCCGGTGAGCCACCCGGGCAGCGGGCCGGGCAGGTTCAGGTCACCCAGCAGCAGCCGCGGCGGGGGCAGCCGGGCCGCCCAGCGGACCAGCGCCCGCAGCTGGGCGACGTTCCAGCCCGGGACGAAGGACAGGTGGGCGGTCACCACGGTCAGCGGCCCGTCCGGGGTGTCGACCAGCGCGGCCAGGGCCAGCCGGGGCTCGTCGGCCGTCGCGACCACGCCCCGGCCGGCCGGATGTCGCAGCGGCAGGGTCACCGGTGCCGCGGCGAAGCGGCGGACCAGCCAGGACCGGACCGGGAACCGGGACACCAGAGCGATGCCGTAGCAGCCGGCGGCCCCGGCTGGGTCCTGCCCGGGGCGTACCGGGGCACAGCCCGGTGCCCCTGGGGCACCCTGCAGGGCGGGCGCGAACCGCCAGGCCGTCGCCCCCAACGCGGCGGCCACCATCGCCGCCTGGTCGACCGTCCCGGAGCGGTCCAGCAGCCGGTCCACCTCCTGCAGGCCGAGCAGGTCGGCGTCCAGACCGGCCGCGGCCCGGGCCAGCACGGCCGGGTCGGCGCGCCCGTCCGCCGGGGACAGGCCGTGCAGCAGGTTGAACGTGCCTACCCGCACCGGGCTCACCCCTGGGTTTCGGCGGTGGTAGGCAGCTGCCCGACCAGGGCGGCGAGCCCGGCCACGTCGAGCAGGTCCACCGGGCGGACCGTCCGCCCAGTGCGGACGTAGTGGAAGGCGGCGCGGACCCGGTCCAGCGGGGTGCCGGTCAGCCGGTGCCAGGCCAGCCGGTACGCGGCCAGCTGCACCGCGGCGGCCTCCTGCTCGGCGGGGCCGGGGGGGTCCCCGGTCTTCCAGTCCACGACGTCGACCATGCCCGCCGGGTCGTCGGCGAACACCGCGTCGATCCGGCCGCGGACCAGGACCCCGGCCAGGTCCATCTCGAACGGCAGCTCCACCTCGACCGGCGTCCGTCCCCACCAGGGGCTGGCGCGGAAGGCCGCCTGCAGCCCGGCCAGGTCGGCGTCCGGCGCCCCCGCCTCGTCGGCCGCCCCGGGCAGCTCGTCCACGTCGAGCAGCCGCTGCTGTCCCCAGCACTGCTCCAGCCACGCGTGGAAGCGGGTGCCCCGGCGGGCCAGCGGCCGGGGCCGCGCCGGCAGCGGGCGGCGTACCTGCCGGGCCAGCTCACCCGGGTCGGCCCGCAGCACCACCAGCTGGGAGACCGACAGCCGCTCTGGGAGGTCGACCTCGTCACCGCCCCCTCCTCCCTGCGCCGCGCGTTCGGCCAGCAGCAGGTCGACCTCCCGCGCCCAGGCCTGGGCCCGCGCCGGGGGGGTGCTCGCCGGGGTGCCCGCCGCGGTTCTCCCCGCTGGGGCGCCAGCGTCGCCTGGCCCGCCGGCTGGCGCGGACCGGCTGGCCTCCCGCACCCAGGCCGCGGCCGCGGCGACCGCCGGGCGGCGCGGCCCCAGCGGGTCGACCGGCCACGGCACCGGGGGCGGAGCCACCGTCACCGGGTTGACGCCGTCCACCGGGGCGGGGGCCCACGGCCCAGGCGGCGGCCCGGGTGGCCGGCCAGGCAGCCGGGTGAGCCGCTCGGCCACGGCGCGGACCTCCTCGAGGAACACCGACGGCCCCCGGGGGCCCTTCGCGGTGTCCCACCAGTAGCCGGTGCAGATCAGCAGGTCACGGGCCCGGGTCACCGCGACGTAGGCCAGCCGCCGCTCCTCCACCGCGGCCCGCTCCCGACAGGCGTCGCGGAACCCTCGCACCGCGTCCCGCGCCGCCACCTGGTCGGCGCAGCCGGACAGACTCAGCACCGGCAGGTCCTCCCCGTCGCCACGCAGCCCGAACGGCAGGACATGCCCCTGGCGGGTCCAGTCCGGCACGGGCTGTCCCGTGCTCGGGAACACCCCCCGGGTCAGGCCCACCACGGCGACGACGTCCCACTCCAGGCCCTTGGCCGCGTGCACGGTGAGCAACGCGACGGCGTCGGCGTCCGGCTCGGCCAGGTCCGGCTCCAGGCCCCGCTCCCGCTCCTCGGCGGTGTCCAGGTAGGCGAGGAAGGCGGGCAGCCCCGGGTCCTCCCCGGTGGCCACGAAGTCCTCAGCCACCTCGGCGAACCGGTCGAGGTGGCGGCGGGCGTCCGCGGCGGCGACGCCGGGGCGGGCGGCCAGCTCGACATCCAGGCGCAGCACCCGGACCGCCTCGGCGACCAGGTCCGGCAGCGGCTGGGCGGCCCACCGGCGCAGCTCGCGCAGCTCGCGGGCGAACCGCCGCAGCCGCTCCGCGCCCGCCGGGCTGTACGCCGTAAGGGGTCCCGGGTCGTCGACCGCGTCCAGCAGGCTGGCCAGGTCCAGCGGGCTGGCCAGGTCCAGGCCCCCGTCCGGGGGCCCGGCGGCCCCCGCCGACGGATCGGGTCCACCGGGGCGGGCCAGCTGCCGGGCCCGCCGGCCCAGCACGTCGAGGTCGCGGGTGCCCAGCCGCCACCGGGGGCCGGTGAGCAGCCGCAGCACGGCCGCCCCCGCGGTCGGGTCGGCCAGCACGCGGAGCACCGCGACCACGTCGGCGACCTCCGGCTCGGCGAGCAGGCCGCCCAGGCCGACCACCTCGCAGGGCACCTCCCGGGCCCGCAGCGCGGCCGCCAGCCGCGGGAAGTGCGCCCGCCGGCGGGCCAGCACGGCCAACTCCCCCCACGGGCGGGTGCCGCGCAGCGCCGCGATCCGGTCGGCCACGAACTCGGCCTCGGCGTCGATGGTGTCCAGCAGCGCGCACACCACCTCCCCGGCCCCCCTCCGGTCGGGGCCGGGCACCAGGCCGTCCGCGGACAGCCCGCGCACCGGGATGCCCCCGGCGACCTCGTTGGCGACGGCCAGGATGCGTTCCCCGTTGCGGAAGCTGCAGGTCAGCTCGCCGGTGGCCGCGGACCGGGCGCCCGCCGGAAAGTCCCGGGGGAAGCGTTCCAGGTTGCCCGCGCTGGCCCCCCGCCAGCCGTAGATGGACTGCCGGGGGTCGCCGACCGCGGTCACCGGGTGGCCGCTGCCGAACAGCTCGGTGAGCAGCACCCGCTGCGACTCTCCGGTGTCCTGGTACTCGTCGAGCAGCACCACGCCGTACCGGGCCCGTTCCCCGGCCCCCACCTCGGGGTGCTCCCGGGCGATGCGCGCGGCCAGCGCCACCTGGTCGCCGTAGTCGAGGGCCCCCCGCCGGCGCTTGAGCTCGGCGTAGCCCTCCACCAGCGGCAGCAGGGCCTCCCGGACCGCCAGCGTGCCGGCGAGCTCCCGCAGCTCGGCGGGGGGCCGGTGCGCCGGGCGCTGCCCCGGGCCGGGGGGCAGCCGGGCCAGCCGGCCGCGGAGCTGCGCGGTGAGCGCCCGCACCTCCGCGGGGTCGCGCAGGTGCTCGGCCAGCTCCCCGGCCAGGGCCAGCACGTCGGCGACCACGGTGACCGGGCTGCGGTCCACCGCGTCCATGGGCCCCTCGTACGCCGCCACCACCTCGCGGGCGTACTGCCAGGCCAGGGCCTCCCCCAGCAGCCGCTGCCCCGGCTCCACGCCGACCCGCAGCGCGTGCTCGCCGACCAGGGCGGCGGCGTACGCGTGGTAGGTGGACACCGTGGGCTCCCCGGTGCGCAGGCCGGTCACCACCGGCTCGGGGAGGAACGGGTCCTGGTCGTGGGCGGCCAACAGGGACCGCAGCAGCCGGCGCACCCGCTCCCCCAGCTGGGCAGCCGCCTTGCGGGTGAAGGTGAGCCCGAGGACGCGGTGCGGCTCGACCTGGCCGGATGCGACCAGCCAGGCCACCCGCAGCGCCATCGTCTGCGTCTTCCCGGATCCGGCCCCGGCGACCAGGGCGTACGGCGCCAGTGGCGCGGTGACCGCGGCCCGCTGCTCGGCCGTCGGCGGGTGCGGCTCGCCCAGCCGCCGCAGCACCCGGGCCAGGTCCGGGGCCAGGTCCGGGGCCAGGTCCGGGGCCAGGTCCGGGCGGCCGGCGGTCATCCGGTCACCGGCCGGCCCTCGTCGCGGGCCGGGCAGCAGCCCCGCACCGGGCAGCGGGGACAGCGGTCGTTGGCCATCGCGGCGAAGGCGGCGCCGGCCATCCCCTCGGCGACCCGGTCGACCAACGCGGCGGCCCAGCCTGGGTCGCCGGCGGCCCCCAGCGGCGGCTGCTCCTGCACCCGCGGGGCCCCCCGCACCGACTGGGCCAGGTGCACCAGCACGGCCCCGCCGGGCTCGGTCAGTCCGTGTGCGGCGAAAGCCCCCAGCGCGGCGGCGAGCTGGTAGACCCCGAGCTGGGGATGCTCGGGCAGCTCCGCCGCGGTGGGATGGGTGGCACCGGTCTTGAAGTCGACGATCCGGGCCCGGCCGGAGGCGTCCCGCTCCACCCGGTCCACCCGGCCCAGGATCCGGGCCCGCCCCACGGTCACCTCCACCGGCTGCTCGGCGGCGACCAGCGGCCCCGCCCCGGACCGTAGCCAGGCGGCCAGCCGGCGCACCATGTCCTCGGCACGGGCCCGCTCCTGGGCCGCCGCCCAGCCCCGCCCGGCGCCCACCGCCGCCCAGCCCTCGTCGAGGGCCCGCAACAGGGCCGGCTCGCCGGTCGCCTCCGGGGGGGCGTCGGGGGCCACCGCGGCGGCGGCCAGGGCGTGCACCAGCAGGCCCACCGCTTGGCGGGTGCCCGGCGCTCCGCTGCCCCCGACCCGCTCCAGGAACCACCGCAGCGGGCAGCGCAGGAAGGTCTCCACCCGGGAGGGGGACAGGTCCACCTGCTCCCCCGGGGGAACCAGCGGGGCGTCGACGGACAGCGGCAGCAGGCCGTACCACTCCTCGGGTGCCGCCCCCCGGACCCCGGCGGCGGCCAGCCGACCCAGCTGCGTGGCGGCCGCCCGGCGCAGCGGCTCGGCCGCGGCCGGGTCACCGGCGACCGCCCGCAGCTCGCCGACCAGCGCGGGCAGCGCCAGGGCCCGGGGGGCGGCCACCACCGGCCGGGTCGGCCGGTCCGCGGGGAGCGGGTCCAGGTCGTCGAGGAACCGGGACGGCACCTGACCCTCCCGCTCGCTGGCCACCGCGGTGACCACCAGCCGGCGGCGGGCCCGGGTGATGGCCAGGTAGAACAGCCGGCGCTCTTCTTCGAGCAGCCGGGACAGGGTCGCCGCCGCGACCGGGGCGACCGGCGGGCCCGGCAGCCCGACGGCCGCCGGGGGGACGGCGCCCCGGGTCAGGTCCACCAGGTGCTCGCTGCCCAGGAAGGAGCCGCGCAGCCGCAGGTCCGGCCAGCCGCCCTCCTGGACCCCGCACACCACCACCATGTCCCACTCGCGACCCTTGGCCGCGTGCGCGGTGAGCACCGCCACGCCCTCACCCACCGGGGCCTGCGGGGCCAGCCCGTCCGCGGGGATCTGTTGGCCGGCCACATGCTCGCAGAAGGCGACCACCCCCGCGCCGGGCAGCCGGTCGGTGAACCGGGCCGCGGCGTCGAACAGGGCCACCACCGCGTCGAGGTCACGGTCGGCCGCCGCCCCCCGGGGGCCGCCGCCGCGGCTGGCCCGCGACCACCGCCCGGCCAGCCCGGAGGCCGACCAGGCCGCCCACAGCACCTCCTCGGCGGTTCCCCCGCCGTCCAGCGCGGCGCGGGCCGCGGCCAGCACGTCGGCGACCCGGCGCGCCGGCCGGGCCGCCTCGCGGTCGATCCCGGCGAAGTCCCGCCCGCCGGTAAGCAGCTCGGCCAGCCCGGGAGGGGCGCCGGCGCCGCCGGCGGCCCGGTGCAACCGGCGCAGCTCGCGGCGCAGCCGGCGCAGGTCCAGCGCGTCGGCGGCCCCCAGCGGGCCGGTCAGCAGCGACACGGCGGCGGCCTCGTCGATCGGGTCGGCGCCGGCGGTCACCCGCAGCACCGCCAGCAGCGTGCCCACCGCGGCCTGCTCCGCCAGCGGCACCTCCTCCGCGTGGCCGCACAGCGGCACCCCGGCGCCGCCGAAGGCTCGGCGCAGCGTCGGCAGGTGGGCGGTGGTCGACCGGACCAGCACCGCCATCTGCGACCAAGGCACGCCCTCGGTCAGGTGGGCCCGGCGCAGCTCGGCGGCCACCAGCGCTGCCTGCTGGCTGGCCGACCGCAGCACGTGAACGGCCACCTCCCCCGGGGCCGGCCGGGCCGGGGCCGGCTGCAGCCGGCGGTGGCGGGGCGGGCCACCGAGCCGGGCGGCCACCCGGCGGGTCGCGGCCAGCAGCACCGGGCCGGACCGCCAGCAGGTGCCCAGCACCACGACCGGTGCGGGATCTCCGCCGGCGGTGCGGAACCGGTCGGGGAAGTCCCGGATGCCCTGCGGGTCGGCGCCGCGGAACCCGTACACGGACTGGTCCGGGTCGCCGAAGGCCACCAGCTCGGCGCCGCCCCCCGCCAGCAGGTCCAGCAGCTCCAGCTGCGCCGGGTCGGTGTCCGCCAGCTCGTCGACGAAGACGGCCCGGCGGGCCGCCCGCTCCGCGGCCAGCACCCGAGGGTCCCCGCGGAACAGGTCGACCGCGGCGCGGACCAGCTCCGCCGGATCGTACGCCGCCGCCTCGGCGAGCGCGCTCACCCCGACGTACTGGTCGAGGAAGCGGGCCGCCGCCCGCCAGTCGTCGCGCCCGTGGGCCCGACCCAGCGCGTCCAGGCCCGCCGCGTCCAGGCCCCGCTCCACGGCCCGCAGCAGCAGGTCACGCAGCTCCTGGGCGAACCCCCGAGTGAGCAGCGCCGGCCGCAGCCGGGGCGGCCAGGCGATGGCGCCGGCGGCCACGTCCCCGCGGAGCAGCTCCCGGACCAGCAGGTCCTGCTCGGGGCCGGACAACAGCCGGGGCGGCGGCTCCCCTCGGGCCGCGGCCTCCCGGCGCAGCAGCCCGAACGCGTAGGAGTGGAAGGTGCGGACCAGCGGCTCCACGGTGGCCCGGCCCAGCCGGCGGGCCACCCGGGCGCGCAGCTCGGCGGCCGCCCGCCGGCCGAAGGTGAGCACCAGCACCTGCTCGGGGGTGCAGCCGTCGCGGTGGACGCGGTTGGTCACCGCCTCCACCAGCAGGGTGGTCTTGCCGGTGCCCGGCCCCCCGAGCACCAGCAGCGGGCCGCCCCGGTGCCCCACCACGGCCTGGCCCGCGGCGTCCAGGCGCACCGGCGGGGCGGGCGGGGCCGGCCGGCGCACCAGCCGGTAGGGGGCGGGTGGGGTGCCCCCCGTGCCGGTGGGGGGGCGGGTCACCGTGGTCGCAGACATGGCAAGGCCATGACACCACGAGGGGGTGACAGGACCGGGCCCTTCCCGGCCGGGCCGGCGGCACTCAGCGTCGGAGGCGGCTCAGGTCGACCCGGTCCCCCACGAGCGCCACCCCCTCCGCCCGGAGCATCGGCAGCTGCCGGTGCCGCAGGTGGCGGGCCATCGTGCCGTCGGCCCGCAGCACCCGGTGCCAGGGCACCTCCTCGCCGTACGCCGCCAGCACCCGGCCGACCAGCCGGGGCGAGCCGACGCCGGCGCGCGCGGCCACCTCGCCGTACGACAGGACTTCCCCCGGGGGGATCGCCTCGACGACGTCCAGGATCCGCACCGCCGCGGCGTTCACCGCAGCCCGAGCTCGCCGCGCAGCCGGTCGGCCACCTCGTGTGGCCGGTCCACCTCCAGGACCAGCCGGGCGAAGGTGGCCCGCGGGCCGGCCCGTCCAGGGTCGTCCGCGGTGGCGCAGGTGACCAGGAGGACCTCCGGCCCCCGGCGGACGTCCCAGAAGCTGCGGCGACCGCCCACGCCGTACACGCCGGCGGTGAGCAGCCCTGGCAGGTGGGTCCCGGGGAGCCGCAGGCCCGGCGGCCCCACCGCCGGCCGGGGCAGCACGGCCACGTCGGTCACCGCGGTCGCCGGGACGGACAGGGACCGGCGCAGCGCCCACAGCGCGTCGAGCGGACCGAGCTCGACGACCAGGCGTCCGGCCCGCACCCGCACCTCGACCTGCGGCGGCCGGCGGGCCAGCAGCAGCCCGGCCCCGAGGGTCAGCGCGACGGCGAGCAGCGCGGTAGGCACCGGGCCAGGCTAGCCCTCCCCACCCCTCCTCGCCATCCTCGTAGCGATCATGCGCATGTGGACGCCGCTGCCCGGGCCGGCGTCCCCGGGCGTGGCACGATCGGCCGGTGACCCGCACCCGCGTCTACCGCGACGGCCGGCTGGAGCGCGAGGACTTCCCGGCGGCGGAGGTCTCGGACTACCTCGGCCAGCCCGACACGGTGGTCTGGCTGGACGTGTGCAGCGCCGACGACGGGGCCCTGCACCTCGTCGCCGAGGAGCTGGGGCTGGACCCGCTGGCCGTCGAGGACGCGGTGCACCGGCGGCAGCGGGCAAAGGTGGACCAGTACGCCGGCCACCTGTTCGTCACCGTCTACACCACGCGGCTGGACGAGCCGACCGGGGCGCTGCAGGCCCACGAGCTGTCCCTGTTCGTGACCGCCCAGGCGCTGGTCACGGTGCGGGACCGGGACGTCGACCCGGATCGGCTCGCCCAGCGCTGGGACGCCGGCGGTCCGGTGCACCGAGTGGGAACCCTGCTGCACGGCCTGCTCGACGTCGTCGTCGACGGGCACTTCGAGGTCGTCCAGCATCTGGACGAGGAGGTCGAGGCCATCGAGGACCTGCTGTTCGCCGAACGGCCGGACCGGGAGACCCAGCGGCGCACGTACGCCCTGCGCAAGAACCTCGTTCAGCTGCGCCGGGTGGTGCTGCCCATGCGGGAGGTGCTCAACACGCTGCTGCGCCGGGACCTCGACGTCGTCGACGCGTCGCTGCGGGCCGGCTACCAGGATGTCTACGACCACGTGCTGCGGGCCGCGGAATGGACCGAAGGCCTGCGGGACATGGTGACGACCCTGTTCGAGACCCACCTGGCGATGCAGGACCACCGGCTCAACACGGTGATGAAGCAGCTCACGGCCTGGGCGGCCATCATCGCGGTGCCCACCGCGGTCACCGGCTACTTCGGGCAGAACGTGCCGTTCCCTGGGGACGGGCGCCCGGCCGGCTTCTGGCTGAGCCTGACGCTGATCGCGGGCGGGGCCACCGCGCTGTGGCTGGTGTTCCGGCGCAAGGGCTGGATCTGACCCGCCCGGATGACCCGCCCGGCTGGTCATCCGGGGTCGGGCTGGCCGGGCGGACCTGACGGCGGGGCGGGGCGCCCCCCCCGGGGGGCCCCGCCCCGGTCCGGTGTCAGGGCAGCGGGCCCCGGAAGGGCTCGGTGCCCAGCGCCAGGCCCAGCCCAGCGATGCCGCCGTACGCCTGCGCATAGCCCAGCTCCCGGGACAGGTCGCCCACCCCGTTGCTGCCGGCCCACGGGGCGAGGGCGAGGGTGGCCAGGACCCCCAGGGCCTGGCCGTCCGCGGCGAGAAAGGCCGACCCGGAGTCCCCGGGGATCCCCGGCGTCGCGGTGTAGACCCGGTGGCTCCAGCCCCCGCCCGCGTCGCCGAGGCTGATGCCCTGCTTGGGTGACAGGGCGGACACGCCGAGCCGCAGCGAGGAGTTCCCGTAGGAAAGCACGGTGTCGCCCACCGCGGTGCCCCGGGTGTCCAGCCCGGTGGGCCCGCCCCAGAACGGCACCGTGGGGTTGACCCGCCCCACGTCGGCGGCGTCCAGTGCGACCAGGGCGAAGTCGTTGTACGCGCAGGTGGCCGGGTCACGCTCCCCCCGGGCCTGCATGGTCAGCCAGGAGCTGTACGCCAGGCGCCCCGGGCGGGTCGCCCCCTGCACCTCCACCGGCGTGCCCAGCGGCAGCGAGCCGGCCTGGCAGCCGTCGGTCTGGGTGGCACCCGTGCCCGCGCAGTGGGCCGCCTGGCCGAGGTACACCCTGCCGGCGGCGTCGGTAAAGACGAAGTTCGCCGTGCACTGCGCGCCGTCGGTGAAGGTCATCGGGGGCTCCCGGCATAGATGTGGGTCTGATCATGGATCTGGGGCGGGGTGGCGCTCGTGTGGCAGCACGTGGTCGATCGGGCCGAGGGTGAGCATGACCAGGCCGAGGGCGGCGTTCGCGGAGTGGA
>JBMOMH010000085.1:0-1158 GCA_049323135.1 Actinomycetota bacterium
CGCGTCAACCTCCGGCGCCCCCCGATCGCTTCCCGGGCTCGGGCTCGGCACGAGAGGTCAGTACGACGAGCTCGAGGCGATGAGGAACCCGAAGAAGACGACGAGCCCGATCGCGATGAGCGCGCTGAGGGAGCCCAGGATGATCCACCCGAGGCGCGTCAGGCGGCGGGTGGACTCCATGTCCGTGCGGTACCGGGTGAGCGCGACGATCGACATCACCAGCGGCGCCACACCGGCCAGCGTGAAGTAGCAGGACAGGGTCAGCAGCGCGCTGATGACGAGCAGCACGATCGTCGAGGTCGGCGTCGGCGCCGGCGGCGCGGCCGGGGCGTACCCGCCGTAGCCGTACCCCGGGCCACCGGTGTAGCCGTACCCGCCGGGCGGCACCTGCGGGGGACCGGCCGGCGGGTACCCGCCGGTGCCGTAGGCGGTCGGCGGCGGGGTGTAGCCCGGCTGCTGGGGCTGCGGCTGCTCGGGCTGCGGCTGCTGGCCCTGGTCCCCGCCAGGCGCACCCCAGGGGGACGGCGGCGGCTGCGGCGCCTCCGGACGGTCGGTCGCCTGCGGGGCGTACGGGTACTCCGGCTGCGGCGGCGTCGTCGCCGGCCAGGACGGCGGCTGTTCGCCCTCCGGCCGGGTGTCGGGCTGGTCGTCCTCGGGACGCTCCGGTGGAGTCTGGCTCATCGTGGGGTGCCCCCTCGTCGGTGTCGGCGTCCGCAACCTACCGTCACCGCCGGTCTCACCCGGTCACTCGTCCACAGGCGCCACGCCGGTGATCCGGTGCACCGACAGGGTCCTGACCTGTCCGAGCGCGGTGTCGAGGACGGTGACCCGGCCGCCGCTGACCGCAACGGGCTCGACGCGTCGCCGGCTGATGCCGCCGCCCGGGTCCGCGATCCCCACCCACACCGTGCTCCTGTCGGCGGCCGCCTCCCGCAGCGCGGCCAGGCTGACCGCCGGCTCCAGCACCGGGACGTCGGGCAGGTCGGCCGGGCGGGCCTCGCGGCGCTGGGTGGCTGCCGCCTCGCCGGAGCGCAGGGCGGTCAGGACGGCGTCGGCCAGGTGGTCCGACGGGACCGGCGGGGCCGCCGTCACCGGCCTGGGCTGCTCCCGGGGCCCGGTGCGGCGGGCGTCGGGACGGCGCACGAGGACGTCGCCCTC
>JBMOMH010000086.1:0-12365 GCA_049323135.1 Actinomycetota bacterium
CCTGGCTGTCGCTGCCCAGGGTCAGCGCCGTGCCCGCGCCGGCCAGCCGCCCGGCCGGTCCGATGCCGTCGGCGAGGTCCCGCTCCGTGGTGGGACAGAGGCAGACCACGGTGCGCGAGCCGGCCAGAAGGGCGACGTCGCCGTCGGTCAGGTGCGTGGCGTGCACCGCCGTCGTCGTCGGCCCCAGGACACCGGCCTCGGCAACCAGGCGGGTCGGGGAGCAGCCGTGCACGTCGGCGCAGGCGGTGTTCTCCTGCCGCTGCTCGGACAGGTGCAGGTGCAGGGGCAGGTGGGCCTCACCGGCGTACGCGGCGACCACCGGCAGCGCCTCCGCCGGGACGGCCCGCACCGAGTGCACGGCGGCACCGATGCGACAGCCCGGGTCGTCTCGCAGCAGGGCGACCCGCTCCGCCCAGGCCGACGCACTCCCGTCGGCGAACCGGCGCTGCACGCCCTCCGGTGGGCGACCGTCCACGTCCCCGGCCAGGTAGCACGCGTCGAGCAGGGTCAGCCGTACGCCGGCCGCGGCGGCCGCCGCGCGCAGGGCCGCGCCCATCGCGTTGGGGTCGGTGTAGCGGTGCCCGCCGGGCGCGTGGTGCAGGTAGTGGAACTCCCCCACGCAGGTGACGCCGGCGAGCACCATCTCGGCGAAGGTGGCCCGGGCCACCGCGTAGTAGCGGTCCGGGTCCAGGCGCTCGGCGACGGCGTACATCTGCTCCCGCCAGCCCCAGAACGTGCCCTGGCGCCGCTGCGTGCGTCCCCGCAGCACTCGGTGGAAGGCGTGGGAGTGCACGTTCGCCAGCCCTGGCAGGGTGAGGCCCGGTAGCGGCACGGCACCGGTGAGCGCTTCGGGTTGAAGCTGCGGGGTCACGGCGGCGACGGCGGCGATGCGCCCCTCGGCGACGTCGACGACGACGTCGGAGACGACGCGGTCACCGAGCCAGGCGTAGGCGCAGCGGTATCTCGTCACCGGGTGACCAGATCCTCCAGGACGTGGGCCAACGCCAGGACGCCCGCGACGCAGTCGGCCGGCTCCGCCTGCTCGTCGGGGGCGTGGGACACGCCGCTGGGGTTGCGGACGAAGAGCATCACGCTGGGCACGTGCCCGGCCAGGACACCGGCGTCATGTCCGGCACCGGTGTCCAGCAGGGGTGCGGTACCCAGCACGGCACACACCCGGTCCTGCAGCGGCCCGGTGAACGACGTCGCCGGCGAGAGGGACTCGCAGGTGTCGACCACCCGGACCGCGTGGGGGTCGGCCGCCGCGCGCGCCTGCCGGGTCACCTCGGTGACGACCTCCCGCAGCAGGTCATCGTCTGGGGCGCGGGCGTCCAGCCAGGCTCGGGCGACCGCGGGGACGGCGTTGGTGGCGTTGGGTGACACATCCAGCCGCCCGACGGTGGCCAGGGCCCCCGACCGCAGCGCCACGGCCCGCGCGGCGAGCACGGTGTGCGCCAGCGGCAGCATCGGGTCGGCCCGGTCGGCCAGGTGGGTCGTACCGGCGTGGTCGGCCGAGCCGTGGAACTCCAGCCGCCACCGGCCGTGCGGCCAGATCCGCCGGCCCACGCCGACCGGGGCCCCCACCTCGACCAGGCCGCGGCCCTGCTCGACGTGCAGCTCGACGAAGGCGCCGACGCGCGCCAGCCGGTCCTCGTCGTGGCCCAGCTGGTCGGTACGCCGCCCGGCGGCGGCCATCGCCTCGGCCAGCGTGACGCCGTCGGTGTCGCGCAGCCCCCGCGCGGTGTCCCCGTCCAGCCGCCCGGTGAGCAGCCGCGAGCCGAGGCAGGCCACGCCGAAGCGGGCGCCCTCCTCCTCGGTGAACGACACGACGGCCAGCGGTCGGGCCGGCCGGACCCCGCGGGTGCGCAGCACGTCGACGGCGGCGAAGCCGCTGACGACGCCGAGCGGCCCGTCGTACGCGCCGCCGTCCGGCACCGAGTCCAGGTGGCTGCCGGTGACCACGGCGCCGGGCGCCGGCGTCCCCCACCAGGCCCACAGATTGCCGTTGCCGTCCTCGTCGACGGCCATCCCCCGGGCGCGCGCCGTCGCGGTGAACCAGTCGCGGCAGCCGAGGTCGGCCGCCGTCCACGCGTACCGGCGATACCCGCCGGAACCGGGGTGCCGCCCGATCGGCGCCAGCTCGGCGAGCAGTGTCGACAGCGTCGCGGCGACGGCGCCGTCGTTCACCGGGGCATCGGGATCGGCAGGCCCTCCCGGCGGGCGACGGCGGCGGCCTCGTCGTACCCGGCGTCCGCGTGCCGGACGACGCCGAGCCCGGGGTCGTTCCGCAGCACCCGGGCCAGCTTCGCCGCGGCCAGCTCGGTGCCGTCGGCGACGGTGACCTGACCGGCGTGAATGGACCGGCCGATGCCGACCCCGCCGCCGTGGTGGATCGACACCCAGGAGGCACCGCTGGCGGTGTTGAGCAGCGCGTTGAGTAGCGGCCAGTCCGCGATCGCGTCCGACCCGTCGGCCATGCCCTCGGTCTCCCGGTAGGGGGAGGCCACCGACCCGCAGTCGAGATGGTCCCGGCCGATGACGATGGGAGCGGCGACCGCCCCGGAGGCGACCAGCTCGTTGAACCGCAGCCCGGCGACGTCCCGCTCCCCCTGGCCCAGCCAGCAGATCCGGGCCGGCAGGCCCTGGAACGCCACCCGCTCCCCGGCCAACCGCAGCCAGCGGGCCAGCGAGCCGTTGTCCGGGAACAGGTCCAGCACCGCCCGGTCGGTGGTGGCGATGTCCCGGGGGTCCCCGGACAGGGCCACCCAGCGGAAGGGCCCCTTGCCCTGGCAGAACAGGGGACGCAGGTACGCCGGGACGAAGCCGGGGTAGTCGAACGCGCGGGCGAAGCCGCCAAGCCGGGCCTCCTCGCGCAGGCTGTTGCCGTAGTCGAACACCTCCGCGCCGCCGTCGGCGAAGCCCACCATCGCCGCGACGTGCCGAGCCATGGACTCCCGGGCGCGGGCGGTGAACCCCGTGGGGTCCTCGGCCCGCAACGCCGCCATGTCTGCGAAGTCGACGCCGGAGGGCAGGTAGGACAGGGGGTCGTGCGCGGAGGTCTGGTCGGTGACGACGTCGACGGCGACGCCGCGGCGCAGCAGCTCGGGCAGTACGTCGGCGGCGTTGCCGACCAGGCCGACCGACAGCGGCCGGGCGGCGCGCACCGCCTCGGCGCACCGGGCCAGGGCGTCGTCCAGGGAGGTGGCCTGCTCGTCGAGGTAGCGCTGGGCGATGCGCCGCTGCACCCGGGACGGGTCGCACTCGACAACCAGCGCCACCCCGCCGTTGAGGGTGACCGCGAGGGGCTGCGCGCCCCCCATCCCGCCGAGGCCGGCGGTGACGGTGAGGGTGCCGGCCAGGGTGCCGGCGAACCGCTGCTCGGCCACCGCGGCGAACGTCTCGTAGGTGCCTTGCAGGATCCCCTGGGTGCCGATGTAGATCCAGGAGCCGGCGGTCATCTGCCCGTACATGGTCAGGCCCAGCCGCTCCAGCCGCCGGAACTCCTCCCAGGTCGCCCAGTCGGGGACCAGGTTGGCGTTGGCGATGAGGACCCGCGGCGCCCACTCATGGGTGGCGAACACGCCCACGGGCTTGCCGGACTGGACCAGCAGGGTCTCGTCGCCGGCTAGGTCCTGCAGGCTGGCCACGATGGCGTCGTACGCCGCCCAGCTGCGCGCCGCGCGCCCGGTGCCGCCGTACACGACCAGCTCGTCGGGGTGCTCGGCGACGTCCGGGTCGAGGTTGTTCATGAGCATGCGCATCGCGGCCTCGGTCGGCCAGCTGCGGCAGCGCAGCTGGGTCCCCCGGGGGGCCCGCACCGGCCGGGGGCCGCCGGCCGGGGGGGTACGCCGCTCGCTCATCCTCACCGCCTCACCGCCGTCGCCGCCGCCCTGGCGCCATCATGGCAGGCGACCCGGGGCCGGCTCGGGCAGCGACCCCCCGGCCACCGGCCGTCCCGCTGCCCGCCCTACCGGCCCCGCAGCCTCTGCCGGCGACGCCACAATCCTCGTAGCGATCATGCAGAAGTTGACGACAGACGGACGCCGGTAACGCCGCTGTGGCATCACAGGCCACCCCAGCCCCAAGCTAGGGAGAGGGATGGGATGCTGTAGAAGTTTTTATGGCCTATAGGCCACAATTCTTACCACGACCACCCCTCCATGCCGTCGGCCGGGTGGCTGAGGAGACAGGAAGCGCCAGAAGGGGCCAGTGGGACCGGCCCCGGGGGGAGGGCAGGAGCCGGGAGACCGCCCGACGGGCTCCGCCAGCGCCAGCCGCCGTACGACGCCAACCCCCCGGCCACCGGCCGTCGTAGACGGCGGGCCCGCCCCGTCCCGGCGGGGACGAAGCGGGCCCGGGGTGCGGACCGGCGGCGTGGTCCGCAGGAGAAGGAGCGGCTCAGGCGGTCGGGGTGAGCTTGACCGCGGAGACGTCGAACTCCAGGCGGATCTTGTCGCTGACCAGGAAGCCGCCGGTCTCCAGCGCCGCGTTCCAGGTCAGGTTCCAGTCCTTGCGGTTGACCGTGGCCCGACCCTCGAAGCCGGCCCGCAGGTTGCCGAACGGGTCCTTGGCCGATCCGTTGTAGGTGATGTCGAGGGTGACCGGCCGGGTGACGTCACGGATGGTGAGGTCGCCGGCCAGCCGGAACGCGTCCTCGCCGACCTGCTCGGCGCGGGTGCTGGTGAAGGTCATCTCCGGGTACTTCTCCACGTCGAAGAAGTCCGGGGAGCGCAGGTGCGCGTCGCGCTGCTCCTGCCCGGTGTTGATGCTGGCCACCTGGATGGTCACCTGCGCGGTGGACCGGGTGGGGTCCTCGGCGTCGAGGTGCAGCCGCCCGGCGAAGTCGGCGAACTGGCCGCGGACGGACGTGACCATCGCGTGCCGGGCGACGAAGCCGAGCCGGCTGTGCGCCACGTCGATCTCGTAGTCGCCGGTCAGGTCCTGGATCGCCTGGGTCGGGGGCAGGTCGAACTCGGTGCTCATGGGTTCCTCCTTGGATGGGTGGTGCCGGATGGGGTCAGGCGGGGCTCGGCGTGGAGATGCCGATCCCGCCCCGGGTGTGGGCGCCGTACCGGGCCTGCTCGCGGGCCAGGTCCAGCGGGCGGATGCTGCGCCGGGCGCGCAGCGCGAGGTCGTCCAGCCGGTCGGCGGGGACGACCCAGGCGACCTCGAACTCCAGGCCGTCGGGGTCCTTGCCGTACAGGCTCTTGGTGGTGCCGTGGTCGGAGGCACCGACCAGGGCGTCGGCCGCCGCGAGCGCCGCGGCCAGCTTCTCCAGCTCGGCGAGGGTGTCCACCTCCCAGGCCAGGTGGTAGAGGCCGACGGTGGCCCGGCCGGCGGCCGAGGCGCCGGCGTCCCGGCCGATCTCGAACAGGCCGAGGTCGTGGTCGTTGGTGGACCCGGGGGCCTGCAGGAAGACCGCCCCGTGGAAGCCCTCGGGGGTCATCTCGACGGTGCGGAAGCCGAGCACGTCGCGGTAGAAGGCCGCGCTGCGCTGCACGTCCCGGACGTACAGGACCGCGTGGTTGAGCCGGGTGATGCCCATGGTGGTGACCCTTCCCTGGATGGTCTGACCCACGCCGCGGCGGTCAGGCGGATAGCGCAAGCTCGAGGGGCAGGTCGCCGGCGGGCAGCAGCAGCTCGCCCACCGGCCGGCGGGTGCGGGGTGCGGTCTCCCGGGCGGCCAGCGGCTCGGGCAGCGTGCCCGGGTGGGTACGCCGGCCGAGGGCGACGACGACCACCGGGGACAGGTGCGGCGGGAGGTCGAACGCCGCGGCGGCGGCCGGTGCGTCGAAGCCGCCCATCTGGTGCACGTCCAGGCCCTCGGCCTGGGCCTGCACGGTGAGGTGGGCCACCGCCTGCCCGGTGTCGTAGCCGGCGTGGGTGCGCGGGCGGCCGTCGGGGTCGACGGTCTCGGCGGCCACCAGGAGCAGCACGCTGGCCCGTCCCGCCCAGACCTGGTTGCCGGGGGCGAGGACGGCGAAGAGCCGGTCGAAGGCCGCCGTGCCGCGCCGGGCGACGAGGAACCGCCACGGCTGGGTGTTGGCCGCCGAGGGCGCCCAGCGGGCCGCCTCGAGCAGCCGGACCAGGGTCGCGTCGGCCACCTCGTGCTCCGGGTCGAAGGCGCGGGGGCTCCACCGCTGCGCGAGCAGCTGGTGCAGGCTCTTGGCCGGTTCGGTCATCTCCGGTGTCCTCCGGGTGGCAGAATGGTTGAGGGTTCAACTTGGGGGGACGGTAGCATGAACCAGGTTGAGTCTTCAACTATTCCGGACCGGGCGCCGGACCGGACGAGGGAGGTATCGGTGACCGATGAGCCGCGGTGGCTGGACGAGGAGGAGCAGCGAGCCTGGCGGGCCTTCCTGGAGGCCACCCGGGTCCTCTTCATGGCCCTGGACCGGCAGCTGCAGGCGGACTCGGACATACCCCACGGCTACTACGAGATCCTCGTCCGGCTGTCCGAGGCGGAGGGCCGCACGCTGCGGATGAGCGACCTCGCCGACGCGCTGATGTCCTCGCGCAGCCGGGTCTCCCACGCCATCGCCCGGCTGGAGGAGCGGGGCTGGGTGTGCCGCCGGGAGTGCACCGAGGACCGGCGCGGCCAGTGGGCCACCCTCACCGACGCCGGGTACGCCGCGCTCGCCGCGGCTGCCCCCGGCCACGTGGCCGCCGTACGCCGCCACCTGCTCGACCCGCTCACCCGGGAGCAGGTCCGCCAGCTCGGGGAGATCAGCGCCGCCGTCCGGGACGCCGGGCCGCCGTCGAGCGGCGGTTCAGCTGCCGGCTGCCTCCACTGAGCGCAACCAGCCCTCCAGCGCGGCGAACAACCACATCCTCGACCACGGGATGCGACCCCCCTCCCAGGCAGCCACGACCTCGTCGACGACCTGCGGGGACAACACCCCTCGGACCCGCGCGGATCGAGCGGCCACGTCGGCCACCTGCTCTCGCAGCAGACCCCGGCGCAGCCACTCCTCCATGGGCAGGGTGAAGCCCAGCTTGGGCCGGTTGGCCGCCGCCACGAGCGCCGGGTCATCCAGGGCCGCGGCAAAGCGGCGCTTGCCTACGCCGCGCAGCGGATCAAAGCTCAGCGCCGTGGACCCGAAGACACGGTCCACGAACGGCACCCGGAGCTCCACGGACCAGCACATCGAGAACGTGTCCGCGTCGGGGAGCAGGGTGCCCCCCAGGTACCCGCGGATCTCGGTGTCTGACAGCTCGAGCGCGGTCGCGGCCCCGGTCCGCTGGGGCGGGTCAGCGGGCGGCAGCCCGGGGGCGGCGCGAGCCAGCTCCGGGTCGAGCAGCACCCGGCGCCGAAGGAGTCCGTACTCACCCGCGGTGCGCGGACCCCCCCGGGCCACCAGCACGGCGGCCTTCTCGCCCAGCAGCCGGGCAACCCGACGCCGCACCGGTGGGAACGCGAGGGCTCGGCCGAGGCCGACCCGATCGGATGCCCGCAGCCAGGGCAGCGCCCGCAGGTGACGGAAGTGGCGATACCCCCCGAGCATCTCGTCACCGCCCAGGCCGGACAGCGCCACCTTGATGCCCTGATGCCTGATCGCCCGGCTGATGAGGAACGAGTTGAACCCGTCGATGGTCGGACGCTGCATCGCGGCAAACAAGGACGCAACGAGGTCGGCCTCGGGAGGTTGCTCGACCACGACGTGCTCGTGACCGAACCTCCGGGCGATGCTGGCCGCCTGCTCGTCCTCCCCTCGACCCCGCCCCTCCATGGCGACGGTGACGCAGGTGAGGCGCGCATCCACCGCGTGCGCACCCCAGGCCAGCGCAGCGGAGTCGACGCCCGAGGAGAGCAGCAAGGCCACCGGAACGTCACTGACCATGTGTTCCCGGACGCTGTCGACAAATGCCGCACGCAACTCCGTCGGTCCGACACCCCGGGCCGGGACGATCGGGTCCGGACTGCTGCCGACGGCAGGGTCGGTCCCTGCTCCGGAGAACCGCACCCACCCGTTCGTTGGCACGGCGTGTACCCCAGCGAATGGCGACATGTCCCGGGCCAGGAAGCCGAAGGCCAAGTAGTGCCGCAGCGCCTCCTCGGTCAGGGTGGTCTGCCCGGTCAGCCGGCCCAGGACCCGGGGCTCGGAGGCAACCCAGATGACGCCCTTCCGGTCCCGCGCCCAGTACAGGGGCTTGATCCCGAAGGGATCGCGGGCCAGCACCAGGCTGCCATCCCGGGCGTCGTGGATGACGACGGCGAACATGCCCCGCAGCTCGGTCAACATCCTTGGACCGAGCCGACGCCACATCTCGGGCAGGACGGCGCCGTCACAGCCGGAGGCAGGATGCAGCCCGTGGCGGTGCCGGAGGGAGCCGTGGTTGTAGATCTCACCGTTGTAGACCACCGCCACCTCGCCGTCCGCGGAGAGGAACGGCTGGCGACCAGCGTCGCTCAGGTCCACGATAGCCAGCCGGGTGTGGCCCAGGACCACCCCCGGTCGCTGCCAGGCATCAGCAGCGTCGGGCCCTCGATGTCGTTGACACCGGTTCATACGGCGAACGGCCTCGACGCTCCCCGAGTCGAGAGCGCCGTACGCTGCCGCCACTCCGCACACGCCGCTATCCCTCGAGCAGGATCTGCACGTGCTGTGCGGCATGCACGTCCGGGTCAAAGCGTGCCTGCGCCCAGGCGGCAGCGGCGGCACCCATCTCCCGCCGCAGGGAGACGTCCTCGAGCAGCTGGCGCAATACCGAGCGCAGCGCTCCGACACTCTCGTCGACCGGGGACAGGCCGGTGACTCCAGGCAGGAACGCGTCACCAGAGCCGCCGAACGCCGGGGCAACGACAGGAGTGCCTGCCAGCTGCGCCTCGACGAGGACGATGCCGAAGCCCTCCCCCTGCGCCTCCCGACCCGCCCGGGTCCGAGTGGCCAGGACGAACACGTCGGCCCGGGCGTACAGGCGGGCCAGGTCCGTGTCCGCCAGGTCCCGATGCAACGACACCCATGGATGGCGCGCCAACAGTGCCTCGAGAGCAGGCTCTACCCGACCGGCACCCGCCACGTGCAGCCGCAGCGGCCAGTGCTGGCGTAGGTCGTCCAGGGCGCCGATCAGCTCGACCAGACCCTTCTCGGCCCATGCTTCGAGGCGGAACGTGGACAAGACGTTGAGCTCCGCCTCGGTCCGCACCGCCAGGTGCTGCCGGGCGGCGACCAACTGCTCGTACCAGTGCCTGCCGAGGCCTGGAGCGAGGACTTTCGCCGGAGCCATGCGGAGCAGCGCGCCGGCGGCGAATCCGCTGATGGTAACGACTCGCACCCGAGGTCGTCGCAGGACCTGCTGCAGCCCCAAGGGGCGACGACCCCAGGCGTCCACGCCGAAGAAGACGACGACCAGGTGACTGCGGAGCCGACATCGGGTGGCCCACCACGCTACGCAGGTCAACGCGGGGTGCATGACCAGCACGACGAACGGCTGGCCCTGACGTCGTGCCGATCGGTACAGGCGAGCAACGAACCGAATCTTGACTGTCAGGCTGGGCCGAACCGCCGGGGTCAGCAGGTCTACCCGGTCGACGGCCGCCCCCCCGCTACGCAGGTACTCCGAGGCCGCGTCCACGAGGCGCTCGATGCCGCCGCCCAGACCCGACGACGGGGCGACACAGAGAACCTGACGGACGGAAGGTTCGGTCACGCCTGACCCCGGTCGGCGATCCGCGCGGCCACCGCAGCGAGGAGGAACGCCGCGGGCAGGCTGGCCAACAGGGTCACGATGTCCGTCTCGTACCTGACCAGACTGGGGAAGAGCGCGACGACGAAGAGGAGATGACGGTAGTCCACGTCGGGACGGAAGTGACCATCCAGAAGGCGGTAGCCAACTCCGAGCATGACGAGGACCCCCGCCGCGACCAGGAGTAAAGCCCAGACGACCGAGTCCCTGCTGGCTGGCACCGCGCGAAACGTCGGCGAGCTCGCCATCACTCACCGCTCGCCTTGACGAAGTCCACCGCGCCTGCGCCTCCCTGGTCGGCGCCAGGGCGAAGACGTCCACATCTCCCACACCCAGCCCTTGCGCGCCGGTACGGTCCGTCGGCCGGAAGAGGTGGTAGCCGCAGGACTCGAGCAGGGTGCGCACCGGCTCCCGGGTCTCGCCTAGCAGAGCGCTACTGCAGTCGTTCCATTCCAGCTGGAGCAGCCCGATGCGGTGTTCCCTCAACGCCCGCAGGGCACCACGCAACACGAGATGCTCTGCCCCCTCGACACCGACCTTCACCCCGGCCACCTGACGATCTCCAATCAACTCATCGAGGGTCATGACCTTGACCTCGACGGTGCCCGGTTCGTCGTTCATGGCCACGCGGTTCATCGGGCCCAGGCCGCGGGTGAAGCGGGTAGAGCCAGGGCGATCGCCGAGCGCCGCGGCCAGCACCGACACCGGATTGCCGTTCCGATTGATGTTGGCCATCAGACGCTGCCGTGCGCATGTGTCGGGCTCGACGGCGATGACCTCCGCGCCATGGTCAGCCGCCCACAAGCTGTACATCCCAGTGTTTGCTCCGACGTCCACGAAGAGATCACCGGAACGGAGCCAGTCCGCCCAGATGTCCATCTCTGCGTCGGGTGGGTTGGCATAGAGGCATTTCATCGCCGACCTGTCGTCCCGCCGTACCGCGATCCGCGAGTGATCTCCGACCCGCACCCATATCTCCAGCGGTCGCCATATCCGCGACAGCACCTGGAAGGCCACCGCTCGCAGGTATCGACGCCAACGACACCCCCGGTTGGACGAGTGCGTCAACACCCATCGGCTCACCGCCACAGCCTGCCGCAGGCCCGAACCGAGACGGCCGCCCATCTCACCCTCCTCTGCACCTGCGAGCAGCCACGAAGGTGGCGGCGGCCTCGTAACCCTCGGCCGTCCGAGCCAGCGAGTAGGCGGCCACCCGAGCCATAGCGGCGGCCCGCGCCTGGGCTGTGGTAGCCCGCGCGAGGGCACGGTCCACTGCCGCGGCAAGGGCCGGCACGTCGCCGCAGGGGAAGACCTCGCCAACGCCCGCGACCAGGTCGGGTGCGCACCCCACCCGGCCGGAAACCACGGGGGTGACACCCGCGTGCATCGCCTCGTTGACCACGAGACCCCAGGGTTCCTGAGAGCTGGGCAGCACGAGCACGTCGGAGGCGCGATAGGCGACAGGCAGCGCAACCTGGTTAAGGAAACCGGCCAGCACCGCGTTGTGAGCGGGCAGCAGCTGCTCGACCAGCCCTCGCAACGGCCCGTCGCCGACGATCAGCAGGCTGGCGGGCGTGGTCAGGAGCCGGAAGGCCTCCACCACGTCCCAGGGCCGCTTGACCGGGACCAGCTTGCCGCAGAACAGCACAACCGGCTTTGCGGGGTCCAAGCCCAGAGCGGACAGGAACCCGGCGCGATCCTGCTCGGGAGGTGCTGCGAACCGGACGTCATCTACCGAGTACGGAGCCCAGAATAGCCGAGGCTGCCCGAAGTGCCGATAGAAGGCCGCGTTTCCGGTTCCTATGGGGAGAGCGGCGGCGCTGCCTCGCACCACGACTCGTGCCACCAAGGCCCGCATGACCCTGCGCCCCGGCGACGTCCCGAGGCCTTGTACCTGCGCCTCCCCTCGAAGCAGGTACGGGCGGCGCAGCAGCCGGCAGAGCAACACCGCCAGGAGCATCCCCGGGTGCCGGTGCCCGTGCACCAACACGGCGGACTGCCGACGGATCCAGCCTGCCAACCGGGGCACCAGGGCCAGCCGGGCCAGGACACCTGACCCATCCCGGGCCAGGACAACGAACCGATACCCCGAGGTGAGATCCACGTCCCACCGGACGTCGCGGCCGAAGCCAGGGTCCGGGTAGGGCCGCAGGCCGGCGTCGGAGAGGAAGGCGACCTCCAGGTCGACCAGGCCGCGACGGGTCAGCGCCCGGTATAGCGGCACCTGATACTGAATTGGGTGAGTGGCCAACACCCCCAACCGCGGCCGGACTGGGGAAGGGGAATCCCGGGTGACTCGGGTCACGCCACGTCCTCCAAGATCGCCCGAATCGGCCGCTCATACGTACGATTGGCATGCGCGCGCTGGTCCGCCACATCCCCGCCGGCACGCGCCTCCAGCGGCGCGGCCACTAGTTCGAGGTAGGTGCGAAGGGCAAGCACCTCGGCGCCCGCCCCGAGAAGTCCGGTGAGCGCGCGCCGGGGCTCGCACGCCACGGCACCTCCACTACCCCTAGCCTCGAACAGGCGAGCGTTGACCCCTGCCATCTCGCTTGGCTCGAACTTGTTCAGCACCGCCGCGGACTGCCGGAGCACGCGGGTCTTGGCCTCCCGGATGACGGCCGCCCGAACAGCCAACGCGTTGGCCAGTCCGCCCGCCAGCCACCGGCAAGCGTCAG
>JBMOMH010000087.1:0-1153 GCA_049323135.1 Actinomycetota bacterium
GCTGCGAGAGTCCGCTCATGCCGTTGAGCGAGCGGTAGCGCCAGTTCCCGATCATCCGTACACAAGCTTGTGCGCATGGCTGAGGCGCGGCGTCGGATCGGGTCGCGGGATGGTTGACGTGCCGCACGGCTGGCGAGGTGGAGTGACTCGATGCGGGTCGACGACGCGGACTACGTGGCAGACGGTCCCCGGCCGGAGGTCTTGGCAGTGGCGGTCACCCGGGCACAGGCGTGGGTGGTGTCGTGATCGGCACGTCGCGCCACTTGGTAGGCAGCCCGCAGCGCTTCGAGGCGTTCCTTCGGGGCCGTGGCCATCCGGCCGGCGAGCTTGGCCTCCACCAGCACCGGGTGATCGCTCACCTCGTCGCCGCTGAGCTGCCGCCCCGGCACGTGCAGCTGTCCGGTGTGGGCGACTCGGTCAAGGACCTGGGCGTTCCACGCGGCGACGTCGGTGAAGGCCCGCGCTCCGCCGAGGATCACCTGCACCGGCCGGTGCCCGTGAGAGTCACCGTCGGTGGCCGCCGCGACGTGGTCGAGCAGGTGGCGGATGAGCCTGATGTCGCCGTGCACACCCGGCAGCGCGGGGGTGGCGGTGCGCAGCTGCCGGGCGTGCAGGTGCGCATGCCGCCACGCGGTCCGTGCCTGCTCGACGTGCCCGGCCAGCGGGTGGACACCGACACCTGACCCGGTCGGGGCTGAGCGCAGGAGCCGGAGGGCGTGCTCGTGCACGAAGACCCCGGCGGCGGCGTAGTCGGCAAGGGTGCCGATCCCGACGTGCGGCTCGCGGGTCAGCTGCCACGCCATCCGGTGCAGCCGGGCCAGCCGGTCGGCCAGCTCCACCACCGGGTCACCCATCCGCACGGCCGGGCGGGCCACCTCCAGCGACGTCAACGACGAGCCGCCCCCGGGCCGGTGGCCCAGCCGGCGGACCTCGACGGCGGCGTCCACGAGCGCAGTCGTCGGCGGGACGAGCCGGGCGACCTCCCGCCAGCCGATGCCGGCCTGCCCGGCACGCAACCCCAGGTGGGTGGCCGCCTCGGCCACTGGGACGACCAGCCCCGCCACCTGGGCAAACCCGGCGGCCCGCACCGCCGGGTCGTCCAGGACCTGCGCGTGCGGGCTGCGCCAGGCGCCGTCCACGTTCCGGTGGGTCG
>JBMOMH010000088.1:0-1148 GCA_049323135.1 Actinomycetota bacterium
CCAGCAGCCCCTCCTCCTTGAGGGCGGCGGTGAAGGCGACCTCGACCTGGGTGGAGGACTCCTCGGCGACCACCAGGGTGGTCAGCCACTTGCGGGAGACCACGTCCAGGATCGCGATCGCGGCGCGGCCGGCCCGGGTGAAGTGGGTGAAGTCGTAGGCCCAGATCCGGTTCGGCTTCCATTCCAGCCAGTCCGGCCACGGCCTGCGCGGGGTCGGCTCCCGCGGCGGATTGCCGGGCAGCACAATGCCTTCGGCGGTCAGCACCCGCAGCACCGTGGACTCACTGACGTGCACAAGGTCGAGGCGGGAGCCGCGGTGCGCCAGCTTGCGGTGCGAGCGGTCGATGCCGCCCCACTGCTCGTACAGCGCCAGGATCGCCTCGCGTTCGGCCGGCAGGATCCCGTGCACCGGCGTGCCGCCCGGCGCCCGGTCGGCCAGCTGCCCGGCGGCGTGGCGGGTGCGCCAGCGGGTCAGCCGGGAGTCGTCCACGCCGAGCTGGGCGGCGGCCCGCCGCGGCGACCAGTCGGCGTGCTCGACGGCGTAGTCCACCAGCTCGAGCAGGCCGGCCTTGACGCGCGCGTCCACCCGGGTCGGGACCGGGCCGGCGCTCAGTCCCAACGCGCTTTTCCCTCCGCCAGGTGGATCACCACCGCCTGCTCGGCGACGGTGGCCCGCAGCCGCTCGATCTCCTCGCGCGCCGCCGCCAGCGCCGCGTCCTGCGCCGACTGCCCGGGCCGGCCGGGCACCGAGGCGGCCAGCGCGTCCAGGGCGCCTTGCTTGGCCACCTTGCAGATGTGCGCCACCGTGGAACGGTCCACCTTCCACCGCTCGGCGGCCTCCCGCTGGGTGGCCTGCCCGGTGAGCACCTGCAGGTACAGCTCGTACTTCTCGCTGGTCGACAACCGCCGCCGCGGCCGCTTCGACCCCGTGGGTTCCGTGCTCATCCTTCCCAACCTCCTTGATCGACGATCTTGCTGATCTCGACCACGGTGGCTGGGTATTTCCAACCGGGATGTTTCTCACGAAGTCAGACGCAGAACAACGGGGAGTGGGAGTCCATGTCGGCGTTGGTGAGCAGCCGGAGTTCCTCGAGCTGGCCGGCATCGAGCAGGTGCGCCTCGTCCAGGACGAGGACTACGGTGCGGCC
>JBMOMH010000089.1:0-12113 GCA_049323135.1 Actinomycetota bacterium
CGTCGCCGCTCGGCCCACCGCCGACGGTCACCGCGACGAGGGTGACCACGCTCTCCGGAAGGGCGGTGCCGAACGCGGCGAGCACCGTGCCCACGGCGAGGGCACCCACCCGCAGCCGGCGGCCCAGCCACTCGACGGCGTTGACGAACAGCTCGCAGGACAGGTAGATCACCACGGCGGCGGCGAGCAGCCAGGCCAGGGTGCTCATGAGTCGCTCCTCCGGACGCCGCCGGAGGAGGGGGAGGCCTCGACCGGAGGGCGTCCCCTCGCAGGGACGGTCGGTCGAAGGTCTCGCCCACCCGCACGAGGCGGGCCCAGCGGCCGGGCGCGAGGCCAGCATGTCGACCGGCTGGTGGCGGGCTACTCCCCTTCGCCGCCCAGCCTACCCGGCGCGCCGCCGGTACCTCGCCCGGCCGGACCGGCACGCCGTCCCGACACGCCACCCCCACCTGTCCCCGGGAAGGGGTTGCAACTGTTACCGCCGGGTAGCATCATAGATGTTACCGACGGGTCACTTGACGAGAGCGACGGAGCCAGCACCATGGGTCACTACCGGTCCAACCTCCGCGACATCGAGTTCAACCTCTTCGAGGTCCTCGGCCGCGACGACGTCCTCGGGTCCGGGCCGTACGCCGAGGTCGACGGCGAAACCGCCCGCAGCATCCTCGCCGAGGTGGAGCGGCTGGCCACCCACGAGCTGGCCGAGCCCTTCGCCGAAGCCGACCGCAACCCGCCGGTCTTCGACCCGACCACCCACGCGGTGACCCTGCCCGAGGCGTTCAAGCGCGCGTACAAGGCCTACCTCGACGCGGAGTGGTACCGACTGGACCTGCCCGAGGAGCTGGGCGGGACCGTCGTACCCCCGTCGCTGCGCTGGGCCGTCTCCGAGCTGGTCCTCGGCGCCAACCCCGCCGTGCACATGTACGCCGCCGCCGGGTTCCCGCATGTGCTGTGGGCGCTGGGCACCGAGGACCAGCGCCGGCTGGCCCGCTGGATGGTCGACAAGCACTGGACCGCCACGATGGTGCTCACCGAGCCCGACGCCGGCTCCGACGTCGGCGCGGGGCGGACCCGGGCCATCGACAACGGCGACGGCACCTGGCGCCTGGAGGGCGTCAAGCGGTTCATCACCGGCGGCGAGCACGACCTGGCCGACAACATCGTGCACTTCGTCCTCGCCCGCCCCGAGGGGCACGGCCCCGGCACGAAGGGGCTCTCCCTGTTCATCGTGCCCAAGTTCCACGTCGACCTGGCCACCGGCGAGCTCGGCGCCCGCAACGGGGTGGTGGCCACCAACGTCGAGCACAAGATGGGGCTGAAGGTGTCCACCACGTGCGAGCTGCGGTTCGGTGAGGACGCCCCGGCCGTCGGCACGCTGCTCGGGGACGTCCACGACGGCATCGCCCAGATGTTCAAGATCATCGAGCACGCCCGGATGATGGTCGGGACGAAGGCCATCGCCACGCTGTCCACCGGCTACCTGCACGCCCTGGACTACGCCCGGACGCGGGTGCAGGGGCCGGACCTGACCCGGCAGACGGACAAGACCGCCCCCCGGGTGACCATCACCCACCACCCCGACGTACGCCGCATGCTGATGCAGCTCAAGGCGTCCGCCGAAGGGATGCGGGCGCTGGTGCTGTACACCGCCTCGGTGCAGGACCGGGTCGCCCTCGCCGAGGCGCGGGGGGAGGCCGACGACCTGGCCGAGCGGCTCAACGACCTGCTGCTGCCCGTGGTCAAGGGCTACGGCTCGGAGCGCTCCTACGAGCTGCTGGCCACCGCCCTGCAGGTGTTCGGCGGGTCGGGCTACCTGCAGGACTACCCGTTGGAGCAGTACCTGCGCGACGCCAAGATCGACACGCTGTACGAGGGCACCACCGGGATCCAGGGCATGGACCTGTTCTTCCGCAAGATCGTGCGCGACAAGGGGCAGGCGCTGGCCGCGCTGGCCAGCCAGGTGCAGGAGCTCGCCAAGGACGGCAGCCCCGCCCTGCAGGCCGAACGGGAGCTGCTCGCCGCCGGCCTGGAGGACGTACAGGGCATCGTCGGGGCGATGGTGGGCTTCCTGGTGGCCAGCCAGGAGGACCCGCGCAACGTCTACCGGGTGGGCCAGAACACCACCCGGCTGCTGCTCGCCCTCGGCGACGTGGTCGTCGCCTGGCTGCTGCTACGCCAGGCGGAGGTCGCCCTCGCCGCCCTGGACCGTGGCCCCGCCGACCGGGACCGGGCCTTCTACGAGGGCAAGGTGGCCGCGGCCCGGTTCTTCGCGCGGACCGCGCTGCCCCCGCTGCGCGCGCAGCGGCAGATCGCCGAGGGCACCGACAACGCCCTGATGGACCTGCCGGAGGAGGCGTTCTGACCGGTCGGGTGCGGCCCGGCGGAGGCGGCGTACGGCGGTAGGCTGGCCGGCGTGTGGCGGCTGCTGCTGACCCCCCGTTGGCTGGCGGCCACCGGCGGCGCGGCGCTGCTGGTCGCCGGGTTCCTTCTGCTCGGCTGGTGGCAGTGGACCCGGTTCGAGTCGACCGGTGGGAGCGTGCAGAACCTGGGGTACGCCCTGCAGTGGCCGTTCTTCGCCGGGTTCGTCGCCCTGCTGTGGTGGCGTGGGCTGCGCGACACGGCCCACCCCCGGGGGTCGGCGACATCCGGGGCGGCCCCGGCCGACCCCGCGGGCCGGTCGGGTGCGCACCCGGGCGACCCGGTGGACGCGCTGCTGGACCGGCTCGCCACCCGGCGTACCCTCGGCTCGGCCGATGACCCGGAGGCGGAGCCCGCCGACCCGGACCTCGCCGCCTACAACCGCCGGCTGGCCGCGCTGGCCCGCCAGGACGCGGCCGCCGACCGCCACCGACCCCGGGAGGTCCCTCGATGAGTGCCGCCGTGACCCGCTACCGCCTCATGGCGTACGTCGTGGGCGTGGGCCTGCTGGTCCTGGTGTTCGTGGCGATGCCCCTGAAGTACCTGGGCGGGAACCCGACGGCCGTGGCCGTGGTCGGTCCGGTCCACGGGTTCCTGTACATGGTCTACCTGGTGGTCGCCCTCGACCTGGCGCTGCGCGCCCGGTGGTCCCTGCCGCGCACGGTCCTCGTGCTGCTGGCCGGGACCATCCCGTTCCTGTCCTTCGTCGCCGAGCGCCGGGTCACCCGGGAGCTGGCGGCCCCCGCCCCGCCCGGATGACCACGTAAACCTGGTCATCCGGGGCCTTGCACGGTCCGCACGCCAGGCAAGGCCCGGCGAAGCCGTGCAAGGGACAGGCCGGCACTCCAGGGCGGGCGGCGTTAGCGCGCCCCACCGGGCGGGTAACCCTGCACGGACGGGGCCACCCCGTCGACCGGTACGGGCCGGGCGCGGCCCGCGGAGCAGGAGGTCGTCATGGGCATCGGGGCCAGCATCTTCCTCATCGCCGTCGGGCTCATCCTCGCGCTGGCCGTGCACGCCACGCTCGGCGGCATCGACATCCAGCTCATCGGCTGGATCCTCGCCGCGGTCGGCGTCCTCGGCCTGGTGCTGACCCTGCTGATCTGGGGTCCGCGCCGCCGGGACACCGTGGTGGAGGAGCGGATCGTGCACGACGACCCGCGGGGGCCCCGTCCCCCGTACTGACCCCCGACGCGCCGACGCCACTCCGGCCCCTTGCCCCCCGCGGGCAGGGGGCCGGAGTGCTGCTAGGTTGCCGCCGGGCCCGGCCGGCCGGGGACCGGCAGCCACCCAGAGGGGGCCTCGCCCGTGGACGTGCTCGTGGTACCGCACACGCACTGGGACCGGGAGTGGTACGAGCCCTTCCAGCGCTTCCGGATGCGGCTGGTCGAGCTGCTCGACGCGCTGGTCACCCGCATGGAGGCCGACCCGGCCCTGCGGTTCACCCTCGACGGGCAGTTCGCGGCCGTCGACGACTACCTCGAGGTGCGCCCCGAGCATCGGGCGCGCCTGGCCGCCCTAGTGGCCGCCGGGCGGCTGGCCGTCGGGCCCTGGCAGATCCTGTGCGACGAGTTCCTCTGCGCCGGGGAGACCATCGTGCGCAACCTGGAGCTGGGCTGGTCCCGGGCCACCGCGCTGGGCGGGGCGATGCCGGTGGGCTACCTGCCCGACATGTTCGGCCACTGCGCGCAGATGCCCCAGCTGCTGGCCCGCGCCGGCCTGGCGCACGCCTGCGTGTGGCGCGGCGTACCGGCCGGGGTGGACCGGCACGCGTTCCGGTGGGAGGCCCCGGACGGCACCGGGCTGCGCACCGAGTACCTGCCCGAGGGCTACGGCAACGCGGCCTACCTGTTCGGCGACCAGGACCGGCTCACCGAGCGGGCCGGAGAGTTCGCCGCGGCGATGGCGCCGTGGTTCGGGGACGACCCGGTCCTGGCCATGTACGGCACCGACCACGCCTTCCCGGTGGCCGAGCTCACCGCGCAGGTCGACCGGCTCGCCGCCGCCGGGGGCCTGCGCCCCACCCTGGCCACCCTCACCGACTACCTGGCCGGCCGGGACCCGCTCGAACCCGGGCTGCCGGTCGTCCGCGGCGAGCTGCGCAGCCACGCCCGGGCCAACATCCTGCCCGGGGTGATCTCGGCGCGGGTCCACCTCAAGGCGGCGATGGCCCGCGCCGAGCGCCTGGTCACCCGGTACGCCGAGCCGTGGGCCGCGCTGTGGGGCCCGGGATGGACCGTGGACTGGCCACAGCGGTTCCTGGACCTGGCCTGGTGGCGGCTGGTCGACGCCAGCGGGCACGACTCGGTGACCGGTTGCGGGGTCGACGAGACCGCGGTGCAGGTCGCGGCCCGGATCGCCGAGGCCGGGCAGCTGGGCCAGGCGGTGCGCGACCGGGCGGTCGCCGCCCTGGCCGCGGCGGTGCCCGCCGACGGGTGGCTGGTGGTCAACCCGAGCGCCGCCGACCGGGTGGGCTGGGTGGATGTGGAGGTGTGCCTCGCCGAGGATGCCCTCGGCGTGTCCCTCGCCCTCCCCAACGGCCGCCGGGTTCCCGCGCAGACCCTGGCGGTGCCGCCGCGGCTGCTCGCCGAGGAGCGCCTGCCGGCCGGCGACCTGCCCCGGGTGCTGCGCCGCATCCACGGCGAGGAGCTGTTCGGCCGGTTCCTCACCGGCTGGGCGGTCGAACCGGGCCGGCTCACCCTCCACGTGGGTCGGGTCCCGCGCCCCGGGGTCGACCCGGCCGAGCTCGGCCGCGCCGTGGCGGACGGTGCCCGCCACCACCCGGGGGCATGGACCGCCCGCATCCTGGCCGAGCCGGCCCGCCGGGTGGTGGCCGCCGTCCCGGTGCCCGCCCTCGGCTGGACCGCGCTGCGCGCCCTGCCTGAGGACACGGCGGTGGGCGCACCGGTACGCCGCGACGGCGCCATCCTGGACAACGGGCTGCTGCAGGTGCAGGTGGAGGAGGCCGGCACGCTCGCCCTGCGCACGCCGGACGGCTGGGCGGCGTACGGGCTGGGCCGGGTGGTGGACGGGGGGGACCGGGGCGACACCTACAACTACGGCCCCCCGGCGGACGACCGGCTGGTGGAGCACCCGGAGCAGGTCACCGTGCACCCGGTCTGCGACGGGCCGCTGGTGGCGGCGTTGGAGGTGGTGCGCCGGTACCACTGGCCGGTGGCGGTGGCCCTGGCCGGTGACCGGCGCTCGGCGGCCACCGAACCGACCGACGTGCGCACCCGGGTGGAGCTGCGGGCGGGGGAGCCGTTCGTCCGGCTCACCGTCGGTTTCGACAACCGCTGCGCCGACCACCGGGTGCGCTGGCACCTGCCGCTGCCCGGGCCGGCCGACACGTCGTACGCCGAGGGGCAACTCGCCGTCGTCGCCCGGGGCCGGCAGGCCGAGGGGGGCGGCGGGGAGCGCCCGGTGCCGACCTACCCGGCCGACGCCTTCGTCGCCGCTGGGGGGCTGGCGGTGCTCTGCGACCACGTCACCGAGTACGAGCTGGTCGACCCCGGTCCGGAGCTGGCGCTGACCCTGCTGCGCGCCGTCGGCTACCTGTCCCGCAACGTGCACCCCTACCGGGACGAGCCGGCCGGACCAGAGCTGCCCACGCCCGCGGCCCAGTGCCCGGGCCAGCGGGAGGTGCGGTGGGCCCTGCTGCCCTACCGGGGTCCCCGGCCCGGCCCCGAGGTGGCGGCCGCGGCCGAGGCGTTCCGCCACGACCTGCACGCCGCCCCCGGCACCGCCCCGGTCGGCGGACCCCTGCCGGCCGGCGGGCCCGGCCTGGAGGTGACCGGGGAGCAGGTGACCCTCGTCAGCCTGCGCCGCCGGGCCGCCGACCCTGACTGGCTGGAGCTGCGGCTGGTGGCCGGCCCGGTGCCCACCGAGGCGCGGGTGCGGTGGCCGCCGGCGGCCGGCTCGGGCGGGGCGGCGCCGGTGGCCCGCCGGGTGAACCTGCTCGGCCGGCCGGGCGCGGCACTGCCGGCCACCGCCGCGGGGCTGCGGCTGCCGCTGCGGGCCTGGGAGGTGGCCACCGTCCAGCTGCGGTGGACCGACCCCGGTCAGGCACCCGGTCAGGCACCCGGTCAGGCACCCGGTCAGGCACCCGGTCAGGCACAGAGCGCGACGACCGCGTTGTCCGGGGCCTCCAGCCGGTAGCCGCCGGGCCCGGCGGGCAGGTCGACCCGGTCCCCGCGGACCACCCGCCGGCTCCCGTCCGGGGCGACGAGGAAGGTACCGTCGGCGGCGACGGCCACCAGCTCCGCGGGGCCCACCCGCAGCAGCGCCGGGCCGTGCCGCCCCGCGGTGACCGCGACCCGGCCGGCGGCCAGCGCGCCGAGGACGTCGCCGTCGGCGGCGAGCACCCAGGTGGTCGGCGTACCGGGCGGCGCGTCGCTGCCGGGGCGGTGCCAGTCGCTGCCGCCCACCGGCACCACGCGGGGACCGGTGGCGGCCCACCAGGCCAGCGGACCGCCCCACCGGCGGTCCCACCAGCTGGAGTGCCACACCTCGGCCAGCGGCGGCGGCCCGGGCAGCCGGTGCTGCCAGGCGCAGTCGGCGGCCAGCGGGTGGTTCACCGACAGCAGCCCGCCGCGGCCCTGCACCGCGGCCAGCCAGTCCCCCGCCGGGCGCCGGAAGTCCACCCAGCCGACCGGACCCAGCGCCCCCGCGTGGCCCCGGTCGGTGGTCACCTCCTGGCCCGGCAGCAGGGTGAGCCCGGCGTACCCGCCAGCGGCGGCCAGCTCGGCGTGGTGGCTCACCGTGTTGTGGTCGGTGACGGCGAGAAAGTCCAGGCCCCGCCCGGCGGCCAGGCAGGCCAGCTCGACGACGGTGAGCGCCCCGTCGGAGTGCACCGTGTGGGCGTGCAGGTCACCGGCCAGCCAGCGCATCCCGCCGTACGCCGGAAGGTCCCGTCGCGGCGGCCGCGCTGGCGGCGGCGGCCGGGCCGGGGCCGGGTCCGGCGGCGCTGCCCGGTCCGCGGCGACGGCCGACACCTGCAGGTCCAGCCCCGCCGCGGGCACCCGGTGCAGGCCGAGCAGCACCCGCCAGTCCCCCGGGGCCAGCTCCCCGGGCAGGTAGCCGGGGGTGGCGTGGTCCGGACCGAGGACGAACCGCTCCCGCGCCCCGCCGGACCAGCCGCGGAACCCCTCCGGTCCCAGGCAGCCCAGGTCCACCACGCCCGCGGCTCGGTCGTAGCGCAGCTCGACGGCCAGCGAGCGGGAGCCCGGGGGGACCTCGACCGGCAGCTCCAGGTACGGCCCGGCCGCCCGGTCCTCCAGGGTCACCCGGCGGCGGTGCACCGTGTGCCGGACGGCCATGCTCAGCCGGCCGGGGCCACGAGGTCACCGTCGGCCCGGTACACCAGCAGCCGGTCGGTCGGCACCCGCACCTCCCCGGCCGTCCCGGGGGCCGGCTCGGCCCCCTCCGGCACGGTCACCGCCACGGTGTGCGGGCCCACCTCGACGGCGAGCAGATAGGAGGTGCCCAGGTTCTCCACCACCGCCACCCGGCCGGGCAGGCCGCCGGCGCCCTCGCCGGGACGGAAGTCCAGGTACTCGGGGCGGACGCCGAGGACCACCTCCTCCCCCGGGTGCAGCCGGGCGCGCAGCCCCTCGGGCAGCAGCACCGGACGGTCCACCCCCGCCAGGTGCAGGCCGGCGCCGTCGGCCCGCGCCGGGAGCAGGTTCATCGGGGTGGAGCCGATGAAGTTGGCCACGAAGGTGTTCGCCGGCCGGCCGAACACCTCCCGCGGCGTGCCGACCTGGCGGATCCGCCCGGCCTCCATGACCGCCATCCGGTCGGACAGCGCCAGCGCCTCGGCCTGGTCGTGGGTGACGAAGACCGTGGTCACCCCCAGGTCGCGCTGCAGCCGCTTGAGGAAGGTGCGCGCCTCCAGCCGCAGCCGGGCGTCGAGGTTGGACAGCGGCTCGTCGAAGAGGAACACCGCCGGGTGGCAGGCGATCGCCCGCGCCAGCGCCACCCGCTGCTGCTGGCCCCCGGAGAGCTGCCCGGGCCGGCGGTCCATCAGCTGGTCCAGGCTCAGCCCCGCCCCGGTCTGCACCGCCCGGGCCCGCCGCTCGGACCGGCCCACCTTGCGGATCCGCAGCGGGTAGGCGATGTTGTCGACGACGCTCATGTGCGGGAACAGGGCGTAGTCCTGGAACACCATGGCCACGTCCCGCTGGCCCGGGGCCAGGCCGGTGACGTCCCGGTCCCCGATGCGGACCTGTCCGCCGCTGGCCGTCTCCAGCCCGGCGATGGTGCGCAGCAGCGTCGTCTTCCCGCAGCCGGACGGGCCGAGCAGGGCAAAGAACTCCCCGTCGCCGATGTGCAGGTCCAGCCCGTCGACGGCCCGCACCCCGTTGGGGTAGACCTTCGACAGGCCGCGCAGCTCGATCCCCGCCATCAGCGCTTGATACCTCCGTGGAACCGGAACCCGTACCTCTGGTTCACGAACAGGTACATCACCACCACCGGCGCGGCGTACAGCAGCGAGAACGCGGAGATCAGCGGCAGGTTGGCCTGTCCGCCCTCGGTGTAGAAGGTGTACATGACCACGGCGGCCGGGCTCTTCTCCGGGTTGCGCAGCAGGATGAACGGGACGAGGAAGTTGCCCCACACGTTGACCATCGACCACACCGCGATGGTGGCCAGCCCGGGCCGGGCCAGGGGCACCACCACGTGCCGCAGGATCTGCAGCGGCGAGGCACCGAAGACCCGGGCCGACTCCTCGTAGGAGCGGGGCGTGGCGTCCATGAAGTCCTTGAGCATGAAGATGGCCGCGGGCAGCAGGCCGCCGCTCAGCACCAGCACCACGCCCAGCCGGCTGTCGATGAGGTTCAGCTCGAACATGAGCAGGAAGATGGGCACCATCGCCGCCGTACCGGTGACGATGGAGGACAGCAGCAGCAACAGGTAGAGCAGCGCGTCCCGGCCGGGGATGCGCACCCGGGACAGCGCGTACGACGCCAGCGCGGCGCAGACGACGACCACGGCCATGCTGCCCAGGGCGAGCAGCAGCGAGTTGCGCAGCGAGGTCAGCGCATACGGGTTGTCCAGCAGCGCCCGGAAGTTGGCCAGGGTGAACTGCGGCCAGGACACCGACAGCGACGGTGTGGCGTCGAACGGGGTGACGACCAGCCAGAGCATGGGCAGCGCGAAGAAGCCGGTCAGCGCGGCGACGAGGACGTAGAACCCGATGCGGCGGACGACGGCCACCGGCGCGCTGGGCAGGCTCACCGACGACGCTCCCGCAGCAGCCGCAGGTAGCCCAGGGCGATGAGCAGGTTGATGAGCAGCATGAGCAGCGAGATGGCCGCACCGAAGCCGAGCTGGCCGCCGTAGATGGCAGTGACGTAGATGAAGACCGGCAGGATCTCGGTGGCGTGGTTCGGGCCGCCGGCGGTGATGAGGTAGGGCGTGAAGTCGTTGAAGGTCCACAGGCTGATCAGCAGCGTGTTGGTCAGGATGTGCCCCCGGGTGTGCGGGAACACCACGTCGCGCAGCTGCTGCCACCCAGACGCCCCGGCGAGCCGCGCGGTCTCCAGCTGCGACGGGGGCACGCCGGCCAGGGCCGCGCTGAACAGCAGCATGGAGAACGCCGTACCGCGCCAGGCGTTGAACACGACGATGGACAGCATCGCGTTGTCCACCAGCCAGGCATGACCGCGGGTACCGAGCAGGGCGTTGAGCGTCCCATCGCCCCCGTCGAGGAAGGCGACCCAGAGGAACGCCACGATCGAGCTGGGCAGGATCCAGGCGAGCAGGACCAGCGTCTCGACGGTCCGGCGAACCACCGGGTGCGCCGTACGCAGGTACCAGGCGACGACGAACCCGAGCACCGACTGCCCGACGATGGCCGAGCCGAACACGAACACCAGGGTCCGCCACAGGGCGGCCAGGAACCCGGGGTCGGCCAGGGCCTGCCGGTAGTTGTCCAGGCCGACGACCTGCGGTCGGGCCGCGGCGATGCCGGTGAGCCGGTAGTTGGTCAGGCCCAGGTACAGCGTCCACAGGGCGGGGAAGACCAGGAACACCGCGACGAGCAGCAGCGCCGGGGCGACGAACGCCGCCGCCCGGGGCCGGCCCAGCCCGGCGGCGTCGGTGCCCGGTCCCGCGGTGACCCGCGGGACCGCCGCCTCAGGAGGAGCGGACGTTGTCAGCGCCAACGACCTTCGCCACCGCCTGCCCGTACGCCTTGGCCGCCTCGTCCGGGGTCTTGCCGGCCACCACGTCCGCGGTGGCCTGCTGCAGGGCCGCCGACACCTGCGGGTAGACGGCCAGCCCGGGGCGGTAGGCGGTCAGCGGAAGCACCTGGGTGGCCACGAAGCTGAGCAGCGGGTCTCCGCTGAGCACCTGCGCGTTGACGTCGTTGCGCTGGGTGATGCGGGCCTGCCCGGCGAGCAGCGCCTTGGTCGCGTCGGCCGAGTTCATGAAGGCCAGCAGCTCCCAGGCCTGCTGCGGGAACTTGGTGTTCGGGTTGATGACCCGGCCGCCGCCCCCGGACATGCTGACGAAGTCCTGCCCGCGGATGCCGGCCCCCGGTGCCTTCGCGGGGATCTTGGCGTAGCCGACGACCTGGTCGCGGTTCTTCATCGGGGCGATGCCCTTCTGCGGCTCGATGACCGCCCGCCAGAAGTAGTCGCCTTCCAGCAGGATGCCGATCTTGCCGGCGGCGAACTCCTGGAAGGACTTGTCCCGGCCCTTGGCCTCCTGCTGCAGCCGCGGGTCGCCCAGGCCCCCGGCGTACAGGTCGCGGTAGAAGCCGAGCATGTCGCGGATGTTGGCGGTGTCGCCCTGCCACTTCCCGGCGTCGTAGATGGGGGCGCCGGTGCCGACCAGCAGCGGCAGCACCCCTTGCATGGTGGTGGCCTCGCCCATCGCGGTGCCGGCGTTGACCTGGATCGGCGTCACCCCGGGCAGCGCCTTGAGGCGGCGGCCGGCGTCGAGGATCTGCGCCCAGCTGGTCGGTTGCCAGTCCGCGGGCAGCCCGGCCTGGGCGAACAGCTGCTTGTTGTAGTAGAGGATGCGCCCGTCGGTGCCCGCCGGTACGCCGTACACCTTGCCGTCGAAGGACATGTTCTGCTGCACGGCCTTGGGGATCTGGGCCCAGCCGTCCCAGGAGTCGGCGGCGGCGCCGACCACGTCGCTGAGCGGCTTGATGTAGCCGGCCTGGGCGAACTCGCCGACCCAGATGCCGTCCAGGCTGATGATGTCCGCACCCGTCCGGGACTTCAGGTCCAGGGACATCTTCGTCTTGTACTGCTCGTCGTCGACGCCGCTGGGCTGGAAGGTGACCTTGGCGGTGACGCCCTTGGCCTGCTGCTCGGCGACGAACTTCGGGATGACGTAGTCCTGGATCCAGCCGGCCTCCTGGGCGTTCTTGCCGCCCGCGATGGCGTTCGCGCTGATGGTGAGGGTGACCTCCTTGGCGGTGGCGCCCCGCTGCGGGGTGCCCCCCGGCCCGCCGCCACACCCGGCGAGAGCCAGCGCGACCCCGGCGAGGACCGCCCATCCACGTACCGCTGCCTGCCTCATCGGTCCCCTCCTTCGACGGCAGCCGACCGCAGCCGACCGCAGCACCGTGTCAGCCCACGCCCACCAGGTCAAGATCCCCCGAACGGCAGAAAGGTTACGAACCGGCGACAAGCCACCCCACCCCCCTCCTATGTAGCGATCATGCGCGTCTGAACGGC
>JBMOMH010000090.1:0-12092 GCA_049323135.1 Actinomycetota bacterium
TCGTGGCGCTGGTCGGCCCCGCGGCCTGGTGGGCCGGTGAGGGCCGATGGACCCGGGCCCCCGGGCTGCTGCAGCTCACCGTGGACCAGGCCCGCCAGAAGGCGGCCGCCGACGGGCTGACCGTGACGGTGGCCGGCGCGCGCGTCTTCAGCGAGACCGTCCCCGCCGACCTGGTGGCGGCCACCTCGCCCGCCCCGGGGGCCCGGATCCTGCGGGGCGGGACGGTGACGCTAACGCTGTCCGCCGGCCCCGAGCGGTACGCCGTCCCCGACCTGCGCGGCCGCACCGTCGCTGAGGCGACGGCGGGCCTGGCCCAGGTCAAGCTCGTGGTCGGCACGACGAGTGAGGCCTACGACGAGACCGTGCCGGCCGGCAGCGTCGTCTCCACCGACCCGCCGCCTGGCACGCAGGTGCCCCGGGACACCGCGGTCCGCCTGGTCCTCAGCAAGGGGGTGCCGCCGGTCGCCGTCCCGAACGTTGTGGGCAAGCCGGCCGACGCCGCCCGGGTGGCGCTGCAGAGTTCCCGGCTGCAGGTGGCCGAACAGCAGGCGTACGACGACACGGTGCCCAAGGGGGCGGTCATCCGGCAGGACCCGGCCGGTGGCGCTCAGGTGCCCCGCGGCACCACGGTGACCATCGTCGTGTCCCAGGGTCCCCCGCTGGTGACCGTCCCCAACGTCGTAGGCAAGCAGTTCGACCAGGCCCAGCAGATCCTGCAGGCAGCCGGGTTCAAGGTGGTCCGCCGCGACGTGCTCTCCGGGTTCTTCGGCACGGTGCGGGCCCAGGACCCCGCAGGTGGGGCGCAGGTGCCCAAGGGGTCGACGGTCACCCTGCTCGTGGTCTGACGGGTGCCCGCCCGGGTCTGCCCCCCGGTGGGGGCGCACGTGCGGGTGGGCGGTGGGCTGGCCCGGGGCGGCCTGGCCTACGCCGCGCGGGTCGGCGCCGAGGCGGTCCAGGTGTTCGCGTCCAACCCGCGCGGCTGGGCGGCCAGCCCGGGCGACCCCCGCCAGGACGAGGCCTTCCGCCATGGCTGCGCCGAACGAGGCTGGCCGGTCTTCGTGCACGCCCCGTACCTGGTCAACCTCGGCTCGCCGGACGCCGTCACGGTCCGCCGCTCGGTGGCCGCGCTGCGCCACGCGCTGTCCCGGGCCGGCGCGCTCGGCGCCCGCGGCGTGGTGGTGCACACCGGGTCGGCCGTCGACGAGGCACACCGCCCGGCCGCCTTGCGCCAGGTCCGCCGCCAGCTGCGCCCGCTGCTGGACCGGCTCCCCGAGGACGGCCCCGACCTGCTGCTGGAGCCGACCGCCGGGCAGGGCCGGTCGCTGTGTGCGTCGGTGCCCGAGCTCGGGGAGTACCTGGATCTGCTGGACCGCCACCCCAAGGTCGGGGTGTGCCTGGACACCTGCCACGTCTTCGCCGCGGGCGCCGACCTCACCGCCCCCGGCGCGGTCGGGCGGCTGCTGGCCGAGCTGGAGGCGGTCGCCGGCGCGGGGCGGCTGCGGCTGGTGCACGCCAACGACGCCAAGGACGGTTGCGGCTCGCAGCGGGACCGGCACGAGAACATCGGGGCGGGCCGGATCGGGCTGGCCCCGTTCCGGGCCCTGCTGCGGCACCGGGCGCTGCGCGGCGTACCGGTCGTGGTGGAGACCCCGGGCGGAGCGGAGGGCCACGCGGCCGACGTGGCGACCCTGCGGCGGCTGCGGGACCGGTGACCGAGGCGCGCCTCCGGCGGGGCACCGGCTTGGCCCCGCTGGCCGTCCTGGCCGGGATCACCGCCGTGTGGGGCGCCACGTTCACCGTCGTCAAGGACGCGGTGGCCCGGATGCCGGTGATGGACTTCCTGTTCGTCCGGTTCGCGGTGGCCACCCTGGTGCTGCTGGGCGTCGCCCTGGGGGTCGGGTACGTCGGGCAGACGGTGGGCCTGCGGTTCACCTCCGCCGCGGTGTCCGGGTTCATCACCGGGATGTTCGTCGTGTTCACCCCGTTGATCGCGGGCCTGGTGCTGCGCCGGGCCGTCGGCGCCGCGGCGTGGGCCGCCGTGGGGCTGGCCACCGCCGGCCTGGGGCTGCTGTCGCTGCGGGGCCTGGCGGTCGGCGTCGGGGAGCTGCTGACCCTGCTGTGCGCGGCCGCGTTCGCGGTGCACATCGTCGGCCTGGGCGAGTGGTCGCCCCGGCACGACGCCTACCCGCTGGCGGTGGTGCAGCTGGGCACCGTCATGGTCCTCACCGGGCTGGCCGCGGCTCCCGGTGGCCTGGCCTTGCCCCCCGACGGCGCCGCGTGGGCCGCGGTCGGGGTCACCGCGGTGCTGGCCACGGCCGCCGGCTTCCTCGGCCAGACCTGGGCGCAGGCGCGCATCCCCCCGACCCGGGCCGCCGTGGTGCTGACGCTGGAACCGGTGTTCGCCGGGCTGTTTGCCGTGCTCGCCGGGGAGCGCCTGGGCTGGCGCACGTTGGCCGGAGGCGGGCTGGTGCTCGCCGCGATGTACCTGGTGGAGCTGGGCCCCCGCCGCGCCGCCGACGCCGAGGTCGCCCGCCTCGAACAGTGACCCACCCTCGTAGCGATCATGCAGCTCTGCACACCGGCCCTCGCGACGACCCCTCCAGACCTGCATGATCGCTACGCGTAGGAGGGGGTTGGGGCGTGGTAGCGTGTGCCCGTGCCGTCCACCCCGTGGTTTACCTACCGCTGCCGCCCGGAGGACGATCCGGCGGGCCGCGGGGGTGCCGGCGCACCCTGAGCCAGACCCGCAGATCCCAGCCCCGGGCCCCCCGCCCGGGGCTTTTCCGTGTCCGGACCCGGGCCCACCCGGCCGACCGAGCAGGAGCGTGACCCCATGGTCGTCGTCATGAGCCCCGAGGCGACGGAGCAGGACATCGACGCCGTCGTCGCCCGGGTCACCGCCGCCGGCGGCGAGGCGTTCGTCAGCCGCGGCGTGGAACGCACCATCGTCGGTCTGGTCGGGGACATCGACCGGTTCCTCACCCTCAACCTGCACGCCCTCCCCGGGGTCGCCGACGTGCTGCGCGTGTCGGTCCCGTACAAGCTGGTCAGCCGGGAGCACCACCCGGAACGGTCCACCGTGCGCGTCGGCGGGGTGCCCATCGGCCCGGGCACCTTCACCCTGATCGCCGGGCCGTGCGCGGTGGAGACCGCCGAGCAGACGCTGCGCGCCGCCGAGATGGCGCAGGCGGCCGGGGCGACGCTGCTGCGCGGCGGGGCGTTCAAGCCGCGCACCTCGCCGTACGCCTTCCAGGGGCTGGGCGAGGAGGGGCTGCGCATCCTGGCCGACGTACGGGAGGCCACCGGGCTGCCGGTGGTGACCGAGGTGGTCGACGCGCACGACGTGCCCCTGGTGGCGTCGTACGCCGACATGCTGCAGGTGGGCACCCGCAACATGCAGAACTTCGCCCTGCTGCAGGCGGTCGGCGCGGCGCGCCGCCCGGTGATGCTCAAGCGCGGCATGCAGTCCACGATCGAGGAGTGGCTGATGGCGGCCGAGTACGTCGCCCAGCGCGGGAACCTGGACATCGTGCTGTGCGAGCGGGGCATCCGCACCTTCGAGACGGCGACCCGCAACACCCTCGACATCAGCGCGATCCCAGTGGTGCAGCGGCTGTCGCACCTGCCGATCCTCGTGGACCCCTCCCACGCCGGCGGGCGGCGGGACCTCGTGGTGCCGCTGGCCCGGGCCGCCATCGCCGTGGGCGCCGATGCGATCATGGTGGACGTGCATCCGGACCCGGAGAACGCGCTCTGCGACGGCCCGCAGGCGCTCGTCGACGGCGACCTGCGGGCGCTGGCCCAGGCGGTCCGGCAGCTGCCGCCGCTGGTGGGCCGGGCCCCCGCCCGGGTGGACACCGCCGTCCGGTGAGATAAGGTAAGGCTTGCCTATACGACCCCGGTGCGGTGCGGCCGCAGCCCCAACCAGAGGACCCGCGTGTACGTCTGCATCTGCCACGCCGTGACCGAGGACGTCGTCCGGGCGCACATCGCCGCCGGTGCCCGGGACGAGGAGGCGGTGGGCCGGTCCTGCCGGGCCGGCACCGGCTGCGGTTCCTGCCTGCCGCGCATCTGTTCGCTGCTGCGCGAGGTCGACCCGGCCCACGGGCAGGTAACCCTCGACCTCGCCGTCTGACCGGACGGTCCACCACCAGGAGGTACCCATGCGCGGCGACCCCACCGTCATCGAGTTGCTCAACGCCCAGCTCACCGCCGAGCTGACCGCGATCAACCAGTACTTCCTGCACGCCAAGATGCAGGAGAACCTCGGCTACCCCAAGCTGGCCCGGTACACCCGGGCCGAGTCGGTGGACGAGATGCGCCACGCCGAGGTGCTCACCGAGCGGATCCTCTTCCTGGAGGGGCTGCCCAACTACCAGCGGCTGGGGACCCTGCGCGTCGGCCAGGACCTGGCCGAGATGTTCCGCGCCGACCTGGCCATCGAGCAGGAGGCGGTGGCCCGGCTGCGCCCAGGGATCGTGACGATGCGGGAGGCCGGCGACGTGACCTCCGCCCGGCTGTTCGAGGACATCCTGGCCGACGAGGAGCACCACATCGACTACCTGGAGACCCAGCTGGACCTGCTCGAGCGGCTCGGTCCCCAGCTGTACGCCGCCCAGCTGGTCGAGCAACCGTCCGGCGGCTAAAGGCCGGCGGTCACGCGCTCCACCGCCGGGTCCGGACCCAATGCCACGTAGCCTAAGTTGATCTTCCGATCTGGGAGGGGTTTCGGCGTGGCGTGACCGCTGCGACTGCTGTGACTGATGTGATCTGGCCGCATGACTGTGGTGAGTCCGGATCAGGTGTCGATCGGCGTGCTGGTCGATGCGGTGCCGCGGGACGCGGTGGACGAGGCGGTCGCGGTGTGTGGGGTGCGGGAACGGCGCTCGGACGGGAAGCTGCCCGCGCATGTGATCACGTACCTGACGCTGGGGCTGTGTCTGTTCCCCGACGACGACTACGAGGAAGTGGCGGCCAGGGTGACCGGGTCGCTGGACCGGTTCGGCTGCTGGGACGCGGCCTGGACGGTGCCGACCGCCAGCGCGATCACGCAGGCCCGCAAGCGGCTGGGCCGCGAGGTGTTCCCGGAGTTGTTCGAGCGGACCTGCGGGCCGGTCGCCGGGGACGCCTCGCCGTCGGCGGCGCTGCTGGCGCTGGGCACCGCGCGGGGGGCGTTCCTGCGGGGCTGGCGGCTGCTGTCGATCGACGGGTTCGAGCTCGACCTGCCCGACACCCCGGCCAACGCCGCGGAGTTCGGGTACGCCGGGTCGGGTGAGAACCGGTCGGCGTTTCCCAAGGCGAGGGTGGTGGCGCTGGCCGAGTGCGGCACGCACGCCTTCGTCGCGGCCGAGGTAGCCGCCTACTCGGTCGGGGAGAAGACCCTGGCGCAGCGGCTGTACCAGCGGCTGCGCGCGGACGAGCTGCTGACCGCCGACCGCGGGTTCTACTCCTGGACCGGGTGGGACACCGCCGCCGCGACCGGCGCCGCGCTGCTGTGGCGGGCACCGACCCAGCTCGACCTACCCGTCGTGCGGATCCTGCCCGACGGCACCTACCTGACCGTGCTGATCGACCCGAAGATCCGCGGCGCCCGCCGGGACCGGATCGTGGCCGCCGCCCGCGCCGGGCACGACCTCGCCGATCATCCCGACGCCATCGGCAAACTCGGGCTGCCCGCGGCGCGGCTGGCCCGGGTCATCGAGTACGACGTGCCCGACCGGGCCGGCAACGGCACCGGCGAGCTGATCGTGCTGCTGACCACGATCACCGACCCCGGCGCCGCCCGCGCCGACGAGCTCGCCGCCGCCTACCACCAGCGGTGGGAGGAAGAAACCGCCCACGACCAGCTCAAGACCCACCTGCGTGGCCCTGGCAAGGTGCTGCGCTCCAGGCTGCCCGACCTGGTGTATCAGGAGACCTGGGCCTACCTGATCGTCCACCATGCGATCAGCGCGCTGATCGCGAAAGCCTCGGCCGCGGCCGACCTCGATCCGGACCGGGTCTCCTTCGCCAAGGCCCTGCGCCTGATCCGCCGCACCGCCACCGGGACGGCGGCCATTCCCCCCTCCGGACTGGGCTGACGCACTGCCCAGCCACCTCGAGCAGCTCGCCGCGCTGCTGATCCCCGAACGCCGAGAACGCACCTGCCCACGCGCGGTCAAACGCGCCCGCCACAACAGCTACCGGGTCAAGAAACCCGGCGAGCCGGCAAGCACCCGCCACCAGGCACCGGCGACCATCAACCTGCACACCATGAACCCCCGCGCAGCATGATCAACTTACGCTACGTGGCATTGGGTCCGGACCGTGGCAGTAGGCGCCGGACGCAGAAGCGTGGGCGAGGACCCGTTTGCGGTCGAAGCATTGCTATCTCCACATGCCTGGCTTGCACCTACTTTGCTCTTCGCTCCTTGCCATTCACGATGACGCTCAGTACGGTGCTCACAGCAAGTGGCGGAATCTGAACGACAGGTCCCAGGATGCGGATTGACGTCTCTGCGCAGAGTAGGGGTCTCTGGGGGCACCACTATGGGGAGGGGTCGAAGTGTTTACATCTCTCCGACATCTCCCTGGACTGGTGCGAGGACATCGGGTCTGGGCACTTGCACTGGCAATCTCCGTCCAGCCCCTCCTAGCCCTCGTGCCGCCTGCCACTGCACATGCATTTCCAGGTGGTTCGTCGGTGAAGGTCATGCCTTCGACAGATGTCAAGACCCGAGTGAAAGCCAGATGACGGCCTTCTGGACGCAGACACCATACTGGTGGGCTGGCATCTACATCGGGGGTTCTTCGTTGGGCTGCGCACAGCCCAACCTCAGTGCTCAGTGGCTGAACGATGTGGCCGCACAAGGTTGGCAGCTGGAATTTATCTGGGTCGGCCCACAGCCACCCTGCTCCGGATACACGAACAGGTTCAGTCCTGACCCGAGCGTTGCCTACCAGCAGGGGCGGAACGAAGCCCCTTCAGGTCGCGAACGGTGCCCAAGGTACGGCACTGGTGTACGACCTGGAGACAGCGCCGCCGGCATGCCAGTCTGCTACCAATTCCTTTATCCAGGGGTGGATCGACCAGTTGCACTATCCGCCAGCACAGGTGGCTGGGGTGTATGGCTCCGTGTGCGGATCCTCGATGCAGAGCTATGCCGGACTGAGCCCGCCGCCTGACTTCGTATGGGGGGCATACTATGACGGCAATCCGTCGACCGCAGATCTTTGGGCAGGAAGTTGCGGCATTCCGTCGAACAACTGGGTCAACGGCCAACGTCTGAAGCAGTACAACGCGAACGTCTCGCGGACGTACAACGGAGTTTCGATGATAGTCGATGAGGACTGCGCTCATGGGCCCCTTAATCCCTCCGGCTATTCATACTACGATCCCAGCTGTTTGTAGACACCTCGTCATGTGGTGGAACGAAAACAGGCTTCGGAGATGAGGCGCCGTGCGAAGCGGACTATCGGTTCGGTCGAGGGTTGGCGTTTGTGTCACCCTTTCCTTCCTCCTTCTCTCCGGTTGCGCGGCCCCGAATGACGTGACGGTTACGGGCACGCCCTCGGTCCCCGCGCACATACCCTGGATCGCCAGTGCGGGGGCAAGCGCGGTCCCCTCGCCCCTGCCGGCCCAGCGGACGTGCGGCGCTGCTGACCTGACTTTGGTGGCCGGCCGGACCGGCGCCTGGCAGGGCCGGGCCAGCCAGCAGATCCTGCTCACCCAGGTCGGTCCAGAGCCGTGCTACCTCCCCGCACCCCCGGACGCGGCCGCCTTGCTTCCCGACGGCGCCGTCGACCCCGCCACACCTATCCCTTCGGCCGTCCATCGCGTCGACCTGCGCCCAGGCCAGGCGGCCTTCCTGCTCGTCGGCACGCCCGCCTCCTGTGCCGGGGTCGGGCACCCGAAAGTCGCCGACCGGCTCCGCCTCACCCTGCCCGGCAACCAGGCCGTGACCGTCCCCGGTGTCCGGATCAACGTCGAGTGTGGCCCCCCGGAGGTCCTCATCTTCTCCGCTGACCCGGCTCCGACGCCGACCGGCCCCCTCGCCGGACTGCGGGTCCGCATGGATGCGCCGGGAACGGTGCAGCGAGGTACCACCCTGACCTACCAGGTGACCCTGGCCAACCCCACCCCGAACACGATCGTCCTTGACCCCTGCCCCTCCTACACGGAGGCGCTCGGGACGGCGCCGGACGTCGGTCCGCGCCGGACGCTGCTGTTGAACTGTTCGGCCGCCCCGTCGCTCGCCCCGGGGGCCGAGCTGGTCTTCGAGATGAAGCTGGCGGTCCCGCCGACCATGCCCCTCGGGCCGACAAAGCTGTCCTGGCAGCTCGACGTGCCCGCCGGCGCCGCCACCGGCGCCGGCCTCTCGGTGACCTGACGCCGACCCACCCGCCGCCTGACCCGGCGTACGGGGGCCTTACCTGGCCCAGGAACCGTGCCTGGCCCCCGGTGACCAGGTTTACCTGGTCAACCGGGGGAGCGGGTCAGGAGCGCAGGGCGGCGGCCAACACCGTGCGGGCCCGGGCGCAGGCGGTGTCGTCCACGTCCAGATGGGTCACCAGCCGCACCCGGCGCCGGCCCACGGCGGAGACGAGCACCCCTTCGGCCCGGCACGCCGCCACCACCGCCGCGGCGTCGGGGACGTCGACGACGACGATGTTCGTGTCCACCGTGGTCGGGTCCACCCCGACCGCCTCGGCCAGGGAGCGGGCCCGGTCGTGGTCCTCGGCCAGCCGGTCCAGGTGGTGGTCCAACGCCCACAACCCCGCCGCGGCGAGCACCCCCACCTGCCGCATCCCCCCGCCGAGCCGCTTGCGCCACACCCGGGCCTGCGCGATGCGCTCCGCGCTGGACGCGACCAGCGAGCCGACCGGAGCCCCCAGCCCCTTGGACAGGCACACGCAGACGGTGTCGAACAGCCCGCCGTACGCCGCCAGCGGCACCCCGGTGGCCACGTGCGCGTTCCACAGCCGGGCTCCGTCCAGGTGCCGCCGCACGCCCACCGCGGAGGTCAGGTCGCGCAGCCGCACCAGCGACTCCCAGGGCAGCACCCGGCCCCCGGCCAGGTTGTGCGTGTTCTCGACCGACACCGCGGCGGTGCTGACGAAATGCGGGCCGGCGTCGGGCTGCAGCAACCCCGGCAGCGCCGCGAGGTCCACGCCCCCGGCCGGGTGCTGCCAGGTCCGCGTGGTCACCCCACCGAGCACGGCGTGCTGCCCCAGCTCGGCCCGCACCACGTGCGCGTCGGCCTCGCACAGCAGCTCGGCGCCGGGCTCGACCAGCAGCCGGACCCCCAGCTGGTTGGCCATCGACCCGGTGGGGGTGAACAGGGCCGCCTCGTGGCCGAGCAGGTCGGCGACCCGCCGCTCCAGCCGGGCCACCGTGGGGTCCTCCCCGTAGACGTCGTCCCCCACCTCGGCGGCGGCCATCGCCGCGCGCATCCCCGGAGTGGGCCGGGTGACGGTGTCGCTGCGCAGGTCCACCAGCCCGTCGCCGGTCACCGTCGCGCCGCCCGCCGCGCCTTGAGCATCTCCGCGACCAGGAACGCCAGCTCCAGGGACTGGCCCACGTTCAGCCGGGGGTCGCACGCGGTCTCGTAGCGGGTGGCCAGGTCGGCGTCGGCGATCCGGTCCCCCCCGCCGAGGCACTCGGTGACGTCGTCGCCGGTCAGCTCCACGTGCAGGCCCCCGGGTACCGTGCCCAGCGCCGCGTGCACCGCGAAGAAGCCGGTGACCTCGGCAACGATGTCGTCGAAGTGCCGGGTCTTGCGCCCGGTGGAGGACTCGGTGGTGTTGCCGTGCATCGGGTCGCACACCCACACCACCTCCCGACCGCTGGCGGCCACCTTCTCCACCACGGGGGGCAGCAGGTCGCGCACCCGACCAGCGCCCATCCGGGCGATGCAGGTCACCTTCCCCGGCACCCCGTCCGGGTCGAGCCGCTCCACCAAGGCCAGGGCCTCCTCCGGGCGCACCGACGGGCCCAGCTTGACCGCGACCGGGTTGGCCAGCTCGGCGGCGAACGCGACGTGGGCCCCGTCCAGCTGGCGAGTACGCTCCCCCACCCACAGCAGGTGCGCGGACAGGTCGTAGCAGCGGCCCGTGTCCGGGTCGGCCCGGGTCAGCGCCGCCTCGTACTCCAGCAGCAGGGCCTCGTGGCTGGCGTACAGCTCGACCCCGTGGGTGGAGTCGACCCGGTCCAGGTCCACCCCGCAGGCCCGCATGAACGCCAGCGCCCGGTCGATCTCGGCGGCCAGCGCCTCGTAGCGCTGGCCAGCCGGGGAGCGGCGGACGAAGTCGGCGTTCCAGGCGTGCACTTGGCGCAGGTCGGCGAACCCACCGGTGGCGAACGCGCGCACCAGGTTGAGGGTGAGCGCGGCCGCGTGGTAGGCGCGCACCAGCCGGTCGGGGTCGGGCCGGCGGGCCTCCGGCGTGGGCGCCACGTCGTTGACCGCGTCGCCCCGGTAGGCGGGCAGGGTCACCGGCCCGTCCGGGCCGGGCCACACCTCCACCTCCTGCGAGCGGGGCTTGGCGTACTGGCCGGCGAACCGGCCCACCTTGACCACCGGCACGCTGGCGCCGTACGTGAGCACCACGGCCATCTGCAGCAGCGTCTTGACCTTGTCGCGGACCGCCGTCGCGGTCAGCGCCGCGAAGGTCTCTGCGCAGTCCCCGCCCTGCAGCAGGAACGCCTCGCCCCGGGCCACCGCGGCCAGCCGGCCCAGCAGCCGGTCGCACTCCGCGGGCGCCACCAGCGGGGGCAGCCCGGCCAGCGTCCGGTAGGCCTGGCCGGCCGCCGCCGGGTCGGGCCACACCGGTTGCTGCGCCGCCGGCCGGTCCCGCCAGCCACGCCCGGCCGCGGCGGTCACCCGAAGAAGACCTCCGCCTCGGCGTACAGGCCGGGATCCACCGTCTTCAGCCGGGTGGTGGCCTCGCCGAGGGGGACGCGCACGACCTGGGTGCCCCGCAGCGCCACCATGCAGCCGAACTCCCCCTCGTGCACCGCGTCGATGGCGTGCAGGCCGAAGCGGGTGGCCAGCCACCGGTCGAAGGCGGTGGGGGTGCCGCCGCGCTGGACGTGGCCGAGGACCACCGCCCGCGCCTCGTGCCCGGTGCGCGCCTCCAGCTGCCCGGCCAGCCAGTCCCCGATGCCGGAGAGCTTGACGTGACCGAAGGCATCCAGTGAGGCGTCCTTGGTGACGAGCTCGCCCTCCGCGGGGCTGGCCCCCTCGGCGACGACGACGATCGGCGAGTAGTTGGTCCGGAACCGGCTTTCGACCCACTCGCACACCCGGTCCAGGTGGAACCGCACCTCCGGGATGAGGATCACGTTGGCGCCGCCGGCCAGGCCAGAGTGCAGGGCGATCCAGCCGGCGTGCCGGCCCATCACCTCGACCACCTGGATGCGGTGGTGGGACTCCGCGGTGGTGTGCAGTCGGTCGATTGCCTCGGTGGCAATGTTCACCGCGGTGTCGAACCCGAAGGTGTAGTCGGTGGCGGACAGGTCGTTGTCGATGGTCTTCGGTACGCCGACCACGCGCACCCCCTGCTGGGCCAGCCGGGTGGCGACCCCCAGGGTGTCCTCCCCGCCGATGGCGACGAGGGCGTCCACGCCGAGGTCGGCCAGGTTCTTCTGGATCCGCTCGACCCCACCGTCGACCTTGAACGGGTTGGTCCGCGACGAGCCGAGGATCGTGCCGCCGCGGGGCAGGATGCCGCGCACGGCGGGCACGTCCAGCGGGCGGGTGAAACCCTCCAGCGGGCCCTTCCAGCCGTCCCGGAAGCCAACGAACTCGTGCCCGTAGACCTGCACCCCCTTGCGGACGACCGCCCGGATGACGGCGTTGAGCCCCGGGCAGTCCCCCCCGCCGGTGAGCACCCCGATGCGCATCCTGCCGTCTCCTCTTCCTCCGCTCAGCCGGGCCAGGGACGAACCTAGCGCCTGCGCGGTCTCACCGGCCGGTCGGGCCCGGCGGGTCGACCGGGTCAACCGGGCCTACCCGGTCGTCGACGTCAACCGGCGCGGCCGGCGGGGTCGGCGCGGCCGGCGGGGTCGGCGCGGCCGGCGGGGTCGGCGCGACCGGCGCGGCCGGCGCAGCGGG
>JBMOMH010000091.1:0-1135 GCA_049323135.1 Actinomycetota bacterium
CGGACCCGGGACACCGCGGCCAGCCGGCGGAACGGCGCCCCGGCCCCGGGGGACCCGCTCACGGCGCCACCAGGTCGGCCAGCGCCGCCCAGGACCGCTCGGCGCGGACGGACTCCGCGAGGTCCTGGCGCAGGAACGCCTCGATCCGGTCGGCCAGGGCCAGGGCCCGGTCCGCGGTGGGGTTGGTGCCGGGCACGTAGGCACCGATCTCGACGAGGTCGCGCACGTCGCGGTGCGCGGCGAGCAGCCGGCGCAGCTCGGTGGCCAGGGCGCGCTGGCCGGGGTCGGTCACCGCGTGGGTGACCCGGGACACCGACTCGAGCACGTCGACGCTGGGGAAATGTCCTGAGGTGGCCAGCCGCCGGCTGAGCACGACGTGCCCGTCGAGGATGGACCGGGCGGTGTCCCCGACCGGGTCGTTGACGTCGTCGCCCTCGACGAGCACCGTGTACAGCCCGGTGATGCTGCCCTGCTCGGCGGGGCCGGCCCGCTCCAGCAGCCGCGGCAGCAGCGCGAACACGCTCGGCGGGTAGCCGCGGGTCGCCGGCGGCTCCCCCGCCGACAGGCCCACCTCCCGCTGCGCCATGGCGACCCGGGTGATGCTGTCCATCATCAGGACGACGTCCTCGCCCCGGTCCCGGAACCACTCGGCGATCCGGGTGGCGACGAAGGGGGCGCGCAGCCGCACCATCGGGGGGGCGTCGGAGGTGGCGACGACGACCACCGACCGGGCCAGCCCGTCCGGGCCCAGGTCGTTCTCCAGGAACTCGCGCACCTCGCGGCCGCGCTCGCCGACGAGGGCGACCACGCTCACCGCGGCGTCGGTGCCTCGGGCGATCATCGACAGCAGGGAGGATTTGCCGACGCCGGAGCCGGCCAGGATGCCCAGCCGCTGGCCGCGCCCGCAGGGCACCAGGGTGTCCAGGGCCCGCACCCCGAGGGACAGCGGCCGGTCCACCCGGCCGCGGCGCAGCGGGTGCGGCGAGGTGCCCTCCACGACCGCCCGGGGCAGCCCGTCCAGCGGGGGGCCGCCGTCCAGCGGCCGACCCAGCCCGTCGAGGACCCGACCGCGCAGCGCCTCGCCGACCGGCACGGTCAGCGGCGCACCGGTGGCCCGCACCAGCGCGCCGGCGCC
>JBMOMH010000092.1:0-11974 GCA_049323135.1 Actinomycetota bacterium
CGGTCCGGGGGGGCCGGCTGCAGCGGGGCGCCCCGACCGGCCGCCACCAGCGCCACCGCCCCGACCACCCCGGCCACGAGCAGCACCTCAAGGAGGAACACGGCAGGCATCGTGCCACGATCACCGGGTGCCCTCCGCCGGACCCGCCCCGTCACCCGGTCCGCCGGCCGGCGCCCTGCGCCTGGGCCGGCGGACCTTCGGCCCGCACGACCTGGCCGTGATGGCCATCGTGAACCGCACCCCCGACTCGTTCTACGACCAGGGCGCCACGTGGCAGCGGGAGGCCGCGCTGGCCGCGGTGGACCGGGCGGTGGCCGAGGGCGCCGACATCGTGGACATCGGCGGGGTCAAGGCCGGCCCCGGCGCGCCCGTGGACGTCGAGGAGGAGCTGCGCCGTACCGTCGACGTCGTCGCGGAGATCCGCGCCCGGCACCCGGACGTCGTGATCAGCGTGGACACCTGGCGGGCTGCGGTGGGTCGGGCCGTCGTCGCCGCCGGGGCGGACCTGCTCAACGACACCTGGGGCGGGGCGGACCCGGAGCTGGCCGAGGTGGCCGCCGCCCACGGGGTGGGCCTGGTGTGCACGCACGCCGGCGGCCTGGCCCCGCGGACCCGGCCGCACCGGGTCGCCTACGCCGACGTGGTCGCCGACGTGGTGGCCACCACGACCCGGCTGGCCCGCCGGGCGGTGGCCCTCGGCGTGTCAGCGGCGGCGGTGCTCGTCGACCCCGGGCACGACTTCGGGAAGAACACCCGGCACTCCCTGGAGGTCACCCGCCGGCTCGGCGAGCTGGTGTCGACCGGCTGGCCGGTGCTGGTCTCCCTGTCCCGCAAGGACTTCGTCGGGGAGACCCTGGACCTGCCGCCGGGCGAGCGGCTGCCCGGCACGCTGGCCGCCACGGCGCTGTGCGCCTGGCAGGGGGCCCGGGTGTTCCGCGCCCACGACGTGGCGGCGACCCGCCAGGTGCTCGACCTGGTCGCCGCGGTGCACGGCTGGCGCCCCCCGGCGGTGGCCCGCCGCGGCCTGGCCTGACCGGCGTACCCCCCGGTGGCCCGGCCACCCGCTCCCGACCACCAGCCGGAAGTGACCAGGTAAACCTGGTCACCCCGGGCTTGGCATGGCCCGTACGCCGTGTCAGGGCCCCGGTGACCTCGTAAACATGGTCACCGGGGACCGCCGGGGGCGCTCAGCGGCCGGCGCCGTCCGAGCCAGAGGCGCGTCGCTCCGCGGCCGCCTTCTCGGCCGTCGCCTCCAGCTCCGCCGCGCGCAGCCGGTGCTCGTCGGCGTCCCGGACCAGCCGCACCACCGCGTCGACGTCGTCGCACACGTGCAGCAGGTCCAGGTCCCGCGCGGACACCTTCCCCTGGTCCACGACCGGCCCCCGGATCCAGTCCAGCAGGCCCTGCCAGTACGCCGATCCCATCAGCACCACCGGGAACGACGTCACCTTCTGCGTCTGCACCAGCACGAGCGCCTCGAACAGCTCGTCGACGGTGCCGAACCCCCCCGGCAGCACGACAAACGCTTGGGCGTACTTGACGAACATCGTCTTGCGGGCGAAGAAGTAGCGGAAGTGGATGCCGACATCCACCCACTCGTTGAGGCCCTGCTCGAAGGGCAGCTCGATGCCCAGCCCCACCGAGACCCCGCCGCCCCGGCAGGCCCCCTTGTTGACCGCCTCCATGACCCCCGGGCCACCACCGGTGATCACCGCGTAGCCGGCCCGTGCCAAGGCCACCCCCAGCTCCTCCCCCAGCCGGTACTCGGGGTGCCCGGGGGGCGTGCGGGCGCTGCCGAAGACGCTCACCGCCGGCCCCAGCTCGGCGAGCATGCCGAAGCCCTCCACGAACTCCGACTGGATGCGCAGCACCCGCCACGGGTCGGTGTGCACCCAGTCCGACGGCCCCCGGGTGTCCAGCAGGCGCTGGTCGGTGGTGGACAGCTGCACCTGGTGGCGCCGCAGGGTGACCGGACCCCGGTGCTTCTCCACCGGGCGGTCGGGGTGGATGGACCGGTCGGACCGGCCACCGGGCGGGTCGTCGGGCATGAGGTCTCCAGACTGCGGCGGCCACCTGGGTCAGCGGCCGCCCGTCCAGGCTACTGGGGCCGTGCTGGGCCGCCCCCGGTGAGCCAGCGCCGCAGCCGCGCCTCGCACTCCCGCACCACGGCCAGGTCCACCCACTCCCCCGGGGTGTGCGCCAGGTTGGGGTCGCCGGGCCCGTAGTTGACCGCCGGGACGCCGAGCTCGGCGAAACGGGCCACGTCGGTCCAGCCGTACTTCACCCGCGGGGTGCCCCCGACCGTGGCGACGAAGGCGGCCGCCGCCGGACGGTCCAGGCCGGGGCGGGCCGCCGGGGCGACGTCCCGGCACACCACCTCGTACGCCGCGAAGAGCTCGCGGACGTGCCGCTCGGCTTCCGCCGGGGACCGGTCGGGGGCGAACCGGTAGTTCACCGTCACCACGCAGGCGTCGGGGATGACGTTGCCGGCCACCCCGCCGGTGACGGCCACCGCGTTGAGCCCCTCCCGGTACTCCAGGCCGTCGACCACGACCCGGCGGGGCCGGTAGTCCTCCAGCAGCGCGAGGACGGGGGCTGCGGCGTGGATGGCGTTCTCCCCCAGCCAGGACCGGGCGCTGTGCGCGCGCCGCCCCCGGGTCACCACGTCGACGCGCAGGGTGCCCTGGCAGCCGCCCTCCACCTCCCCCCCGGTCGGCTCCAGCAGCACCGCGAAGTCCGCGGCCAGCCAGTCCGGGTGGGTCCCGGCGAGCCGGCCCAGGCCGTTGCGCTCGGCCGCCACCTCCTCCTGGTCGTAGAAGACGTAGGTGACGTCCCGGACCGGGTGGGGCACGGTGAGGGCCAGCCGGAGCGCGACGGCCAGGCCCCCCTTCATGTCGGCCGCTCCCAGGCCGGTGAGCCGGTCGCCGTCGCGGCGACCGGGCAGGTTGTCCGCGGCCGGGACGGTGTCCAGATGGCCGGCGAGCACCACCCGTTCGGGTCGGCCCTCAGCGGTCCGGGCGACCACCGCAGCGCCGTCACGGTCCACCTGCAGCCAAGGGCGGGTGGCCAGGACCGCGGCCACCGCGTCGGCCAGTGGCCCCTCGTCGCCGCTGACCGAGGGCACGTCGACCAGGGCGGCGGCCAGCGTCGCGACGTCCCAGTCCGGGTCGAGGGTGACCACCGGCCTCACGGGGCCACGCCGTGCTCGCGGAGCACCTCGTTCAGGGCCAGCTTGTCGTGCTCCTCCCCCGGTGCCAGGCGCCGCAGCACGAGCAGGCAGGGCAGGCCAAAGTCGCCGCCGGGGAAGGACCGGACCCGGGTGGAGCCGACGCAGACGGCCCGCTCCGGGGCTTCCCCCCGCGGCAGCTCCTCGCCGGTGTGCGCGTCGAAGACCCGGGTTGAGGCGGTGAGGATCGCCCCGGCCCCCAGCTTGGCGCCCCGGCGGACCCGGGCGCCTTCCACCACCATCGCCCGGGACCCGACGAACGCGTCGTCCTCGACGACCACCGGTGCGGCCTGCGGGGGCTCCAGCACCCCGCCGATGCCGACCCCGCCGGACAGGTGCACCCGGCGGCCGATCTGCGCGCAGGACCCCACGGTGGCCCAGGTATCGACCAACGTGCCCTCGTCAACGTACCCGCCGACGTTGGTGTAGGAGGGCATGAGGACCACCCCGGGGGCCAGGTAGGCCCCGAACCGCACGATCGCCCCGGGCACCACGCGGACCCCGTCGAACCGGGTCTTCAGCGGCACCCGGTCGTGGTACCGGAAGTCGCCGGCCCGCGACTCGGCCATCGGCAGCAGCCGGAACGCGAGCACGATCGCCCGCTTGGCCCGCTCGTCGACGACCACCGCGTCACTGCGCGGGTCGACCCTGGCCACCCGGGCCTCCCCCCGGTCCAGCTGGTCCAAGGCGCCCAGCACCAGGTCCCGGGCGTCGATGTCGGCGGGGGACAGGTCCCCGCGCCGGGCCCACAGCTCGTCGACCCGTGGGTCGATGCGGCTGGCGCTGGCTGCCGTCGGGGCGGCGGGGGTGGGCTCGGGGGGCGGCGCGGACATGAGCCGATGCTACTGAGCGCCGGGCCGCGGGCCGGCGCACCGGAGCGCCCTCGGCGGCCGCCGTACCGGCCACCGACCGGCACAGGAACCGTTCAGGTGCCTCGCCTACCGTGGAGGGGTGCGACCGGCGCGGAGGCCCTTCGCCGGCGCGGCCGCGATCGCGCTGGCCGCGCCGGCCCTCGCCGGGTGCGCCGGATCCACCCCCGCCGCGGCCCCGTCGTGCACGGTGCGGGCCGGGGAGCAGGGTTGGGCCCTCGGGCCGGACCAGGCCGCCAACGCGGCGACCATCGCCAACGTGGGGCTGCGCCGGGGTCTGCCCGAGCAGGCCGCGGCCATCGCCCTGGCCACCTCGCTGCAGGAGTCCAAGCTGCGCAACCTGCCGTACGGCGACCGGGACTCCCTCGGCCTGTTCCAGCAGCGGCCCTCCCAGGGCTGGGGCAGCGCCAGCCAGGTGATGGACCCCGCGTACGCCGCCGGCCGGTTCTACGACGCACTGACCAAGGTGCCCGGGTGGCAGCAGATGTCGCTCACCGAGGCCGCGCAGGCGGTGCAGCGCAGCGCGTTCGGGGCGGCGTACGCGCAGGGTGAGAGCCAGGCCCGGGCGCTGGCGGCGGCGTTCTACGGCCAGGCGCCCGCCGCCCTGGGCTGCCGGCTGGGCGCGCCCGGCCCCACCGAGCCTCCCGGCCCGGACGGGCTGACCGCCCGGGCTGCGGCGGCGCGCACCGCCCTCGCCGCCCACTTCCCCGCGGCCAGCATCACCGGGCAGGGCAGCACGGTGCAGGTGCAGCCGGTGTCGGGGGCTTCGGGCGGCTGGGCCGTGGCCAGCTGGGCCGTCGCCTGGGCGCAGAACCTAGGCGTGGTCCGGGTCTCCTACGACGGGCGGACCTGGGACCGGTCGGCGAAGTCCCCCGACTGGCGACCGGACCCGGCGGCGGGGCCCGGCAGCGTCACGGTGGTGCTGCGCTAGGACCGGGCCGAGCCGAGCCGGGCCCCCGCGGCGGCGACCCGCTCGTCGGTGGCGGTGAGGGCGACGCGGACGTGACGGGCCCCCGCCGGCCCGTAGAACTCGCCGGGCGCGACCAGGATGCCCAGCTCGGCCAGGGCGGCCACGGTGTCCCAGCACGGCTCGTCCCGGGTGGCCCACAGGTACAGGCCCCCGGTGGACGCGTCGATGCGGAACCCCGCGGCGGCGAGAGCGGCGCGCAGGACCACCCGGCGGTCGGCGTACCGGCGGCGCTGCGCCAAGGCGTGCTCGTCGTCGTCGAGCGCGGCCCGCATCGCGGCCTGGACCGGCGCGGGGACGATGAACCCGGCATGCCGGCGCAGCTCGAGCAGCGCGGCCACCAGGTGCGGGTCCCCGGTGAGGAAGCCGGCGCGGTACCCGGCGAGGTTGGACCGCTTCGACAGTGAGTGGGCGGCGAGTAGCCCCTCGGCGGAGCCGCCACAGACCTCGGGGTGCAGCACCGACACCGGGGCCTGCTCCCAGCCCAGGTCCAGGTAGCACTCGTCGCTGGCCACGACCACGCCGTGGCGGCGCGCCCAGGACACGACCCGGCGGAGCCAGCCGGCGTCGTGCACCGCGCCGTGCGGGTTGGCGGGCGAGTTCAGCCACACCAGGCGCAGCCGGGCCGGGTCGAGGACGGTGGGGTCGGCGGCGCGAACGGGGGTGGCGCCGGCCAGCCGCACCCCCACCTCGTATGTGGGGTAGGCCAGGTCCGGGATGGCCACCTCGTCCCCGGGGCGGCAGCCGAGCTGGGCGGGCAGCGAAGCGACCAGCTCCTTGGACCCGATGGTGGGCAGCACCGCCGCGGGGGCCACCGCCACCCCGTGGCGACGGGCCAGCCAGCCGGCGGCGGCGGCCCGCAGCTCGGCGCTGCCGTGGGTCGCCGGGTAGCCGGGCGTGTCCGCCGCGGCCCGCAACGCCTGCTGGACCGGCGCCGGGACCGGGTCCACCGGCGTACCGATGGACAGGTCCACGGCCCCGTCGGGGTGGGCGCGGGCCCGGGCGGCGTACGGCGCGAGACGGTCCCAGGGGAACTCGGGCAGGCGGGGCACCCGGCGCGCCGCGGGGGACCCGGGGGGCGGCGCCGCCGCTGGCGTCACTCCGCCTGCGGGGGCAGCGCGGCGACGATCGGATGGTCCTTCGGGATGACGCCAAGCTTCGCTGCGCCCCCGGGTGAGCCGAGGTCCTCGAAGAACTCGACGTTGGCCTTGTAGTAGTCCTTCCACTGCTCGGGGACGTCGTCCTCGTAGAAGATCGCCTCCACCGGGCAGACCGGCTCGCAGGCCCCGCAGTCCACGCACTCGTCGGGGTGGATGTAGAGCATCCGCTCCCCTTCATAGATGCAGTCGACCGGGCACTCCTCGATGCAGGCACGGTCCTTCACATCGACGCAGGGCTGCGCGATGATGTAAGTCACTGTCGGGTCCTCCTCGTCGGGCCACAGGGCGCTCCCGGCCCCCACCTAGTATCGCCAGCACGCCCGGTCCTCCCGCAACGAGGTGCGCACCCACCGGCCAGCCGTAGCCCTTTGCCCCCGCCCCCCTGGCTGCGCCGACGATGATCACGCGCCGCGCCGACGATGATCAGGAAACCTGATCGTCGTCGTCCGGGGGGCGGTGGCGGGACCGCGCACGTAGGCTCGGGGGCGATGCTCCGACTCACCGACACTCGGACCCGGCGGGCGGAACCGGTGCGGCCGCCTGCCGGCGAGCCGTTGCGCATCTACGCCTGCGGACCCACCGTGTACCGCCCGGCCCACGTCGGCAACCTGCGTACCTTCCTGCTCACCGACCTGATCCGCCGGGTGGCCGAGGACCGGTACGGCTGGCCGGTGCTGCTGGTGCAGAACATCACCGACGTCGGCCACCTGGCCGAAGACCCGCACGAACACCCCCCGGCAGCGGCCGACCCCCCCGAGGCTGGCGGGCCCCCCGACAAGGTGCTCGCCGAGGCCCGGCGCCTGGGGGTCGGACCGCTGGAGCTGGCCCGCCGGTTCGAGGCCGCCTTCCACCGCGACGTCGCAGCCCTCGGCCTGCGGCCCGCCCACGCCTACCCTCGGGCCTCCGAGTCGGTGGACCTGATGGTCGAGCTCGTGGCCCGCCTGCTGGACCGCGGCCACGCCTACCTCGGAGCCGACGGCTCGGTGTTCTTTGACGCCCACTCTGCGCCCGGGTACGGCGCCCTGAGCGGCAACCGGCTCGACGCGCTGACGCCGGGCCACCGGGTGGTGGGAGTGGACCCGGCCAAGCGCTTCCACGCCGACTGGGTGCTGTGGCGGCGGGCCGGCCGCCGCCGGCAGCTGGTCTGGGACTCCCCCTGGGGCCGCGGCTTCCCCGGCTGGCACGTGGAGTGCTCGGCGATGAGTCTGCACCACCTGGCCGGCCGGGTCGACGTGCACACCGGCGGCATCGACCTACGGTTCCCCCACCACGAGGACGAGCGGGCCCAGAGCGACGCGGCCGCCGGTCACGAGGTGGTTCGTCGCTGGGTACACGCCGAGCATCTCCTCTTCGACGGGCGCAAGATGGCCAAGTCGGCGGGGAACGTGGTGCTGCTCGACGACGTCGTCGGCCGCGGGCACGACCCGCTCGCCCTGCGGCTGGCGTTCTGCGAGCACCACTACCGCCAGCAGCTGAACCTGACCTGGGACACCGTCGCCGCGGCCGACCGGACGCTGCGCCGCTGGCGGGCCCGGGTCGCCGAGTGGGCCCGAGCACCGGGCGCCCCGCCGCCGCGGTCCTGGGTGGAGCCGGCGTACGCCGCCCTCGACGACGACCTCGACACGGCGGCGGTGGTGCGGCTGCTCCGCCGGGCCGAGAAGGACTCCGGGCTGCCCGCGGGCGCCCGGTTCGAGCTGTTCGCCCACCTGGACCGCTTCCTCGGCCTGGACCTGGCCCGGGACGTGGGTCGGGCCGGGAGTCCCGCACCGGAGGCGCTGCCGGACGGGGCGGGCGAGCTGCTCGCCGCCCGCTCGCGCGCCCGCGCCGCCCGGGACTACGCGGCAGCCGACCGGCTGCGCGACGAGCTGACCGGACTCGGGGTGTCTGTGCGGGACACGCCGGACGGGCAGCGCTGGTCGGTCAGGTCCGCGCCGGGCTAGCAGCGGGTGCCGGCGACGAGGGCGGCGGCGGGGCGCTCATCCCACACACCACCCGGTCCTCCGGGTGGTAGCGCACGGTCTGCTGCTCGCTCTTCACCAGCTGGCCGTCCCGGAAGATGCGCCGTCCCACATCGACGCGGAAGCCTTCGACGCCGTCCTGCGGCACGCAGCTGCCGGCGGTGGTGCCCGCCGGGCGCGGGTCGTAGACGGTGGTGAACGGCGTGATGTCGTAGCGGGCGGACTTCGTCGCCTCGACCTGGTAGATCTTGGTGCTCCACATCGTCGCCGTGATCGACCGGTCCGTGTAGGAGGTGGTGATGAGCACGCCGTACGGCGTGTCGTTGCGGAACCGCAGGTCCAGCGCACCCCAGGCGACGGTGGCCTCCCGCCCCTCGGGATAGCGGCTGATGTAGAAGCTGTGCGGGTTGTGCTCGACGTCGGTGAGGCCGGCGAAGAAGGCGGCGTTGTACATGGTCGTGGCCACCTGGGACACCCCGCCGCCGTAGTCCACGGCCAGCCGGCCGTTGCTGATGATGTACCCCTGGGCGAAGCCGTTGGCGGCGGTCCGCTCCCCTACCCGCTGGTTCAGGCTCCAGGTGTCCCCCGGCTTGAGCAGCGAGCCGTTGATGAGGTCGGCGGCCCGGTGGATGTTGACCAGCCGGGGCTGGAAGTCCGCCGGGTAGTAGGTCGTGAACGTCGACACGACCTCCTTCACGCCCAGCTGCTGGGCCGCCTCTGTGGTGAACGCCGGGGCGGCGGCGACCGGGGTGACCGTGGCCCGGCGGGGCGGCGGCGTACCGAGCTGGGCGCGCACCGCCTGCGCCAGGGCGTCGGCGGGCACCGCCACCCCCGGCCGGGCCGGGACCACCTCGACCGCGCCGTTGACGACCCGGAACCCCGCGTCGGCCGGCGGTCGCTCGAGCGCGGCGAGCTGCGGTGCCACGGCGGCCCGCAGCCGGGCCGCGTCGACGTGCAGGACGAGGCGGCCCTGCCCGTCCGGGCGCAGGTCCAGCACCCCGCCGAGCACCGCCGGGGCGACCGGGAACTCCCGGTCGGCGACGGCGACCGTGACCGGGGCGGCGACGGCGGGCTCGGCCACCTCGGTGAGCGCCCGGTGTACCTCGGCCGACGGGACGGTCGGCTCCTGGCGCACCAGCGGCAGGTCGAGGGGGTCGGCCGGGCCCAGGAACGCCGCCCGTACGCGGGCGGCGGTCGCCGCCCGGTCGAGGACGCGCCCGGCGCGGGGCTCGACGGCGACCGGTCGGCCACCTTCGAAGACCACGTCACCCTCCCGCAGCGGACGGTCGAGCTGGTCGGCCAACCGGGCCACGGCCGCGGTCAGCGCGGCCTCGTCGACCCGGACCACCGGGGCCACGGACCGGCGGCCCACAAGGCCGCGTACCAGCTCCGCGGGGGTCCACGAGCGGCGGGCGGCCGTCCGTACGGTGGCCGGGACGTCGAGGGACAGCCCGGCCGCCCGGGGGGACAGGCTCGCGCTGTCCTGGTCGGCCCGTACGGCGAGGGGCGCCTCGGCCCGCGGCCCCAGGGTCGCGGCCAGGGCGGCCTCGGCGGCGGCGGGCCGCATCCCGCCGACGGCGACCCCGGCCACCGTGGTGCCCCGCGGCAGCTCCCGCCCGGCGCTGGCCAGCGCGGTGGCGTACAGCAGCCCGAGGGCCACCAGGACCACGCCGAGCGTGACCAGCAGCCCAAGCACGACGGGTCGGCGCCGCCGCGCCCCGATCCGCGGCGCGGCCAGCTTCAGGGCCACCGACAAACTCCCCCGGGCGGACGACGCGACACCGGGCGCCGCCACCGACGCCCGCCGCCATGTTACGGGAGCCGATGGCCCTTCCTGGGCAGCCGCGGCCCGACCTGGTGGTAGTCGCCCCGGTAGTGCACCAGGGGGCGCCCGTCGGGGCGGGGCAGGGCCAGGTCCACGACCTCGCCGACGACGATGTCGTGGTCGCCCCCGTCGTACCAGGCCCAGGTCCGGCAGTCCAGGGTGGCCAGCGCGGCGTCGAGCAGCGGCGCCCGGGAGCGGCCGGCCCGGTGGAAGGGGATCCGGTCCAGCTGCCCGACCAGGGGCCGGCCGGGCAGCGCCAGCCACTCGGAGACCGCCCGCGACCCCTCGCCGAGGACCGAGACGCCCCAGCCGGGGGCAGCCCGGACCGCGTCGTAGAAGCGAACGTCCTTGGCGACGCAGACGAGGACCAGGGGCGGGTCGAGCGAGACCGAGGCGAACGCGCTGGCGGTCATCGCATGGTCGGCGCCGTCGACGTGGGCGGAGACCACCGTGATCCCGGTGGGGAAGCGGCCCAGGGCCGCGCGAAAGACCACCGGGTCCGCGACCGGGCCCGGTCCCTGGCCGGGGTCGGGCACCGCGACCGGCTCGGACACTGGCTCGGACGCCACGGGCCCGACCCTACCCGGGCGCCGAGGCGTCACCCGCCGCGTCGCCGAGCCTGGCCTCGCCGCCCCCCCTCCGATGAAGGCGTCCTTCATACCTCAAGACGGGTCACAAGGACGCCTTCATACGGTGGACCGGGCCGACCCGAGCAGCTGGGCCGCCGGCTCCTCGACCAGGCGCAGCGCGGCCAGCGCCGCCTCCCCGTAGGCGTTGCGGGTGCCGCTGGACAGGGCCAGCACCGCCACCAGCCGCCCCCCGGCGCGCAGCGGTACGGCGAGGAACGTGGCCATCGGGGCCGCCCCGGAGGCACCGAGCAGTCCCGCCGGGTCGGCGACCCGGGGGCGCAGCTCCACGACCGGCAGCGGCCCGGCGCCGGCCGCCGTCGCCGCCTCCGCCAGCGCACCAAGCAGCTCGCTGTAGTGCCGCTGGGACACCGGGCCGTGCACGGCGACGTACGCCGCCCGGTCCTCGGGAAGCAGCACGGCGGCCGCGTCGAACCCCACGGTCCGGCCCAGCGCCTCCAGCAGCAGGCCCACCCGGGGTTCCAGGTCGACGGCCAGCAACGCTACGCGGGCCAGCTCGAGCACGACGCCGGCCTCGAACAGGGAGCGCTCCACCGCCTCGGCCGCCCGGGACAGCACCTCCTCGGCGTCCAGCTCCACCGGTTCCGGACCGGTCGGGCCCCCTGGGCCCCCCGCGACCGGGCCGACCCGGCCCACCGCGGCCACCAGCTCCCCGGCCTCCATCTCCCGGGTGAGCAGCCCGGCGGCGCCGCACTGCTCGGCGTGGAACCGCTCGACCTCGGCGGCCCGCTCGGCCAGCAGCAGCACCGGCGTACGGGCCGTCTGCCAGTCCCGGGTGAGCACCCGGGCCGCCACCGGGCCGGACAGGCGGGGCAGCCGGCTGTCCAGGACCACGACGTCGGGCCGGTCCCGGAAGGCCCGCTGTACGGCGGACACCCCGTCGGCCGCCTCCAACACGGTCCACCCGGCGCCGGTGAAGACGCTGCGCAGCACCTGGCGCACCGCCGGGCTCTCCTCGGCCACGAGCACCCGAAGCGGCGTCATGCCGGCTTCCCTCCGCATCCGCAACGACGTCCCCGACGACGTCCCCCGACGACGTCCCCGATGACAGTCCTCACCCGTGTTCATCGGGCGCAGCGGGCGGGGCTGAAGCCAAACGTCCCGGTCCGGGCGCCCGGGGCGGCAGCGCGGCCCCGGCGACCACCGCCAGGAAGCCGCCGTACAGGAACGCGTAGCCCTGCCAGGACGCCTCCAGCAGCACGTCCCCCCCGGCAGTGACGCTCAGCAGCAGGACCTGGGCCAGGCTCCACCCGGCCGCGACCGCGGCGCCGCAGCGTCGCCCCGCGCGGTCCACCCCGGCCCGGACCAGGGCCACCGGGGCG
>JBMOMH010000093.1:0-3648 GCA_049323135.1 Actinomycetota bacterium
CACCGCGGCCGCGGCGGCGCGGAAGGCGCGGACCCGGTAGCCGGGCTCCTGCGCCCGCTCCAGGAGGAAGGCGATCCGCCGCAGCGCGCCCACCGGGTCCCGGGCGCCGTCCGTCCCCACCCGCCGATCATGCCCCGTTCCGGGCCGGGCGCACCGGCGGGAGCCGTACGCTGCCCGCCATGCCGTCGCCCCGCGCGGCCACCGTCCGCCGCCTGGAACGGGCCACCGGACCGCTGGCCGCCGCCGCCATCGCCCGGATGGAGCAGCGGTTCGCCTGGTACCGGGCCATGCCCCCCGAGAACCGGTCCTGGGTGGGCCTGGTGCTGCAGGCCGGCATCGCCGCGTTCACCGAATGGTTCCGGGACCCAGCCACGGCCCGCGCGGTGACCGCCGACGTGTTCGGCACGGCCCCGCGGGAGCTCACCCGCGCGGTCACCCTGCAGCAGACCGTGGACCTGGTGCGCACCGCCATCGAGGTGGTCGAGGAGCGGGTCGACGAGCTGGGCGCGCCCGGCGAGACCGGGCCGCTGCGCGAGGCGGTGCTGCGCTACTCCCGGGAGATCGCCTTCGCGGCGGCCCAGGTGTACGCCCAGGCCGCGGAGGCCCGGGGGGCGTGGGACGCCCGACTGGAGGCGCTGGTCGTCGACGCCGTGCTGCGGGAGGAGCCCGACGAGGCGCTGCGGTCCCGGGTCGCCGCCCTGGGCTGGACCTCGGCCGGGCCGGTGGTCGTCGCGGTGGGCGCCGCGCCCCCGGCCGAGCCCGCGGTCACCGTCGACGAGATCCGCCGGGCCGCCCGGGGCGGCGGCCTGGACGTGCTCACCGGGGTGCAGGGGGACCGGCTGGTGGCGATCCTCGGGGGGGCCCGGGACCCGGTGCGCGCCACCCGGGGCCTGCTCGCCGGCTTCGGCCCCGGACCGGTGGTCGTCGGCCCCCCGGTGGCCGACCTGCTCGCCGCCGGCCGGTCGGCGGCCGCGGCGGTGGCCGGACTGGCGGCGGCCCCGGCCTGGCCGGACGCCCCCCGCCCGGTCGCCGCCGACGACCTGCTGCCCGAGCGCGCCCTGGACGGTGACCAGCGGGCCCGCCGGCAGCTGGTCACCGAGGTGTACGCGCCCCTCGCGGCCAGCGGCGCGGCCCTGGTGGAGACCCTGTCCGCCTATCTGGAGCACGCCGCCTCCCTGGAGGCGACCGCCCGGCTGCTCTTCGTCCACCCCAACACGGTGCGCTACCGGCTGCGCCGGGTGACCGAGATCACCGGCTTGACGGTCGGGAACCGGCGGCAGGCGCTGACCCTGCAGCTGGCCCTGGCGTGGGGGCGTCTCGCGGCGTACCGCGGCGAGTTGTAGGGTTCCTCCATAAGGGACCGGGCAACTTGGTCCCGGTCCACCACCGACGACCCGTCAGTAGCCGGCGAAGGTGGAGAGGTGCTGGCCATCGTCGCGCCCGGTCAGGGTGCCCAGACCCCCGGCTTCCTGCGCCCCTGGCTGGACCTGCCGGGCTTCGCCGACCGGCTGCACTGGCTGTCGGCGGTGGCCGACCTGGACCTGGTCGGCTACGGCACGGAGGCGGACGCGGACACGATCCGCGACACCGCGGTGGCCCAGCCGCTGCTCGTGGCCTCCGCCCTGGTCTCCGCCTTGGCGCTGTTCCCGCACCCGGCCGACGCGTTCAAGGTGGTCGGGGTGGTCGCCGGGCACAGTGTCGGCGAGATCGCCGCGGCCAGCGGCGCCGGTGTGATCACCGCGGAGCAGGCAATGGTGCTGGTCCGGGAGCGGGGCCGGGCCATGGCCGCGGCCGCGCGGGCGACGCCGACCGGCATGACCGCGGTCCTCGGCGGGGACCGGGAGGCCGTCCTCGCCGCCCTGGCCGCGCACGGGCTGACCCCCGCCAACGACAACGGGGCCGGCCAGGTCGTCGCGGCCGGCACCCTCGACCAGCTGGCCGCGCTGCAGGCCGACCCCCCGGCGGGCGCCCGGCTGCGCCCCCTGCAGGTGGCCGGCGCGTTCCACACCCACCACATGGCCCCGGCGGTGGCGACGCTGGCCCGCTACGCGCGGGCCATCAGCGTGCACGACGCGCGGCTGCGCCTGCTGTCCAACGCCGACGGCACCGTGGTGCACTCCGGGCCGGAGGTGCTGCGCCGGCTGGTGGCCCAGGTCAGCGCGCCGGTCCGCTGGGACCTGTGCCTGCGGGCCATGGCCGACCTCGGGGTGACCGCGGTCATCGAGGTGCCCCCGGCGGGCACGCTCACCGGGCTGGTCCGCCGCGCCCTCCCCGGGGTGGCCACCGTCGCCCTGAAGACCCCGGACGACCTGCCGGGGGCCCGCCGCCTGGTCGAGGAGCACGCCTCGCCGAGCCCGCTGGACACCGCTCCGGCGTGGCGGCTGCTCGTCGCGCCGGCGGCCGGCACGGTCCGCCTCGGCGGGGCCGCCCCCGGCGAACCGGTGTCCCCCGGGGACGTCGTCTGCTCGGTGGTGTCGCGCCGGGACGAGCAGCCGGTGGCGGCGCCGTACGGCGGCACCGTCATCGAGTGGCTCGTGCACGACGGCGACCCGGTCGCCCCGGGCCAGCCCCTGGTCCGGCTCCACCCCGAGGAGGTCCCCGCCTGATGAGCGCCACGATTCGTCCCGCCCGCGGGGCCCCCCATGCCCGCATCCTCGGCGTCGGCGCCTACCGGCCGGACCGCGTGGTCACCAACGAGGAGATCTGCCAGCACATCGACTCCAGCGACGAGTGGATCCGGTCGCGCTCCGGGATCGTCACCCGGCGTTGGGCCGGGCCGGACGAGGGCGTCATCGACATGGCGGTGGCCGCGGCCGGCAAGGCCCTCGCCCAGGCCGGGGTCGCTCCCGAGCAGGTGGGGGTCGTCGTCGTGGCCACGGTGACCCACCTCTACCAGACTCCGGCCGCGGCGACGACGATCGCGCTGCGCCTGGGGGCGGCCCGGGCGGCCGCCTTCGACATCTCCGCGGCCTGTGCCGGCTTCTGCTACGGGCTGGCCCTGGCCAACGACATGATCCGCGGGGGCAGCGCCGGGGCCGACGGCTACGTGCTGGTCATCGGCGTGGAGAAGCTCACCGACCTCACCGACCTCACCGACCGGGGCACCGCGTTCCTCTTCGGCGACGGCGCCGGCGCGGTCGTCGTCGGCCCCGCGGACACCCCCGGGATCGGCCCGGTCGCCTGGGGCTCGGACGGCTCGCAGGCCGACGCGATCGAGCAGCCCGACGACTGGAAGTCGACGTTCGCCGAAGGCCGGGCCTGGCCGGCGCTGCGAATGGCCGGCCCGCAGGTGTTCCGCTGGGCGGTGTGGGAGATGGTCCCCGTGGCCCAGCGGGCGCTGGACCTGGCGGGGGTGGCCGCGGGCGACCTGGACGCCTTCATCCCGCACCAGGCCAACATGCGCATCACCGACGCGATGATCAAAGCCCTCAAGTTGCCGGCCCACGTGCCGGTGGCCCGGGACATCGCCGAGCAGGGCAACACCTCCGCCGCGTCCATCCCGCTGGCCATGGAGCGGATGCTCGAGCAGGGGGAGGTCCGCAGCGGCGGGCTGGCCCTGGTCATCGGGTTCGGCGCCGGGCTGGTGTACGGCGCCCAGGTGATCACCTTGCCCTGACCCCTGACCCCGGCCGCCCCTGGCGGCCGGAC
>JBMOMH010000093.1:3658-11881 GCA_049323135.1 Actinomycetota bacterium
CACCCACCGAGGAGGAGCACCAGATGGCTCTGTCGCAGGAGGAGATCCTGAGCGGTCTCGCCGAGATCGTCAACGAGATCGCCGGCATCCCGGCGTCCGACGTCGAACCGGACAAGTCCTTCACCGACGACCTCGACGTCGACTCGCTGTCCATGGTCGAGGTCGTCGTCGCCGCCGAGGAGCGGTTCGGCGTGAAGATCCCCGACGACGAGGTGAAGAACCTGCGGACCGTCGGCGACGCGGTCGCCTACATCCAGCGGGCGGGTGCGTCGGCGTGAGCGACCGTCCCGACCAGCGTCGAGCCGTCGTCGTCACCGGGCTCGGCGCCACCACGCCGGTCGGCGGGGACGTCGCCTCGACCTGGTCGGGGCTGCTCGCCGGCCGCTCCGGCGTACGCCGGCTCACCGACGAGTGGGTGGCCGCGCTGCCCGCGCAGATCGCCGCGCCGGTGGCCGTGGAGCCCACCGAGGTCGTCGACCGGGTGGAGGCCCGCCGGCTGGACCGGGCCGCCCAGCTGGCCATGGTCGCCGCGTTGGAGGCCTGGCGCGACGCCGGGGCGGACGGCGCCGGCGTCGACCCCGAACGGCTGTCGGTGGTCTGCGCCTCGGGGATCGGCGGCGTGCAGACCCTGCTGGCCAACTACGACCTGCTGCAGGAGAAGGGGCCGCGCCGGGTGTCCCCCTTCGCCATCCAGATGCTGATGCCCAACGGCCCGGCGGCCGCGGTGGGCCTGCGGCTGGGCGCGAAGGCCGGGGTGCACACCACGGTGTCGGCCTGCGCCTCCGGCAACGAGGCCATCTCCTACGGGCTGGCGCTGATCCGGGCGGGCCGCTGCGACGTGGTCGTGGCCGGCGGCACCGAGGCCGCGATCCACCCGCTGCCGATGGCGGCGTTCGGCAACATGATGGCCCTGTCCCGGCGCAACGACGAGCCGGAACGGGCCTCCCGGCCCTGGGACAAGGCCCGGGACGGCTTCGTCCTGGGCGAGGGCGCGGGGATGGTCGTGCTCGAGGCGGCCGAGCACGCCCGGGCGCGGGGCGCCCGGGTGTACGCCGAGCTGGTGGGCGCCGGCCTGACCGCCGACGGGCACGACATGGTGCAGCCGGACCCGAGCGGGCAGGGTGCGGCGCGGGCGATGCGCGAGGCGCTGCGCGACGGGGAGCTGACCCCGGCCGACGTGGTCCACATCAACGCGCACGCCACCTCCACCCCACAGGGGGACGTGGCCGAGGCGGTGGCCATCCGCGCGGCGCTGGGCGCCGCGGCCGACGGGGTGGCCGTGACGTCGACGAAGTCGATGACCGGGCACCTGCTGGGTGCGGCGGGGGCGGTCGAGTCGATCGCCACCATCCTGGCCCTGCACCACCGCCAGGTGCCCCCGACGGTGAACTTCGACGACCCTGACGACGAGGTGGACCTCGACGTGGTGCACGGCGAACCCCGCCGGCTGCCGGACGGGCTGCTGGTAGGGCTGAACAACTCCTTCGGCTTCGGCGGCCACAACGTGGCCCTGGCCTTCCGGAGCGCCTCGTGACGCCCCTGGAGACGCCCCTGGAGACGCCCGTGGAGACGCCCGTGGAGACGCCCGTGGAGCAGCGGCCCGAGGTCGCCCTGGACCCCCGCTCGCCCCGGCTCCGGCTCGAGCAGCTGTTCGACGCCGGCAGCCTGAGCCTGCTGACCGAACCCGACGACAGCGGCATGCTGGCCGCCACCGGCACCGTCTACGGCACCCGGGTGGTGGCGTTCTGCAGCGACGCCTCGGTGCAGGGCGGGGCGATGGGGGCAGCCGGCTGCGAGGTGGTGGTGCGGGCCTACGAGCACGCCCTCGCCGACGGGGTCCCGGTCGTCGGCCTGTGGCACTCCGGCGGAGCGCGGCTGCGCGAGGGCGTGCTGAGCCTGCACGCGGTGGGCCGCATCTTCGCCGTGATGACCCGCGCCTCCGGGCAGATCCCCCAGGTCTCGGTGGTGCTCGGTGCGGCGGCCGGTGGGGCGGCGTACGGTCCGGCGCTCACCGACGTGGTGATCCTCGGGCCGGACGGGCGCATCTTCGTCACCGGTCCGGACGTGGTGCGCTCGGTGACCGGCGAGGACGTCGACGCGCTGCGGCTGGGCGGGCCGGAGCCGCACGGGCGGCGCAGCGGGGTCGTGCACGTGGTCACCGAGTCCACGCAGGCGGCGTACGACGAGGCCCGCCGCATCACCCACCTGCTCGGCACCCCCGGCCAGCTGGGTCCGGTGGAGGACGTCGACCTGGCCGGGCTGCTGCCGGAGAGCGTGAAGCGGGCCTACGACGTGCACCCGCTGGTCGACCGGCTGCTGGACGCCCCGGGGGTCGAGCTGCACCCCCGCTGGGCCCCCAACGTGGTCACCACCCTGGGCCGTTTCGGGGGGCGTACGGTCGGCGTCGTCGCGAACAACCCGCTGCGGCTAGGTGGCTGCCTGGACGCCGCGTCTGCGGAGAAGGCCGCCCGGTTCGTCCGGATGTGCGACGCCTTCGGGGTGCCGCTGGTCGTCCTCGTCGACGTCCCGGGCTACCTGCCGGGTGTCGGCCAGGAGTGGGACGGCGTGGTGCGCCGCGGCGCCAAGCTGCTGCACGCCTTCGCCGAGGCTACCGTCCCCCGGGTCACCCTGATCACCCGCAAGGCGTACGGCGGGGCGTACATCGCGATGAACTCCCGCGCGCTGGGGGCGACCCGGGTGCTGGCCTGGCCGACCGCGGAGGTGGCGGTGATGGGCGCGGTGGCCGCGGTGCGGATCCTGCACCGGCGCCGGCTGGCCGAGGTGCCCGAGGAGCAGCGTGCGGCCATGGAGCTGGAGCTGGCCGCCGAGCACGAGCAGCTGGCGGGTGGGCTGGCCCGGGCCCGGGACCTCGGGGTGGTCGACGAGGTGGTGCCGCCGGAGCGCACCCGCAGCGCCCTGGCCCGGGCCATCGCCGAGGCCCCCCCGGCCCGCGGCCGCCACGGCAACATCCCCCTCTAGCAGCCCCCGGCAGCCCCCAAACCGCATGAAGGCGTCCTTCTGTCCCGAAGTGAGTACAGAAGGACGCCTTCATCCGATGGGAGGTCAGCCAACCTGGTGCAGCCAGCGGACCGGCGCGCCCTCCCCGGCGTAGCGGAACGGCTCGAGCTCGTCGTCCCAGGGGCGCCCCAGCAGTGCGTCCAGCTCGGCCCGCAACGCCGCCCCCAGGTCCGCGCCCCCGCTGGCCGCGGCCTCCGCGGCGGCCACGGCGGCGCGGATCCGGTTCTCCCCGACCAGCAGGTCGCCGTGCACGCCGGTGACGGCGGCGAAGACGCCCAGCGTCGGCGTGCCGCTGTACCGGGCCCCCTCGCAGCCGGGGCTCGGCTCCTCGGTGACCTCGAAGCGCAGCAGCCGCCAGCCGCGCAGCGCCGAGGCCAGCTGCCCACCCACCCCGGCGGCACCCTGCCAGGACAGCTCGGTGCGCAGCGTGCCCGGCGACGCCGGCTGCGGGATCCAGTCCAGCGAGACGCGCACGCCAAGGACCCCGGCGAGGGCCCACTCGACGTGCGGGCACAGCGCCGGGGGCGCGGAGTGTACGTACACGACGCCACGAGTCGACACCGGGACCTCCATCTGGTTCGAGGTGCGCCTTCCCCAGCGGCCTCGTCCGGGAGATCCCCGCGTCAGGCGTCATTGTGCACCAGAAGCCACAGCAGTACCAGCCCCCGGGTCAGGTTCGTACTGAAGTCCGGCCCCCGGCGCGCCGATGCACACCGCAGGCCCCCGGCGTGCCAAGGCACACCGAAGGCCCCCGACGGGGACGGACAGCCGAGAACGATCTGGACAAGGATGGCGATGACGGAGCCCGGCGACCCAACGAGCAACCCCGAGGTGCTGGTCCGGGAGGCGTACGACGAGGGCGTGGTCACCCAGGTGATCCGGCCCGCCGCGGTGGTGCCCGAGGAGGCGGCCCGGGCCATCCTCGTCGAGCTGGCCCTGCGCGACGTGTACGCCGGGGGGCTGTGGCACGCCGAGCCGTCGCTGTGGAGCCGCTACGACCGGCCCTGGGCCGGCCCCGGGGACCGGGGCGGTGCCGAGCTGATCGGGGCCATCCAGGTGGCCTACGGCACGCCCACCCGGTACGAGATCACCCTCTACCGGGTCACGGTCACCCGGCTGGGCACGGCGCACGGCTGGACGGTGGACCGGCTCACCGACGAGGCCTTGGGCTTCGGGGGGCTGGACCTGCCTTCGTGCCCCCGGGCCAGCCTGGCTCCCCCGCCCAAGCCGTTCCGCTTCTAGCGTTCTGGCGTTCTAGCTGGTGAGCCGGCGGTAGAGCGCCACGGTGGCCGCGGCGACGGCGTCCCACCCGAACTCGGCCACCACCCGGCGTCGACCGGCCTCCCCCATGGCCCGGGCCCGCTGCGGGTCGGCGACGAGGTCGTTGACTGCCTCGGCCAGGCCGGCCTCGAACGCCCCCGGGTCCGCCGGGTCGTAGGGGACCAGCAGGCCAGTGACGCCGTGCTCGACGACCTCCGGGATGCCGCCGACGGCGCTGGCCACGACGGGACACCCGCAGGCCATCGCCTCGAGGTTCACGATGCCCAGGGGCTCGTAGACCGACGGGCAGACGAACAGCGTCGCGTGGCTGAGCAGCGCCACCACGTCCTCCCGCGGCAGCACCTGCTCCACCCACACCACACCGTCGCGATGCGCCTGCAGCTCCCGGACCGCGGCCGCGGTCTCCGCCCCGATCTCCGGGGTGTCCGGGGCGCCCGCGCAGAGCACCAGCTGGACCTCCGGGGCGAAGTGGTGGGCGGCGGCCAGCAGGTGCCCCACGCCCTTCTGCCGGGTGATCCGCCCCACGAAGACCACCGAGGGCCGGTCCCGGGCCACCCCCAGCCGGTCGAGCACCCGGTCGTCCTCGACCGGGTGGTACAGCCTGGTGTCGATGCCGTTGCGGATGACGTGGACCCGCGCCGGGTCGAGGGACGGGTACACGGCGAGGATGTCCTCGCGCATCCCGGCGCTCACCGCGACGACGGCGTCGGCGGCCTCGTACGCCGTCCGCTCGGCCCAGCTGGACACGGCGTACCCCCCGCCGAGCTGCTCGGCCTTCCACGGCCGGCGCGGCTCGAGGCTGTGCGCGGTGACCGCATGGGGCACCCCGTGCAGCAGCCGGGCCAGGTGCCCGCCGAGGTTGGCGTACCAGGTGTGCGAGTGCACCACGTCGCACCCCGCGACGGCCGCCGCGAAGGCGAGGTCCACCGACAGCGTCTGCAGCGCTGCGTTCGCCCCGGCCAGCCGGGGGTCCGGCTGGTGGGCCACCGCCCCCGGGCGGGGGTCACCGAAGCAGTGGACGTCGACGTCGACGAGCCGGCGCAGCTCCCGGACGAGGAAGTCGACGTGCACGCCGGCCCCGCCGTACACGTCGGGGGGAAACTCCCGGGTGAGCATCGCCACGCGCATGCGCTCACACTAGGGTCTGGCCATGGCAAAGGGCAGACGCGTCCTAGGCATCGTGCTCGCCGGCGGCGAAGGCAAGCGGCTCATGCCGCTGACCCGGGACCGGGCCAAGCCCGCGGTGCCCTTCGGCGGCCAGTACCGGCTGGTGGACTTCGCCCTGTCCAACCTGGTCAACGCCGGCTACCTGCGGATCTGCGTGCTGACCCAGTACAAGTCCCACTCGCTGGACCGGCACATCTCCCTCACCTGGCGGATGTCGGGGCTGCTCGGCAACTACGTGACCCCGGTGCCGGCCCAGCAGCGGCTGGGCCCCCGCTGGTACACGGGCAGCGCGGACGCCATCTTCCAGAGCCTGAACCTGGTGTACGACGAGCAGCCGGACTACATCGTCGTGTTCGGCGCCGACCACGTCTACCGGATGGACCCGGCGCAGATGGTCGCCCAGCACATCGACTCCGGCGCCGGGGTCACCGTGGCCGGCATCCGGGTCCCCCGCCGCGAGGCGTCGGCGTTCGGCATCATCCAGACCGCGGCCAACGGGCGGGACATCGCCGCCTTCCTGGAGAAGCCGGCGGACCCGCCGGGCCTGCCCGACGCCCCCGAGGAGACCTTCGCCTCGATGGGCAACTACGTGTTCAGCACCGAGGCGCTGGTCGAGGCGCTGAAGGCCGACAGCGTCGACGAGGCCTCCCGGCACGACATGGGCGGGAACATCATCCCGATGCTGGTCGACGCGCACGCCGCCCAGGTGTACGACTTCACCGACAACGACGTGCCCGGGACCACCGAGCGCGACCGGGGCTACTGGCGGGACGTGGGGACGGTGGACTCCTACTACGAGGCCCACGTGGACCTGATCTCGATCCATCCCGTGTTCAACCTGTACAACCAGCAGTGGCCCATCTACACGTCGCTGCCGCAGCTGCCCCCCGTGAAGTTCGTCGAGGGAGGCAGCGCCCATGAGTCGATGGTGAGCAACGGGGCCATCGTGGCGGGCGGCACGGTCACCCACTCGGTGCTCTCCCCCGGCGTCGTGGTGCAGCCCGGCGCCGTGGTGGAGGACTCGGTGCTGCTGCCGGGGGTGGTCGTCGGGCGTGACGCGGTGGTGCGCAAGGCCATCCTCGACAAGCTGGTGCACGTCCCCGACGGCGCCCGGCTGGGGGTCGACGTGGCGGCGGACCGGCAGCGGTACGCCGTCAGCCCGGCGGGGGTCGTCGTCCTGGGCAAGAACGAGCCGGTGCTGTAACGCCGGTTCCGGGAACAGACGACCTTGCGATGCTCGTTGGGTCTGCATAACGACCTCTTGCCGGGACCGCAGCCAGATGCTACAAATAGCACATGGCAAGTGTTGGGGTCCGAGAGCTACGGCAACGAGCCAGCGAGTTGCTGCGCCGTGTAGAGGCCGGTGAGTCGATCGAGGTGACCGATCGCGGCCGGCCCGTTGCCGTCCTCGCACCGTTGCCCCAGTCCGACACCGTTGCCCGCCTGCGCGCGTCGGGGGACCTCGTTGCCGCGGAGGCCAGCCTGGACGACCTTCCGGAACCACTGGCCCTGCCCGAAGACGTCGAGGCGCCGTCGAGCATTCTCGCCCGCCTCCGGCGCGATGAGCGGTAGCCGCGTCACCTACCTGGACTCGTCGGCGATCGTGAAGCTGGTCGTTGCCGAACCCGAGTCGTCGGTCTTGCGGCGATACCTGCTCCGACGGAAACCGCACGTCACGAGCGCACTCGCCCAGACCGAGGTCGCCCGCGCACTCCTTCCGCTCGGCCCCGCAGCCGTGCGCCGAGGCCGGGATGCGTTGCGGCGGCTGGACCTGGTGCGAGTGAACGACCGCGTGCTTACGGCCGCCGGCTCCCTGCGACCCGTCGAGCTGCGCTCCCTCGACGCGATCCATCTCGCCACGGCACAGCTGCTGGGCGAAAGCCTGGCCCGCATTGTCACCTACGACGATCGCCTCGCTGCGGCCGCAGCGGCAGCAGGGCTTGCCGTCGCGGCACCGAGGTGACCCTCGTGGCGCGGACTCGCCGAGCCCCAGCGGCAGGTGGGTGCCGATTCGCCGACCCAGCTGATCGACTGTGACGTTGTTGGCGTTGACACCGGCGTGTCGCGTCGAGAACTTCACAGTCGATCATCGTGGGTCCACGGCAGCCCGAGCCTGCCCGGTGTTCGCTCGGCTGCCCGCCCTGGCCTGGCTAGCGAATGGCCAGCCAGGTGCTGCGGATATGGCGGTCTGACCTTCGTGGCGCCGCGTGGGGCGGGTGGGACTCGAACCCACGACCGAGGGATTATGAGTCCCTTGCTCTGACCGGCTGAGCTACCGCCCCCGACCCACGACCGACCGCCAGGCGGGACGATCATGGCTCCCGCGACAGGACTCGAACCTGTAACCTGCCGGTTAACAGCCGGACGCTCTGCCAGTTGAGCTACGCGGGATCGGCCCCGACCTGCCGGTCGGGCACAGGCGCCCAGGTTACCGCATCCGCCACGGCGCAGACCCGGGACGGCACCGGCGTCCGCGACCAGCATTCGGGCGCAAGGATCATGGTGGCGGGGTTTCCTGCGCGGCGATCGGGTACTCCTCTGCGCAGGCGACACCAGCGGAGGGAGTCCTCGGATGCGCAGGAAGGCAGCCTTCATCACCGGCTTCGCCGCGGGGTACGTGATGGGGGCCCGGGCCGGGCGGGAACGCTACGAGCAGCTCCGCGAAGCGGCCCGCAGCATGCTCAACCAGCGGCACGTACGCGAGACCGTGCAGACCCTGCAGGACGTGGGGGGCGAGGCCGCCGAGACGGCCCGGCA
>JBMOMH010000094.1:0-11871 GCA_049323135.1 Actinomycetota bacterium
CGCCCAGCGCACCCGGGCCCGGTCCCGGCCGTCCCCGACGAGGACCCCGAGGCCAACGACGAACCAGGCCAGGTGGTGGATCCACGCCACCGGGGACAGCAGCACCGCGAGCAGCCCGACGATCGCCATGCCGCCCAGGTCGTGCCCGGAGCGGGTGGCCCGGGTGGCCAGGCGGAACCCGACCACGGCGACCGCGGTGAGCGCGGCGAGCACCAGCACGGTCTGCAGGGGGCCGGGCAGCAGGGACCGCAGCAGCAGGCCGCGCACCGACTGGTTCGAGGTGCCGGCGTTGACGCCCAGCCGGTCCGGCTGGAACAGGGCGGCGAACCAGAAGGCCCCACTGTCCCGGGGAATGAGCAGGAAGGTGCCCACGGTGGCGGCCACCGCCGTCCCGGCCGCGGTCAGCGCCTCGCGCCGCCGCCCGGACAGCCACAGGTGGACGATGAACACCCCCGGGGTCAGCTTGAGGGCGGTGGCCAGCCCGATGAGCATCCCCCGCGGCCAGCGGGGCGCGCGCACCGCGTAGTCGGCGAGGACCAGGGCGGTCAGCAGCAGGCCCACCTGACCGAAGCGCAGCCCGTCCCGGACCGGTTCGATCCACGCGACGGCGGCCGCGACGGCGCCCAGGGCGACGGGGGCCAGCAGCCCGGCGCGGGCCAGCAGCGGCCGGAACGCGACGGACACGATCCACAGCAGCAGGCCGAGCTGGCCGGCGGTCCACAGGGCCTGGGTCAGGCCGAGAGGCAGCAGCCCCAGGGGGATGGCGAGCAGGGCGGCGAACGGGGGGTAGGTGAAGGGGAGGAGCTGCGGCACCGGGGTGAGGAAGTGGTACACCGGGCGCCCGAGCAGCACGCTGATGCCCGCGTCGCGGTACACCTCGAGGTCGACGAACCGCAGCTGCGGGGCCAGCCAGCGCCCGTAGGAGAGGAGCAGCGGCGCGACGCCGACGAGGAACACGCCGGCGCCGACGGCCCAGGGCGGCCAGGCCCAGGTGGCGGCCGACGGGGGACCATCCAGACCATCCACGGACGCGCGGGGGCCGCGCGTCGTCGTGGTGGTCACGTCCCGATTGTCCCTGGTGTCCCGGCGGCCCAACCCACGGGTGTGCCTGGTGAGACGAGGCGTTGCCACATTGTTACCGGTGGCCGGCCGGTGAACTGGACGGGCCCGAGCGCTGCCGACGGGGGAAACAGCAGCGCCCGGACCCAGCGCTGACGCTAGCGCCTCCACCGGCCGCGACACGCCCAACCCCGGCGATTTGCGAGAACTTTTGCCGGCCGCTACCCCGAACGGCCCCGGATGGCCGGGCCGCCGTACGGGACGTGGTGGACGATCTCCACACCGTGACCAGGCTCAGGGCCAGGGCGGCCCGCGCCCCTGCCGGGTCCGCGCGGCCAGCCGCGCCCACACCGTGACACGGCCCGGCCGGTCCTCGACGCCCCAGTCCTTGGCCACGCCGGCCACGATGGACAGGCCGCGCCCGCCCAGGGCGGTGGCCGGGGGGTGGGCCGCCACCGGCCGGGTGGCGGCGCCGCCGTCGCTGACTGCTACCTCCACCTGCGAGCCGGTGACGGCCCAGCTCGCCTCGACGCTGCCCCCCTCCAGTGGGCGGGCGTGCCGGAGGGCGTTGGTGAGCAGCTCGGAGAGCACCAGCGCGGCGTCGTCGACCAGGCGCGGGGGCAGGCCGCGCCCGAGGAGGTCGTCGCAGAGCCGGTGGCGCACGGCAGCCACCCCGGCCGACACCGGCACGCGCAGCGTCCGGACGCGACCGGCCTCATCTCCGGGGGCGCTGGCCACACCGGACCCCCTAACCGGACCCCCTGGCGATCGCTCTCGCACGCCGGATGCCCGGTGCGTCCACAGGGGAAACACCGACCGCGCCGACGGGGACCCTTGACACCGCGGCCCCGCCTACTAATCTACAACCATATGGTTGTAGATTGCGCCACCGAGGACGAGGTGGACCGGATCTTCCGGGCCCTCGCCGACGCAACCCGGCGCGACATCCTCCGCCGCACCATGGCGGGTGAAGCGTCGGTGTCCCAGCTGGCCGCGGCGTACGACATGTCCTTCGCCGCCGTCCAGAAGCACGTGGCCGTGCTGGAGGTGGCCGGTCTGGTGACCAAGCAGCCCCACGGCCGCGAACGCATCGTCCGCGGCAACCCCGAGACCATCCGCCAGGCTCAGACGCTCCTCGACCGCTACGCGGAGATCTGGCGCGCCCGCGTCGACCGGCTCGACGCGCTCCTCGCCGAAGGCCGACCCAGGAGGACTTCATGCCCATCACGTCCGTCGTCCGCGACTCGGACGCGCTCACCCTGACCGTCGTGGCCGACTTCCCCGCCCCGGTGGAGCGGCTGTGGGAGGCGTACGTCGACCCCCGGCAGCTGGAGCGGTTCTGGGGACCGCCGGCGTGGCCGGCCACGTTCACCCGCCACGACGCGGCCGCCGGCGGCCGGTCGACGTACACGATGACCGGCCCCGACGGGGAGACCCACGGCGGGTACTGGGAGTGGCTCTCGGTCGAGCCACGGAAAGCCTTCGAGGTCCGCGACGGGTTCCTGCGGTCGACCGGCGAGCCCGACACCGACCTGCCGTCGATGCGCCTGCAGTTCGTGTTCGAGGAGACCGCCGGCGGATCGCGGGTGACGACCACGACGTACTTCGACTCGGTGGCCGACCTCGAGCGGCTGCTCGAGATGGGCATGGAGGAGGGTCTGCGCGAGGCGATGGGCCAGATGGACGCGGTGCTTGCCGACCTCACCTCGTACGCCGCCGGCCAGGCCGTGCTGACCCAGATCCTGTCCGACACGCAGGTGCGGATCAGCCGGGTGATCCGCGGCCCCGTCGAGGCGGTCTGGCGCGCCCACCACGAGCCGACCCTGCTGCAGCGCTGGCTGCTCGGCCCGGACGGCTGGACCATGCCGGTCTGCGAGGTGGCCACCACCGTCGGCGGGACGTACCGCTACGGCTGGGCGTCGGTCGACGGCGGCGAGGGCGGCTTCGGCTTCGAGGGCGAGCTGCTCGAGTCGGCGCCGCCGTACCGGGAGGTCACCACCGAGCGGATGGTCGGCCAGCCCGGCCCGAGCACCGTCAACGAGCTCACGCTCACCCCGGTCGCCGCGGGCACGCTGCTCAGCCTCGTGGTCACCTATCCCGACGCCGCCACCCGGGACGCCATCCTCGCCACCGGGATGACCGACGGGATGGAGACCAGCTACGCACGGCTGGAGACCGACGTCCTCGCCTCGACCTAGGAGGGAGGCTCAGCGGTGGACCTCGCCGCGGTGGGCGATGGTGAGGACCAGGACAAGCCGCACGGCATCGCTGATCTCGTACACGATCCGGTGGCCCCCGGCCCCGGCTGGACGGATCCGCCATCGGTGGGCCTGGCCGGTCATCGCCCGACAGCCAGGCGGGTGGGGGTCGACCTGCAGGCCGTCAAGCGCTGCCACGACGCGCCGCACGATCTTCTGATGGAGGCGCCGCCGGAGGCGTGACGGACAGCCCTCAACGGGCCAGCTGGGCGCGGACCTGGCGGGGCCGGTTGGTGATGATCGCCTCGACCCCGAGCCGGGCGCACAGCGCCACGTCGGCCGGGTCGTCCACCGTCCACACGTGCACGGCGTGCCCCCGGGCGTGCACCTTGGCGACGTACTCCGGATGAGCCCGGACGATGTCGATGCTGGGGCCGGCGATCCGGGTGCCGGTCGGCAGCGAGCCGTCGCGCAGGCGCAGCGGGACGCGGGCCAGCAGCAGCACGGTCGGCAGCCGCGGGGCCAGCGCCCGGACCCGGCGCAGGCCCAGGGTGGCGAAGCTCATCACCCGCACCTGGACGTGGTGGGGCCCCGCACGGCCACCGTGGGCCAGCCCGAACCGGTCCAGCAGGTCCACCAGCCGGCGTTCCACCAGCCCGGCGTACCGGGTCGGGTGCTTGGTCTCCACGGCCAGGGTGACCGGGCGGCCCCAGTCCACGGCCAGCTCCAGCAGCCGCTCCAGGGTGAGCACGGCCCGGTGGTCCCGGTCCGGCTCCTCGTCGCCGGCCAGGCCCGGCCAGGGGTCCCGCCACGAGCCGAAGTCGAGGGCGGCCAGGTCGGCCAGCTCCAGGGTGGACACCACGCCCCGCCCATTGGAGGTGCGGTTCACCGTGCGGTCGTGCACGCAGACCAGCACCCCGTCGGCGGTCAGTCGGACGTCGCACTCCAGCGCGTCGGCACCGTCCTGTAGCGCCTTCTGGTACGCGGCGAGGGTGTGCTCGGGGACGTCCTCGGAGGCCCCCCGGTGGGCCACCACCTGGGTGGGGGCCTCGGTGAGGGCCGGCTGCCGGCTGGTGTCGACGTTCGCGACCACGAGACCTCATCGTCTCGTCTGCTCGCCACCTGAGGGTCACCGGGGGGTGAACCGGGGATGGCGGGTCGGCGACGACCTGTCAGGCCGGCTGGGTGCGCAGGTACCGGCCGAAGTGCGGCACCGTGAAGGCGACCGTCCCGCGCTCGGCGGCGTACACCAGCCCTTTCTTGATCAGGCTGTCCCGGGCGGGGGACAGGGACGAAGGCCGCCGGCCCAGCGACCCGGCCACCTCGGCGGTACCCACCGGGCCGTCGCCGAGCAGGGCCATGGCCCGCATGTAGTCCCGCTCCGCGGGCGTGGCCCGCTCGTAGCGGGAGCCGAAGAAGCCCACCGCCAGCTCCCCCTCGGCCAGCGGGGCGGCCTCGCCCACGTCGGCGGCGGTGATCGGGGACCGGGGGGCCAGGTCCCACGTCACCTTGCCGTAGGCCTGCACGAAGTAGGGGTAGCCGTCCGCGGCGGCGTACATGGCGTCCAGCGCCTCGGGGGTGAAGTCCACCCCCTCCCGCCGGGCCGGGGCGGTGAGCGCCAGGTCGGCCGCGGCCCGGTCCAGCCGGTCGATGCGCAGGTAGCGGAACAGCCGCTCCGAGTAGGACTTGGCGCTGGACAGCACCGCGGGCAGGTGCGGCAGCCCCGCGCCGACGACGACCAGCGGGGCCCCGGCCTGGGACAGCTCGTGCCCGGCCGCACACAGCGCCGAGACGTCCTCGGCCGGGACGTCCTGCATCTCGTCGAGGAACACGGCCAGGCCCACCCCGACGTCGGCGGCCACCCCCGCCGCGTCGAGGAACAGCTCGGTCAGGTCGATCTCGAGGTCCCCGGAGTCGGCCCGGCCCGCCGCCGCCGGCACCGCGATGCCCGGCTGCCAGCGGTCCCGTACGCCGCCGCCCCGACCCCCGGCTCGGCCGCCGGCTCGGCTCCCGTCTCGGCTCCCGTCTCGCAGCGCGAACGCCTTGAGCACGCCCAGGAAGCCGTCCACCCGCTCCGGGTCCCGGTGCCGGGGGGCGATCTCGCGCACCGCGGCGTGCAGCGCGGCGGCCAGCGGCCGGCGCAGCGACTGGTCCGGGCGAGCCTCGATCTTCCCGGTGCCCCACAGCCGGCCGATGGCCTGGCTGCGCAGCGCGTTGAGCAGCACCGTCTTGCCCACCCCGCGCAGGCCGGAGAGCACCAGGGAACGTTCCGGCCGGCCCCGGGCCACCCGCTCCAGGACCACGTCGAAGGCGGCCAGCTCGGCGTCCCGGCCGGCCAACTCCGGCGGGCGCTGCCCCGCCCCCGGGGCGTACGGGTTGCGGACCGGGTCCACGTCTCGCACTGTATGGCCCCGTCTAGGCCCCGCCCTAGATTGCCGTAGAGAACGACATGCGGCGTGTCGGGAGGCGGCAAGCCTCGGCGGGGCGGAGCCGGCCGCGGCCGGCGGTTACGCTCGCTGCCGTGGAGCTGCGTGAGCTGGCCGTGCCCGGTGCCGTCGAGTTCACCCCGCGGCAGCACGGGGACGAGCGGGGGGTCTTCCTGGAGTGGTTCAAGGAGGGCCCCTTCGGGGAGGCGCTGGGGCACCCGTTCCGGCTGGCCCAGGCCAACTGCTCGGTGTCCCGCCGAGGGGTGCTGCGCGGCCTGCACTTCGCCAGCGTCCCGCCGGGGCAGGCCAAGTACGTCACCTGCCTGCACGGCGCCGTCTTCGACGTGGTGGTCGACCTGCGCGTCGGCTCGCCCACCTTCGGCCGGTGGGACGGGGTGCGCCTGGACGACGTCGACCGGCGGGCGGTGTACCTGGCCGAGGGGCTGGGGCACGGCTTCCTGGCGCTGTCGCAGACGGCGACGCTGGCCTACCTGTGCTCCACGCCGTACACGCCGGACCGGGAGCACGCGGTACACCCGCTCGACCCGGATCTGGGCATCGCCTGGCCCGGCGGGGAGACCCTGCTGCTCTCGCCCCGGGACGCCGCGGCCCCCTCGCTGCAGGAGGTCCTGGATCGAGGGCTCCTCCCGACGTACGCCGCCTGCCAGGCCTGGGTCGCCGCCCTGCGCACCCCCAACCCCCCGCCCCCCTCGTAACAGCAACTCGTCGCAGGTTAGGAGGGCGGGTGGGGCCGGTGCCGGCCGAGGGGGCGCGGCGTGCGCGCCTCGGCCGACGCGTCGGCCAGGCCGGACTCCAGTAGGTCGACCAGGGCGGGAACGTCCTCCACCGGCAGCCGGAAGGTGCCGGCGCAGATCTCCCCCCGCCACAGGCTGAGCACGACCAGCCCCTGCTCGGAGTGCCAGCTGACCCGCAGCCGGCGCTCGCTGCCCCGGGCGTCGACGTACACCGCACCCGGGTGACACCCCTGCTGGGGCAGCGGGTGGGCCCCCTGGTGGGGCAGCGCGACGACGCCCGGCATGGCGACATGATCCCTGGGTGACCGGTGGGTGTCCATAGCGCGACCAGGCGGTGCCGGCGGCGCGGGCGCGGCACACTGGGGCCATGCCCGAGCTGCCGGAGGTGCAGGCCCTGGCCGACCTCCTGACCGGTCGGCTGGTCGGGGAGACGGTGCAGCGGGTGGACGTGGCGGCGGTGTCCGTGCTGAAGACCTACGACCCGCCGGTGACCGCCCTGACCGGACAGCGCGTGGTCGGCGTACGCCGATGGGGCAAGTTCCTCGACATCGCCGCCGAGCGCTGCCACCTGGTCGTGCACCTGGCCCGCGCGGGCTGGCTGCAGTGGCGCGACCGACTGCCGCCCGCCCCGACGCGACCCGGCGGCCCGCTCGCCCTGCGGCTGCACCTGGCCTCCGGCGCCGGGTTCGACCTGACCGAGGCGGGCACCCAGAAGCGGCTGGCCTGCTACCTGGTGACCGACCCCCAGGCGGTACCGGGGGTGGCCCGGCTCGGCGTGGACCCCCTCGACCCGGCGTTCACCGTCGACCTGCTCGCCCAGCTGCTCGGCCAGGCCGGGCGGGCGCAGCTGAAGGGGGTGCTGCGCGACCAGCAGGTGCTCGCCGGGATCGGCAACGCCTACTCCGACGAGATCCTGCACGCGGCCCGGCTGTCGCCGTTCAAGCCGGCCGGGCGGCTGCGCGCTGCGGAGGTGGCGAGCCTGTACGCCGCCACGGTGGGGACGCTGCGGAACGCGGTCGACCGCGCCCGTGGGCTGGCCGCCGCAGACCTCAAGGCGGAGAAGAAGCTGGGGCTGCGGGTACACGGCCGGACCGGCCAGCCCTGCCCCGTGTGCGGCGACACTGTGCGCGAGGTGAGCTTCGCCGACTCCGCACTGCAGTACTGCCCGACCTGCCAGACCGGCGGCCAGCCCCTCGCCGACCGGCGGCTGTCCCGCCTGCTCCGCTGACCGCGGCCCGGCCCCCCGTAGGTCCGACGGCCGGCTGCGCTCGCCTACCGCGGCGCGGCCCCCGGTGTGCCGCCCGCCCTCGGGTGACGGACGCACCGGTCGCGAACTCCCGGGGGCTGGACCGTAGCGCCAGAGCGCTGTCACTGGGGCCTCATGGACCTCTGGAGTCCCAGGCTCCACGGGCTTCCGAAGAGAGACCATAGTCTGTGGTAGGAGATGTGGGTTATAGGCCACATTTCCTACCACAACGTTGGCCCTCGTACCCAGCGGGGCCGACCTGCCGTGTACAGCGGGGCCACTGGGCCGCATGTGACTACCCTTGGGGCCGCGGTCGGGCCGAGCCCGGGCCAGCTACCCGGAGAGACAGCGGACGGTGCGGAGCTGCGCAACGCCAGTGACCGTGCGGGCCGGAGGACCAACGGACCGGGGGCAGCGGCCGGGCAGCCAGACGGCGGAGATCCGGGGGCCGGAGAGCCCGGCCCTGGAGAGCCCGGTTCCAGCGTCGGGTCAGGGCTAGGCGGGGTCCAGGGCGGACAGGCGCACCCGGTTGCGGCCGGCGGCCTTCGCCCGGTAGAGCGCCCCGTCGGCGGCGGCGAGGAACTCGGTGACGTCGGCGAACCGGGGGTCCAGGACGGCCAGGCCGACCGAGACGGTGATCCGGACCGCGAGGCCGCTGGGCAAGGGGACACCGAGGGAGCCGATCTTGGCACGGAGCCGTTCCGCCGCGGCCTGGGCGGCGTACACGTCCGTGTGCGGCAGCAGCAGGGCGAACTCCTCCCCACCGACCCGGCCCACCAGGTCGTACTCTCGGGCGTCCTCGGTCAGCGCGGCCGCCACCGCGACCAGGACCTGGTCGCCGACCAGGTGGCCGTAGCTGTCGTTGACGGTTTTGAACCGGTCCACGTCGAGCAGCAGCACGGCTACCGCCGCCCCGGTCCGGCGGGCCTCGGCGAGCCGGCCGGCGGCCTCCCGCTCCCAGGTCACGGCGTTGAGCAGCCCCGTCTTGCCGTCGGTACGGGCGGCCGCGCGGAGCTGGTGGTGCAGCAGGCTGCGCTGCAGGGCCACCGCCGCGGGCAGGGCGAGGGCGGCGGCGGCCGGCACCCGAGCCGCGGCCAGCGCCACCAGCAGCCCGGTGCCCACCTCCGCGGCCTCGGGGAGGAAGCCCTGCTGCTCCTTCAGCAGCGCCGGCCAGGACGCCTCCGGGTCGGCGGCGACCACGGCAGTGCCGACGAGCAGGAAGTTGACGGCCAGCGCGGCCACCGCAGCCGCGGCCGACACGGCCAGCGCGACGAGCAGCCCCACCTGCCCGCCGTCAGTGACCGCGCGGTGCAGCGAGGGCCCGCCCAGGTCGGCGACCAGGGAGGCGGTCCCAGCGGCCAGCCCGAGGGCCGCGACGCTGAAGACCCGGCGGTACACCGGCGCCCGGCGTACCCGGAGCTGGGTGAGCACGGTGATGGGCAGCGCGGACAGCAGCGCGTACACCGGCGGGAGCAGCAGGGCGGCCGGCAGCGTCCACACCGTCATCACGTCGCGGGCCATCACCCCGGCCGGCTCGTCCAGCCGGCGGGTCGCCTCCACCGACAGCGTGGCGCAGCCCAGCAGCACCGCGGCCACGACCAGGTCCCGGACTCGCAGCGGGGCCAGCGCCGCCGCCACCAGGGTGGCCGCGGCCCAGCCGGCGACGACCAGGCTCAGGTACGCACGCAACGGCGCCGGAAGATCACCCGGCGCCACCCAGCAGGCCCAGCGGGCTGGTTGCTCCCGCCCACCGGTCCCTTCCGTTCTCCGCCCTCTGTGTCGCATCGTCGCCCCCCGCCGCCGACACGCCGGACCGAAAACCCCCTGAGGGTTCCCCCCGACCACGATAGGGGACAGCATGGACCCCGGGGGGGCGGATCCGTCAAGAGCCGCCCGGGTGTTCGACGACCCGGCGCAACCTCGGAGGGAGGTGCGCCATGTCCGGCTGGAAGTGGACCCGGAAGTAGCCGCGGTGCCCCCCACTGAGCGATGAAGGCGTCCTTCAGGACTGATCCGAAAGCGGGGGCCTGAGCGGGCAGGCGGCAGCGCGCGGCGGGTCGGCGTCGCGGGTGGCGGGTGGACGGGTCAGGCGGGTGTGGCTAGTTCGCCGGTGTCGGGGTCAACGGGGGTGATGGTGACCTGGTAGCCGAGGCGTTGCAGGCTGAGCACGTGGTTGCGGGCTTGTCGGGCGACGTGCAGGCGCCGCTGGTAGTAGTCCGGGCCGAGGTCCTGGTAGTTGGCGGTGGGATCGCTGAGCAGGGCGTGGATGGTGGTGAGCATCGAGTTGCCGACGGCGACTAGGGCCTTCTTCTTCGGCATCCGTCGGGTCAGCCGCCGGTAGCGGGCGCCGTAGAAGGACTGGGTGCGGCCCGCGCTGATCGCCGCCTCGCCGAGGGCGGCGCCGAGGAAGGGGTTGCCGCGGCCGGTCGAGTTCGTGCCCTTGCGCTTGCCGGCGGACTCGCGGACCTGCGGGGACCAGTGGGCCCACGAGACGAGGTGGGCGGCGGTCGGGAAGACGCTCATGTCGACCCCGATCTCGGCGATGACGTCTTGGGCGCCGATGGGGCCGATCCCCGGGACCGCGTCGAGTTGCTCGATTTGGCGCAGGTAGGGGCCGGTCAGGGTTTCGATGCGGGCGGTGAGCGCGTCGATCTGGCGGGTGTAGTGGTCGATGGTGGCCAGCATCAGCGTGAGCACCGCGGCGTGCTCGGTGGTGAAGAACGAGCAGTCCAGCGCCTCCCGCAGCCGGCTGGTCTTGGCGCGCATCGTGCCGCGGGCCAGCCCGGCCAGCACGTTGGGGTCCCGGCAGCCGGCGGCGATCGCGTCGAGCATGTCCCGGCCGGACACCCCGTGGATGTCGGAGATCACGCTGGACAGCTTCAGGTGCCCGTCCTCGAGCAGCTTGGCCACCCGCTGCTTCTCCGCGGTGCGGGCCTGGGTGAGCACCCGGCGGTAGCGGGTGTGGGTCCGCAGCCGACGGATCGGTTCGGGCGGCACGAAGCTGGACCGGACCATCCCCCGCTCGACGATCTTGGCGAGCCAGATCGAGTCGACCCGGTCGGTCTTCGGCCGCCCGGGCAGCGCCTTGACCTGCCCGGCGTTGTACAACTCGCAGGCGAAGCCGCGGGACTCCAACAGGAACAGCACCGGCTTCCAGTAGTCGCCGGTGGCTTCCATCCCCACCTTGCTCACCTGCCAGCAGCCCAGCCAGTCGGCCAGGGCGTCCAGCCCGGCCCGGGTGGTCGGGAAACCGCGGGTCTCCTGCTGGCGGCGACCCGGGTGGGACTCGCCCGGCACCCGGATCGTGACCTCGACGGTGGCCTTGGCGACGTCGACCCCGGCCACCCGGTCGGTGAACAGGGGCTCGTCCGGTGCATCTTGCATCTGCGGCTCCTCCGGTGAGACGGTGGACGGCGGCCACGGCCGTTCGCGGGAGCCAGGGGCGATGGGAAATCTGATCCGCGGGCTCGAAGCACCAGTCAGCAGCCCTCAAGGTGGCTCCCAGCGTCAGGCTCACTTACGGGGTCCAGCCCGCCAAGGAGAGACGACGTCGGCGAACGGCCGCGGTCCCAGACTGCCAAACCCAACCCCCACCGGCACATGCCACCCACCGCGGCCCACCACCGGGCGGCAGCACCCGGCGCAGCCGGGTCCCCCCACGACGGCGGGTCAGCTGACCGTCGCTTTCACGTCACAGCGGCGTCCCCACGGGCCGAGATGGCTCACTTGAGTCAAGAAGGACGCCTTCATGCCGGGGTGATCCGGGGCGGGGCGCACGAGTCAACTGGAGGGCGGGCCCGGCCGCCGTGGTGTCAATGCGGTCGACCAGCCGGTCCAGCGCGCCGACCGCGGCGGCCAGCGTACGCCGGTCGGCCGGGGCGAGGGCCGCCATCGCCACCGCCAGCACCTGCTGGTTGGTCCGCTGCCACCTGCGCAGCGTCCGCCGTCCGTGCGCCGTCGGCAGCAGCCGCGCGCGGCGACGGTCCCCGGCCTGCGGCACCCGCTGCAGCATGCCCGCGGCCACCAGGGTGCGGACCAGCGTGCTCACCGAGTTGTGGGCCAGGTACAGCCGGCGCGCCACCTCCCCCGGAGGCACCCCCGGCTGCTCCACCACGGCGGCCAGAACCTCGAGCTCGGCCACCCGCAGGGGCTGGTCTGGGGCGGCGGCCCGGACCGCACGGCGCAGG
>JBMOMH010000095.1:0-1121 GCA_049323135.1 Actinomycetota bacterium
CCTGCGCGCCCTGCCCGCCGCCGCCGACCCCGAGCTGGCCGAGGCGGTCCGCCGGGTGGCCGCCGGGGAGCAGTAGGCCGTGTACGTCGTCGCCACCGCCGGCCACGTCGACCACGGCAAGTCGACGCTGGTCCGCGCCCTCACCGGGATGGAGCCCGACCGGTGGGCCGAGGAGCGCCGCCGGGGCATGACCATCGACCTCGGCTTCGCCTGGACCACCCTGCCGTCCGGGGCGACGCTGGCCTTCGTCGACGTGCCCGGGCACGAGCGGTTCGTCCCCAACATGCTTGCCGGGGTCGGCCCGGTCCCCGCGGTGCTGTTCGTCGTCGCCGCCGACGAGGGCTGGATGCCGCAGTCCGCCGAGCATCTGGCCGCCCTGGACGCCTTCGGCGTAGCCCGGGGCCTGCTTGCAGTCACCCGCGCTGACCTGGCCGACCCCGGCCCGGCGGCCGCCCAGGCCACGGCGGCCCTGGCCGGCAGCACGCTGGCCGACCCCGAGGTGGTCCCGGTCAGCGCGGTCACCGGCGCCGGCCTCGACCGCCTGCGGGCCGCCCTGGACCGGCTGGTCGCCGGCCTGCCCGCCCCCGACCCGGCGGCCCCGGTGCGGCTGTGGATCGACCGGGTGTTCACCATCGCCGGCAGCGGCACCGTGGTGACCGGCACGCTGCCCGCCGGGACGCTGCGCACCGGGGACGAGCCGCTCCTGGCCGGTGGGCCGGCGCCGCCGCGCCCGGTGCGGGTGCGCGCCCTGCAGAGCCTCGGGCGGCCGGTCGACGTGGCCACCGGGGTGGCCCGGGTGGCGGTGAACCTGCGCGGGGTGCCCCGCGACGAGGTGGCCCGCGGCGCCGCCCTGCTCAGCCCGGCCGGGTGGGGGCTCACCGGAGAGGTCGACGTGCGGCTGGTCACGGGACCGGCCACTGGGGAGCTGCCCACCCAGCTGGTCGTGCACGTCGGCTCGGCCGCGGTCCCGGCCCGGCTGCGGCCGCTGGCCGCGGACACCGCCCGGCTCACCCTGCGCCACCGGCTGCCGCTGCGGGTTGGCGACCGCCTGCTGGTGCGCGACCCCGGGCGGCACCAGGTGCCGGCCGGCGCGGTGGTGCTCGACGCGGCCCCGCCCCCGC